>JBBDIO010000031.1:0-8255 GCA_040880365.1 Litorilinea sp.
TATTGCGGGCGATAGCAGTTGGGCCTATGCTCAAGTGGGCAATGGCGGCTTTGGCAGTAACGGCGATCTCAGCGGCAATCATGGCGTCTACGCCCAAAATGTGACGGTCCAGGGCGGTGCCAGCTATGCCTGGGCCCAGGTGGGCAACGGGGGCTTCTGGGGTTCAGCCTTGAATGGAGAACTCAGTGGCTCGATGACCATCAGCGCGACCCAGGCGGTGACGGTGGCGGCCGGCCAACTTTTTGGTACTTATGCGCTGGTGGGCAACGGCGGCTATGAGGCCAATGGGAACAAGACGGGCGATCACACGGTGCGCAGCGGGACGGGCAATATTCTGTTCCAGGCCGGCGACAACAGCGCGTGGGTCTTACTGGGCAACGGCGGCTTTGCTGCCGACGGCAGCCACGACGGCAACCACACCGCCGCGACCCAGGCCGGGGATGTAATCTTCCGGGGGGGCGACTTCGGCTCGTGGACGTATGCGCTGGTGGGCAATGGTGGCAATGAGATAGACGGCGATCAGAGTGGCGACCACCTTGTGAGCAGCGTGACCGGCAACATCCTGTTCGAGGGGGGTGAGGGCAATTTTGCCTTCGCCCAGGTGGGCAACGGCGGCCACGAGATTGCGGGTAATCACAGCGGCAGCCACACCGTACAAACCCAAAGCGGCAACATCGAGTTCCGGGGTGGACCTGGGCAGAGTAGCTGGGCGCAGGCGGGCAACGGCGGACTCGACAGCACGGGCACTTTTGGCGGCAGCCACCACGTGGAGACGCAGGATGGCGACATCCTCTTTACCGGGGGCGGTAGCGATTGGACCTATGCCCAGGTGGGCAACGGTGGCACTTTCGCGGAGGGCAGCCACAGCGGCAACCACAGCGTACAGACTGCCAACGGCGACATCACCTTTCTGGCGGGTTCCGGGAGCGATGCCTATGCCCAGGTGGGCAACGGTGGCTATGACGCATATGGCAGTGGACACAGCGGCGACCACAGCGTGCGCGCCGAAAACGGCGACGTCACGTTCCGGGGTGGCAGCGTCCGGCGGACCTACGCCCAGGTGGGCAACGGTGGGATCTTCGCGGGCGGCAACCACAGCGGCAATCACAGCGTATACGCAGAGAACGTCACCTTCCAGGGGGGCGATAGTGGTTCTGCCTATGCCCAGGTGGGCAACGGTGGCTACACTATAAGTGGTGTCCTCACCGGCACGATCACCATCAGCGCCACGCACGGAATTTCTCTGACCGGCGGCAGCGCCAACTTCACCTATGCCCAGGCCGGGCATGGCGGGAATCAACACCAGGGAAATATCGTGGGCGATGTGGTGCTGTACAGCGCAATGGGTGATATTGTGGCGCACGCAGGCACAGGCCAAAACGCGTATACCCAGGTGGGCAGCGGCGGCAACGGCTATACAGGAACCGCGCACGGCAATCACAGTCTGACTGCTGCCCAGGGCTATATCGTCGTGACCGGCGGCGCAGGAGCCGGGTCTTTTGCCTACGCAGTGGTGGGCAACGGCGGGTACCATGCAACCAATGTGCTAACCGGCGATCACACACTGTGGGCGGCGCAGCATATCACGTTTACCGGCGGCACCGGTCAGAATGGTTTTGCGCGCGCAGGCAACGGCGGCACGGGCAACGGCGGCACACCGAGCGGCAATCATACACTCACCGCGCAGAGCGGCGACATCACCTTTTTGGCCGGAACCGGCGACCAAAGCCACGCCCAGGCGGGCAATGGTGGCGGCGACAACAACGGCGCGGCGGTGGGCGATCTGCAACTGACCGCCGGGCGCACGATCTATTTCGCCGCCAATGACGCGCCGCAATCCTATGCGCAGGCAGGCAACGGCGGCTATAGAAACGACGGTCGCCCCTCCTACAACGGCCTGCCGGGCCACAGCGGCTTCATTACCCTGACCGCGCAGACCGGCGACATTGTCTTTTTGGGCGGTGATGCCGAAGATGCCTATGCCCACGCGGGCAACGGTGGTCGTGATTCGCTGGGCGCGCACAGCGGCAATGTGACGCTGCTGGCTTTTGGCGAGATTCGCTTCGGCGCAGGCAACGGAATCAACGCCTATGCCCAGGCGGGCAACGGCGCAGCCTATGGCGATGGTCGCTATGGGCCGGATAACGGTATCCGCGGCGACACGACGCTGAGCACACAGACCGGCGATATTCTGTTTACGGCCAACGACGCGATCAACGCCTATGCGCTGGCGGGCAATGGCGGCTGGCAGATGTTGGGCAACACGGGCGGCAATGTCGCACTGACGGCGGCAGGGGATGTGCGTTTTAGCGCCGGCGGTGGTCAACTGGCCTTTGCCCACGCGGGCAACGCCGCCCCCGTAGGCGGCATGGATTTCGTGACCTCTACCGTGCAGATCCATGCGCTGGGCGGCGATGTGGTGTTCACCGGCGGCGCGGGCCAGGCTGCCTATGCCCAAATCGGACACGGCGGCTACAGCACCTATGGCGACAAACTGGGCGATGTGACAATTTCTGCTTCCGGCACCTTCACGATCCGTGGTGGCGATCATCCGCTGGCCTACGCCCAGGTGGGGCACGGCGCGGCCATCATTGAGCCGGAAAGCATTGCCGGTGAACGGCGCGGGGACATTCGCGTGCTTGCAGGCTCCCACATTGTCGCCGACGGCGCGCGTATCGGCCACTATACCTACGATGGCGTAGCATCTGTACTCGATGCCGACACGTATGTCGTGGCCGGGCAGAACGATCCCTTCTCCACAGGCAGCGGCAGTATTACGGCCAGCGACACGCCCACGTTTACAACGATCTTCAACAGCGCACCGCCTGCCAATGGCGGTCAACTGCGCTTCTATGTCCCGCGCCGGGAAAATGTGAATATCGACGCTGCGACGCCCATGAACGGCGAAGCCTATCCGGGCACCGTGCCCGATAACCGCACGGTGGGCTTCTTCCTCTTTGCCAATGGCGGCTATATCGACGAATACAGCTTCTATTTCGGGCAGCCCAGCGATCTGGGCGTGGTCAAGCAGGTAACGCCGATGGGCACATTGCTGCCCAACCAGCCCATTACCTATACCCTGGCGTTTTCAAATAGCGGTCTTGTGACGGCGACGCAGACGGTACTCACCGACACGCTGATTGCCCCGCTCTACAACCTGGTGATCGAGGAAACGCTGGATGCGGGCGTCATCATCACCCAGACCGGCGCGCTGCCCAATCTGGCGTGGGACATCGGCGATCTTGCGCCGGGTGCGGGCGGCGAAATCACCATCAGCGGGCAAGTGACGACCAGCATGAGCGCGCCGGTGGGCTGGTTCAACCACGCGGGCATCACCGGCACGCACGAATTGACCTTTACCAACAATGTCACGTCGGTTGCCAGCAACGCGACGCCGCCTACGGTCACCCTATCACCCACAGCAACGATCGTATTGGAAAATGCGGGCCTGGTCGAGCTGCACATCGTGCTCAACGCGGCGAACCCCTGGCTGGACACGGTGGTGAGCTATGTGACCGCCGACGACAGCGCCAGCGCCGGCAGCGACTACAGCGCGCAGAGCGTGACGGCGACCATTCCCGCCGGGCAGACAGACGTCACAATCAGCGTGCCCATTCTCGATGATGCACAGGTGGAAGACGACGAACTCTTCTTCGTGACGCTGACCGGCTCGCCCGCGACGGCGCTGGGTGGAAACATCACAGCCCAGGTGACGATTCTGAATGACGACAGCGCGGGCATCGCCCTCACCGGCGACACCCTCACCGTCAGCGAGGACGGTACGCTCACGGATGTGTTTACCCTCACCCTCAGCAGCCAACCCGGCGCGCCGGTCACCTTCACGCCGCTATCCGGTGATCCTGTGGCCTGCACGGTCGCACCCACACCTGTCACGGTACAGCCTGCCGACTGGCAGAATCCCATCGTCTTCACCGTCACCGGTGTGGACGACGACCGCGCCACCGGCGACCGCGCCTGCACCCTCACGGTTTCCTCGACCAGCGACGACTCCGACTACAATCAGCCTACCGTGGGCACGGTCAACGTCACCGTGCTGGATGACGACACTGGAAGCGTGACGATTCAGCCGTCGGACAGCGGCTTTACGCTTACACTGGAAAGCCGGCCCACGGCGCCGGTCACGTTCAATATCGTGGCGCAGAACCCGGATCAATGCACGGTCTCGCCAGCACAGATCACCGTCCAACCCGATGACTGGCAGAACGCTATCGAATTCAGTGTGGACGCCGTCTCGCTCGACGCAGAACCGAGCAACTGTGTCTTCCAGGTCGTCGGCGCAAGCCTCGACCCCGACTATGACAATTTGTTGGCAGGCGTGGAGGTAGTGGTACAACCTCAGATCGCCGCCATCTCCATCGCGATTGGTTTGGGCGTGGCAGGCGAAGAAGACAGTTGCCGCGCCGCGGAGCCGGTGCTGATGGTCAAGCCCAATACCGATGTCATCTTCTGTTTCGAGGTCGAAAACACGGGATCCGCCCTGCTGGTAAGCCATACCCTGGTCGGCACTATCGTCGGCACCGTCTTCGAAGAGCTGACGCTAGACCTGGCGCCGGGCATGACCCATACCTACGAATTTACCCGGACGGCACAGGTCAGCGAAACCCACAGCTTCACCTGGAGTTCTGTCGCACAGCCGGGAATTTCAGTGGAGAGTGCCGGGGTCGATAGTGCCGGGCTGATGCCTGCGGCCAACACAGAGATTGCCCAGGCTGTGGTTGCCCAGGCTGTGGTTGCCACCGCAGGCTCTACGGTGCATATCGACATTGATGGCACCACAAACCTGCCCGTGGAAAATCAACCGGAGCAGATGGGTCCCATCCGCCTGTGGCTGCCCAACCTGCGGCGCTGATGGATGAACTATGCGCGGAGGGTGCGGGTCGGTGGTTGAGCAAGTAGCCACTGGCCCATACCCTACGCGTGCCTTGCATCGGGCCGGCTACAGTGTGAATAAGCTCCAGGATGCCCTGAATTTCTGGGCTTCGCGTTTCAAATATTCCGCTTTCACATATTCCTCTTCAAAATTCATTCCACGCCTCTGTCACAAACGCACCACCTCTCTCGTCTCCTTTACAGAACCAAAATTGAAGCATGGCAAATATAAGGAGACTCTGATGAACAGCAAACACAAACACAAAATCGTTATCATCGGTGGTGGCTACGCCGGGTTGATCGCCGCGCTGCGTCTGGCAGGCAAGGCCGCCAACAACGCGGAGATCACACTGATCAATGCCCGCGCGGGCTTTGTCCAGCGCATCCGCAATCATCAAGTGGCCGCGCAGCAGCCTGTGCAACAACACTCAATCCCAAAGCTGCTGGGCAGACGGCCTGTCCGTTTTGTCCAGGGACGGGTCACCGCGCTGGATCTCGCCCGACACACTGCAACCGTAGACAACGGTGAGATTTTCGCCTACGATAAACTGTTGTATGCCTTGGGGAGCGTGGCAGCAAAGCCCGACATTCCCGGCGTGCGCGAACATGCCTATGGCATCGGCAATATTGAAGAGGCGGAAGCACTGCACACGCGGATGGGGTCGCTATCTGCCGGGGCAGAGATGGTTGTCATCGGGGGCGGCCTGACCGGAATCGAGACGGCAACAGAGCTTGCCGAGAGCCGCCCCGATCTGCGCGTCAAGCTGGTGACGGACGGCGTTGTCGGCCCGAGTCTGTCGGAGCGTGGACGGGCTTATATCCGCCAGGTGTTCGCCGACCTGAATCTGGGTTCGCTGGAGCACACACGCGTCCAGAAGATCGAAGCAGGCCAACTGTTCACCAACGCAGGTCGCCGCCTGCCCTTTGATATCGCGATCTGGGCCGGGTCGTTCGGCGTACCCTCGCTGGCGCGGGAAGCCGGGCTGGACGTGAATGCGAGCGGCCGCGTCCGGGTCGATTCTCAACTCCGTTCGATATCGCACCCGGATGTCTATGCTGTGGGCGATTCTTCCATCTTCGCAGATCGCACGCCGCTGCGGATGGCGTGTGCAACTGCCTTTTCGACAGGCGCACACGCGGCGGATAATCTGTTGGCATGGATCGCAGGCAAGCCCCAGCAGCCATTCAGCTTACACTATGGTGGAACGTGCATCAGCCTGGGCCGCAAACGCGGCTTGTTGCAATTTACAAATAAAGATGACATCTCGCAAGAGCGGATTATCACCGGCTTCGCAGCCAAGGTGATCAAGGAAAGCATCTGCCGGGGTACGATTTGGGGATTGAAGTTGGAACGCACCTGGCCGGGCGCAGTGACCTGGCCGGGGAAAGACAGCCCGCCAGCCGAACAGAACCCACAACAGGCAATGCAGATCGAATCGGTCTAGGACGCAGACAGGGGAAGGTAAGGCAAACTCATCGAATCAGCCTTGCCTTCCAGTCACCATGAAGTTCCAGTCACCGTGAAGTAAATCATCATAAAGATGTTACGGAGTGGCATTTGAACCCGAATAACACCTTTGAACAGTACCGCTATCTGCTGTTTTCCATCGCCTATCGCATGTTGGGCAGCGCGATGGACGCGGAGGATATGGTGCAGGAAGCGTATCTGCGGTATCAGGCTGTGGCGCATGAACAAATCGACTCGCCCAAAGCCTATCTGACGACGGTGATCACCCGTCTCTGTCTCGACCATCTGAAATCGGCAAAGGTGAAACGCGAAACATACGTGGGTCCCTGGCTACCAGAACCGGTATTAACCGAGAGTGATGCGGCAAAGGTTGCCTCACCGGCGGCGATATTCAGCCACTACGAATCCATCTCCATGGCGTTTCTGGTGTTGCTGGAAAGCCTGACCCCCGTCGAGCGCGCCGTGTTTTTGCTGCGCGAGGTGTTCGATTACGATTATGCGGAAATTGCCCACATCGTCAACCGCGAAGAGGCTGCCTGCCGCCAGTTATTCAGCCGCGCCCGCAAACACATCGCCGACCATCAACCACGCTTTCAGCCTGCGCCCGAAGTGCACGACAGGCTCGTCAACGAGTTTATGCAAGCCATCGAAGTAGGCGATCTGAACGGATTGACACAGATGCTGGCAGACGAAGTATCATGGTGGTCGGATGGCGGCGGCAAAGTCAAGGCAATCACACGCCCCGTTTACGGCCGCGATTCTGTCGCGAAGCTACTCGAAGGGTTGATCCGGCGGCGGCCTCCTGGCTTCATGCTGGAGATCACAGAATTAAATGGCGAGACCGCGCTTCTCATGCGCATGGATGACAACCTTTTCGGTGTAATTTTCCTGGAAATGAACGAGCGACAGATTACAGCGATTCGCGCCGTGCTCAATCCCGATAAGCTGGCGCACATCACAGCCTGAGCGCACAAACTCGCGGTTGTGCAAAACGGTCGCGGCGACGACCGCCGTGAGCGCGTTGCGGCGTAGCGCATCGGCGCCAATGACCATTTGCAGCCGCGGGTTGGGGTCGGCGATGGCGTTGGAATCGCTCGATCCCCAAAACTTGTGACCTGTACACTGACCTGCTACTCCACCCGTTCCCAATCCCACCAGAACACTTCTGCCAGGCGTGCAAAAACGCCGGGCACGTCGGTGAGCAGCACCACCTCGCGGTTGAGCTTGTGGCTCACCTCGCTGCCGTTGAGGCTACCCACTGCGCTCCAGTGCTCATCGCCCACGCGCACCAGAAAGAGCTTGGCATGAATCCCGCCGCCGGTGGGGTTGCCGACCCGCACCTGGATGTCCAGCCCTTCGGCCGCGGCCAGCGTGTGCAGATAGGCCGCCGTGGCCGCGTTACTGCGTAGCGCATCGGCGTCGTCGAACAGACCATCCAGCAGGATGCGCACCTGTGCGCCCCGCCGCGCGGCCTCGATGACCATTTGCAGTCGCGGGTTGGGATCGGCAATGGCGTTGGAATCGCCCGCGCCCCAGTGTTTATGCTCATAAAGCTGTTGCACCCAGATCGCGTCGCCTGCGCCGGCCCTTTGCAGCAAAGCGTGGAGTCCGTCATCGGGGCGCAGCGCATGTTCGGGCGCGCTCACCACCACAAAACGCCCCGGGCCGGCAACTGTGAGCGGCGCGGCAAAGGGCGCAGCCTCCACACGATACCAGGGCGGCGGCGGGGGCAGATAATCGGCGGGCGGCGCGCCATAGCGCACATGGTCGGCGGTGTAGGGCAGCAGATCCCAAAACGGCTGGAGCGCATAGTCGTGTGCGAAAAGCCGTTGCAGCGCGTGGACCACGGGCGGCGCGCCGGTAAAGAGATAATAGCCGCGCCGGACGCCGGGGGGTG
>JBBDIO010000032.1:0-8200 GCA_040880365.1 Litorilinea sp.
GGATTTTGTGCGCTGTGAATATTACGACGCTTTGGCCGAGCCGGATAATTCGTTTGGCACCATGTATCGCGATGGTCGCTATAAACTGATGGTCTATCATGGGCATGGTCTGGGCGAACTGTATGACCTGGAAAACGATCCCCATGAATTTGAAAATCTGTGGGATAGTCCCGACCATCAGACGCTGCGCGCCGAGTTGTTGCTGCGCAGCTTCGATGCGTCGATGTTGGCGATGGACCGGGGGCCGATCCGCGTCGGCCCTATGTAGTCTGTATGTCGTCTGTAGGCTCCCTGTGCTGTAGCGTTACGGCGTGCCCTCGCGCTTTCGAGTGATGTACCGGTGTTGCCCACCGGCGTCTATCCAAAGAAAGTGTTGGTCTATGAAAATCACCGATGTGGTGCTGGTAGAGCTTGCCGGCGCGTATGCGGGATTGGAGTTTCCTCCCGGCAGTCGCCAGGCCAAGCAACTGGACATCTATCCTGAATTTGATACGGAGAGCGATAGCCAGGGACCCGTAGCCGGACAGACGATGACCGCAACCTATGTGGAAATCCGTACCGACGCCGGCGTATCGGGCATCTTTGGCCCGATCCAGGATTTCCAGGCGTTTCACGTCTATCGCACGTTGCGCCCGTTTCTGATTGGACGCGATCCCCTGGCAACCGAACTGCTCTTCGACCAGATGTTGCGTCTGGATCGACACGGGCGTTCGGGCATGTTTATGACGGCTATCAGCGCTGTCGATTGCGCCCTGTGGGACCTTAAGGGCAAGGCCTGGAACCAACCCATCTACCGGCTGTTGGGCGGACCAACACGCCCCGCCGTGCCTGCCTATGCCAGTATGTTGGGCTTCACCGTCGAACCTGCCGGCGCGGCGGAAGTGGCGGCGGCCTATAAGGAAAAGGGCTATCGGGCGCAGAAGTGGTTTTTTCGCTATGGACCCGCACACGGCGATGCGGGCATCCGCCACAACCTGGAAATGGCGCAAGCTGTGCGCGACGCGGTGGGGGCCGATTATACGCTCATGTTCGACGCTTTCATGGGGTGGGACGTGGCCTTTTCTACGGCAATGCTCCAGGGATTGGCCGAAATCCGCCCCTATTGGATGGAAGAGCCGTTTCCGCCTGAGCGTGTGGGCAGTTTTGGACGTCTGCGCCGCGCGACCGGGGCGCGACTGGCGACGGGCGAGCATGTCTATACGCGCTGGCAGACCAAAGAGCTATTGGTGAACGAGGCCGTGGATGTCTTGCAGAATGATCCCGACTGGACCGGCGGCATTTCGGAACTGACCAAAGTGTGTGTGCTGGCCTCGGCGTTTGATACGCCGGTGGTGGCGCATGGACATTCCTTGCTGGCGGCGCTGCATGTGGCGGCTGCCCAGCCGCCCACGACCGTCCCTTTTGTCGAATATCTGGTGCGCGGGCAAGAGGGCAAGCAGGCGCTGCATAAACACATCTATCGCCCCGAACAGGGCGAAGTGCAAATACCCACCTTACCCGGCCTGGGTTTGGTTTGGGATGAGAATCAAATCGAATCACAACGTGAGAGGACGTATTGACTATGCGGATTTTGATTACCGGCATCTCCGGTCGAATTGGGGCCAATGTCGCCTATCGGCTGGGGCAGGCAGGACATGACATTCGCGGGCTGGTTTGGGCGCGCGACCGCCGCAAAGAGAAGCTGGAACAGTTGCAAGTCGAGTTGATCGAGGGTGATCTGGTGAACCCTGCGGATGTGGCGCGCGCGGTTGAGGGTGTAGACGCCATTTGCCATTTGGGCGCAGCATTTCAGGGCGGTGGGCCTTTTACCCACGAAGAATACTTTGAGATCAACGTGCGCGGTACATTTAATATATTGGAAGCGGCCAAGGCGCGCGGCGAAGGTCTGCGTCAGTTCTTCTTTGCCAGTTCCGATGCACTCTATGACAAGTATATCCCCGGCGGCTTGTCTGAACCCATTCGCGAAGATAGCTTTCCCATTCAGCCGGGGGGCATGTATGCGCTGAGCAAGCAGCTGGGCGAGAATCTCTGTGTGGGCTACTGGCGCAATTTCGGGCTGCCACTCACGGTCTTCCGCTTTGCACTGACAGTGGCTGGCGATGAAATTTTACACTTTCCCCAATTCTATCTGCGCCATTGGGCGGGCGCGCTGGAACGCAGCCGCCATCCTCAGGCCCCGGCGGCTTTGGCAGAGGCACAGGCCGCGCTGGAAAAGCACGGGCAGGATTGTCTGGTGATTGCGCGGGATGAGAACGGGCGCACCTTCAAGAAACATATTGCCGACGTGCGCGACATTGTGGCGGGGTTCGAGGCCGCGTTGGACAAGCCTGCGGCGGTGGGGCAGATCTTTCAGCTGGCCGCGCCCGCGCCCTATACCTGGGAAGACGCGGTGCCCTATCTGGCAGAACGCTTGAACCTGCCCTATGTGGATCTCCGGCTGCCGGGCGTCACCACACCGTTTTACGAATTTGATCTGAGCAAGGGCCGCGAGCTGATTGGCTATGCGCCGTCTGTGGACATCCGCACCCAGATCGATGACGGGGTGGCCTTTGCGCGGGGCGATGCCGCGCATGTCTTGCCGGTCATTTAGCTTGCCGATCATCTAAAGTGTCATGATGTAGTAGGTCATGCCTCCCGGCGTGACACAAGCTGTCACCGCAGGAGCGGTGACTTACTACTTCGTAAGAACTTATCGGATGCAGCACTTATTATGACCGTAGGAGAAAATGCGCAGCGTGCGGATGCCATCACGACATCCGCACGCTGCGCATTTTGCTCTGGCTCAATCACGGGCACGCAGCACAAAAACTCCCCACCCAAAGTAGCGACGCAAGAGCGTGAGATAGTTGCGGCGGCTCTCGTCGCGCAGCCCGCGGATGGTCGTGGCATCGGTGCTGTGGGGATTGTCGCGCAGCCACTCTTCCACCGTCCACCATTGGGCTGCTTCGTAGCGGTCCCAGCTATCCAGATCGCTCAGTACCATCTCTACCAGTTCACAGCCGGCGGCCTCGAAACGTTCGAATGTGCCCAGAAGTGAAGCGTAGTCATACTTGCCGAAGCCCACGATTTCCGGCGCGCCTGCGGGCGGCGGATCGACCCAATAGGGTTCGCCTACCAGCAGCAGGCCGCCGGGTTTAAGCGCCGGGCGCATGAGGTTCAGGCTGCCGGTCAGGCCGTTGCCAATCCAGGTTGCGCCGATACAGCTCACAATGTCGAAGGTCTCCGCGTCTGCGCGAGGATGATCGGATTGCGCCAGATATGGCCCGGCGTCGGCTTCGACCAGTGTGACGCGGTCTGTCACTTCCAGCTCTGCCGCGCGTCGTCGCGCCGCGGCCAGAAAGACCGGGCTGATATCTACGCCTGTGCCGCGGATGCCCCAGGCGTTGGCCCATAGACAGAGCATTTCGCCTTTGCCACACGCCAGGTCAAGTTGGGTCATGCCGGGCTGCAAGCGGCAGATTTCGCCCAGTTGCATGAGCTTGGCATGGGAAAAGGGGTTCAGGATGCGATGATTGGCTTCGGCAATCTCGTGATAACGTAACGACACAAGCGATTCCTTGTCTTATTTCTTCGTCTTATTTCTTCGTTTTGTGACTTTGTCCTAATACTTCGGTCTATTCTTCATCAGTAGGGGCGTGGCGCGAAAGCTCGGCAAGCCGGTCGGCTTCGCGCTGGGTTTCATAGCGATTCCAGAGCGTGTACGCAAGTGCACGCGGATTACTGTCTACGCCCTGCGACGCAAAGTATTCGCAGACGCGCTGGACATCGCGAAAGAAGACGCTACGTGCGTTGCTGTTGGTCAGGCTATAGGTGACCTGGGGAAAGTCGATCAGACAGATTTCGCCCTCCCAATAGAGTATGTTGTAGGCCGAAAGATCGCCGTGGACCATGCCCGCGGCCAACATGCGTTCGATGTGGATCAGCGTTGTATCAAAAAGCGCCTGGGCTTCAGGATACGCAAGCGACACTTCGTGCAGGGTGGGGGCGGTGATGTCTGCGCTGCCGATGTGTTCCATGAGGATGGCATTTTCACTGGTGGCGATGGGTTTGGGCACGGCAACGCCCGCGGCATATAGCTGTTGCAGCGTGGTGAATTCGTACATGAGCCACGATGTATGTTCTACCTGTTTGCCAAACGCAGTTTTTTTGTTGAGGGCGCGAATGAGCCGTTGGTCGGTTGCCTTCACCGGACGCCCATCGGCGGTGAGCACTCGCCGGCCTTCTTTATACATCTTGTCGTTGCGCAGGTTACGAAACTGGCGCGGGCGATAGACTTTGGCAGCCACAATGTCATACTCGGCGGCACGGGTCCCCCGACAGCGGTAGACAGTCGCTTCCTTGCCGCCTTTGACCATTGCCAGCACATCGGTGATGAGGTCGTTGGCATAGAACAGGCCCAGCGAGGACATGAGCCAGCCTTCCTCGTGGCGCGCCGGGTTATAGGTGGTGGTGAAGCCCGCCTCGCCGCCCATCGCTTCGTCGGTGAGATTGGCAACGATGGCCGCGGCTTTTTGGCGACTCTTGGTGCGTACGGGCACATGCGGCTGGTCGGGCACATGCGCATCGGGATTGTAAAGCTGTTCGTAGTAGTCGTAATCGCGCGCCGTGGGGCGAGCATGGGTCGATGTTGCAAAATCACGCGAGCGAGATGTTCGAGACGTCATGATTGAGATTTTCTCCAGGTTTTGCACCAGATCAGATTTATTCATTGCACATTTGGCACTGGGCACATTTGGCACTGGGCACAGTGGGCACTGGATGCAAAGCAAACAGGCCACAGCCGGGCAGGGTCCGTGGCCTGAAAGGAATATCAGATTGGGCGCGCCAGGCGTACCCTTGCTTATCCGGCGGAGCAGAAAATTCTGGCGCGCGCCAACAAGCCACGGGAGCAGATGGCCCAATCATGAATGTGTGCGGGTTCGCATGGCGGTCGGGTAATTATCGTGTAGACCCCAGAGCCGGGCAGCGACAAATTCACCGCGTCACTTTACCCGCGTCGATTCGAGATGGAGGGTTGGGAACTGTAGAAGTGAGGCAAAAATGCTGGTTTGTGTACGGCGGGTGTGTGGAAGTTGCTTGCCCGACCGTAGTCTGCGCTAGCTTCTTGCGCTACGCACTTCGGATGGCTCCGCGGAAGACTCCGTCTACCTTGAGACGCATCTGCAATTCGGTTGTTTGGGTGTAGACAATAGCCACTTGCATATGTCGTCTCCTTTCAAAGTAGATCGTTCGCGAAAGCAAATTCCGAAACTGGTCGCCGCGTGGATAACTGCGACGTCTGCGCAGAAGTTATCACAGAGCAGGCGTTTCTGCAAATCCGGTTTGCGGCGTGCTGTGAGAGCCGGGGCTATGCAGAGTCGCGCTGAATAACCGGGCGGGCAATCAGGCCGACTGAGATGTCGTCGCCGCTGCCCAGTTCCGAAGTCTGTACAAGCCACGACTTGAGATGGCGACGAATGTAGGGCCGTCCCTGGCTGTGGAGCAGGGTATGCAGATCCGCGGCGGCGGCAAAGAGGCCCGATTCATCCTGAAACGAATTGCCGTAGCCATCGGTGGCAAAGAGTATGAGCGCGGGCGCGGTGCGCACAAACGGCTGAAAGTGGACCCGCATATCCTGCCAGGCGCGGGTTCCTGCCAGCGAAGTGGTCTGGTTGGCAAAGAGTCGCGCATCTTCGACCAGGGGCAAGCGCGCGACCGTGCCATCGGCCTCTACGGTGAGAATATCGCCATCGCCCAGCTGCAGAAACAGGCCAAAGGTAGGCGTAACAATCGCCGCCAGCAGGGTCGCGCCAAAAATACGCTGGGGGCGCGCCGCCAGGGCAGCCTGTTCGTCGGTAGACATGATGCGCGCCAGTGTATCGGTTTCGGCTTGTGAAAGGGGGACGCGCACCAGCTGGGCCGCGACCGCATCCTGCCAGGCGCGTACCAGTGTACGCGGCAGTTGTTCTTCGGCGCGCCGTTTGAGCGTGGCGGGGTTGTGATGTTGTTGGAGAAACTGTTCCAGCTGGGTCAATGCCACCTGTACGGCAATTTTGGCGCCCTGGTGGCTGCGGATATAGCGGGCGCTGCCGTGACCATCGGCAAGCGCCAGCAATACGGCATCGCCGTGGGTACGCCAGGCGAGCGCATCCTGATTGGGACGGTCGCCACGCACGTGGGATGCGCCGCGCGCCGACGCACCGATTGCCCACCAGGGCGACCGCCCCGCAGTTGATATTCCAGAGGATACCGCAGAGGATGCTGGGAGCGGGGAATTGTTTGCCGCAGGGCGCGCATTAGTCATGGATTCAGCTCACGGTTCCCGGCTGCTGTACCTGGTGCCATTGTGGTTTACGCCACTGTAGACGACGACAGTATGGTTGACTGGCATAGGCAGTGCGCATACCCATTTACCAAACGTCGTCGGCGGAAGCCAGGGGCGCAGCATCGGGCACGGCAGGCAGCGGCACATTGCCCACAGGCTTGGCGTCCACCGTCTGGCTGGCGGGCGATGAGGCCGATTTGAGCACTTCGGTGGAGGCCCATTTGATATAGCGCACCAGCGTTTCGGCGTTGTTGGCTTGCAGCGGTTTGAACTCGGGATGACCGATGAAGCGTTGCAGAATGTCCAGATCGGCGTCATCGCCAATCGCAATGGCAATGCGCACGGCCTTTTTGCCCCAGGGTTGATCCAGCAGCGCGGTGAGTCCCTTGTCGAAATTATCGGTGGGCTGTCCATCGGAAACCAGGACCAATACCGGCGGCAGCGCGCGCGGCGGCATGTATTCGGGGCTGATCTGCTCGGCCAAGAGGGTCAGAGCCTTGCCCAAATCGGTGACGCCTCCTGCCTTGAGATCCTCCCAGCGGAAATTTTCAATGGGCGTGGGTTGCGATACATGCCACTTGGCGCCGCTGGAAAAGCTGAGCGCGCGCACCAGCACCTGGGCATTGGGGTTTTCGCCCGCCACCTGTTGCATGTGGGGAATCGCCTCGCGGATGGCGTGGTTTAGCGCCTGGATTTTGCCGTTATAGTCCATCGAGCCGGAACAGTCGGCGATCCAGAAAAAATGGAGTGGACGGCTGGCCAATGCGCCGCCGGGTAGTTTGCTCATGTGGTTTGCTCCTTCAGGCTCGCGCCAATGCGCGCATAAATCATCAAAACAAGTGCTCGGTTAACGTTTGCGGACCGGGGCCGGCCCGACTCACTAGCGTTTCGCGCACGCCATCCAGCGCTTGCAACCGTTGATTCACTTCGGATACCGCGCCGGCTTCACAGATCAGATGTACATTCGGTCCGGCATCGATGGTGAAATAGACGGGAATGTCATCCTGGGCGCGCCAGTGTAGAACGGCCTGGATGACGCTCAGGGTTCCCGGCTGCCAATACATGAGGCTGGGCGCACCCGTCATCATGACGGCGTGCATGGCAAGCGCATCGCGTTCGATGAGCGGACCGAGCGCGGCCAGATTGCGTTCGATGATGGCGGCGTGGACCTGGGGCAGGGACGCTTGCGCCGCGTCCACGCGCGCGGCATTGAGCGGGCTGGTGTGAGCAATGCGGTGCCCGCCTTCGCTGCTCACGCGCTTTTCGCCGGTATCCACTACCGCGACAATGTCGTAGAGGTCCCAGTAGTCGGGCGGGTAGAGTTGCCGCGCCAAACTACTGGCGCTGTCGGTGCCCTGGTCCCACAGCACGAAGCCCCCAAAGAGGCTGCGACAGGCGGACCCGCTGCCCTGGCGTGTGAGCGCATTCAGCGCCACCGCATCCAACTCCTCAACCAGCTCTGTATCCAGCGCGGCGACCGCGGCGACGGTGAGTGCGGCAAAGCCGCTGGCGGAGCTGGCGATCCCCGCGCCCAGGGGGAAATTGTTGACACTGGCAATGCGCGCGCGATGGGTGGTCTGGGTTGCCGTGCGGATGCGATCCAGATGGGCGACCGTGCGCGTATAGACCTTTTCGCTGGCCGGTGCGCCGTTGATCTCAATCGTATCCCGGTCTGTGGCGTGCCCCGTTTTGGTCGCCGCATCGGCCAGCCACTCCACGGTCGTCGTGGTATGGGCGTCGGCCAGTGTCATGCTGATGGAGCTATTCAGGGGTAGATTGATGGCGGCATCGGCCACACCCCAATATTTGATGAACGCGATATTGCTGCCGGCGCGAATCGTGCATTTGCTCATAGGGTGCTCATAGGGACAGTTGATCGACCAGTTGCTCGAAGCG
>JBBDIO010000033.1:0-8171 GCA_040880365.1 Litorilinea sp.
GTATCCGCGACCGTGGCGGCAGTGACGCCCGGCGAATCGGGCAGACCCAAGGTGGCAACCCCCGACCCTGCCTGTACCAGCAACATATCGGCGTGACCGTGGTAATTGCCTTCGAATTTGATAAATTTGTTGCGCCCTGTATACGCGCGCGCCAGGCGCAGCGCGCTCATGGTCGCCTCGGTGCCCGAATTGACGAAGCGCACCAGTTCCAGACTGGGCATGAGCGATTTGACCAGTTGCGCCAGTTCAATTTCCTGGGCACACGGTGCGCCAAAACTCGTCCCATCCGCGACTGCAGCCTGGAGGGCACGCACAACATCCGGATGCGCATGTCCCAGCGCCAGCGGCCCCCAGGAGAGCACGTAGTCCACATAGCGATTGCCGTCTGCGTCTTCCAGATACGCGCCTGTTCCCCGGCGGAAAAAGACAGGCGTGCCCCCCACTCCGCGAAAGGCGCGTACCGGCGAATTCACACCTCCCACCAAATGCTGTTGCGCCTCTTGAAACAGGCTTTCCGATTGCGCCCGGCGGAGCTGTGTGTGCGACTCGGTTGACATGCAAACTTCCCTTCTGACTGATGTAACTGGTTGCTGATTTTGCAGGGACAGATCAGGTTGTGGCAGGTGCGTCCAGTAACCAGGGTTGGGCCGCGGCCTCGATTAGCTCCACCAATGTGGAAATGTAGAGCGGATCGTCGTTGAGCGCGGGCGGGCGTACCAGTGTCACCCCGTGTTCGGCCGCGGCTTCCTGCGCCTGGATGTCGATATCGAATAAAATTTCCACATGGTCCGAGACAAAGCCCACGGGCACCGAGACGATGCGAGTAATGCCTTGCGCGGCCAGCGCGGGGATGTGGTCCTCTAGTTGCGGGCCAAGCCACGGTTCCGGGCTACGGCCTGCCGACTGATAGCTCCACGACCATTGCTCTGGCGTCAAGCCCGCGGCGGCGGCAATCAGCGAGGCCGTCTCGCGCAGTTGGGTATCGTACGGGTCGCCCATTTTGAGGATGCGTGTGGGCAGGCTGTGCGCGCTAAACACAACATGGACGTCACCCTGTTCCTCATCCTGTTTCGAGATGGGCCAGTGGGCAATGCCGGCGCGTGTACGTTCGGCAAAGGCTTCGATTAGCTTGGGCGCGTCGTGATAGCTGGCAATGTGCGTGAAGTCGATCTGCCCATGCACCATCGCCAGCCCCTCCGCGATCTTGCCCTGATACTTTGCCACACTCAACTTACTGTAATGCGGCGCAAGCACCACGCTCACCGCGTGGGTAATGCCGTCGTCTACCATCTGCGCCACCACGTCTTCGATCCAGGGCGACCAGTGGCGCATCCCCAGATAGCCGCGGAAGCGTGTTGGGTCCAGCTGAGCGGCCACCGCCTCCACCTGGCGCGTGGAAAATTCCAGCAGCGGCGAACGCCCACCGATCTGGCGGTAGTTGTTGGTGATTTCTTCCAGCACAGCCGGTGTGGTGGGGCGTCCATTGCGGATGTCGGCCAGGTAGCCGGGAATTTCATCCAGATTGTTTGGCCCGCCATAGGCCATAATCAATACGCCGATGGGCAGTGCAGGCGTATTTGCCGCCGATGTAGTGGCGTGCGCGGCCTCCGACCGGTCCAGGGCGACCGAAGTTCCATTCTGCATAGATGGGTTATCCTTTTTGCGTAAACAGTTTTCAACCCCAGCAATGGGGGTATTGTCATCTGCCAAATACCAGGGAGCCAGAGCTAACGTGCAGTTGCGCTGTGGACATAGTCCACCAGGCGGGCTACCGTATCCACGGGCGTCTGGGGCAGAATTCCATGCCCCAGGTTGAAGATGTGGCCGGGGCGTCCAGCGGCCTGTTCCAGAATAGCATCCACCTGAAATTTGAGTTCGCGCCAGGGGGCCAGCAGGGCGATGGGATCCAGATTACCCTGAATCGGCCGGTCGTGACCGATGGAGCTCCAATACCAGTCCAGCGGCATCTTCCAATCTACCCCTACCACATCGCCGCCGGCAGCTGCGGCCCGGTCGATATAGGCGGCTGTGCCCGTGCTAAAATTGACCACCGGCACCTGGGCGGCCCGCAAGCGCTCGAACAAGGCGCGATTATAGGGCAAAACGAAGCGCTCATAGGCTTCCAGGCTCAACGCCTGGCCCACCCAGGAATCAAAGATTTGCAATGCCGCGGCCCCGGCTTTGGCTTGCTGCAACAGATAATCGGCCTGCACAGTCACCAGCTTTTCCATGAGCCGTTTCCACGCTGCCGGTTCCGAAAACATGAGCGACTTGGTCTTGGCATACTGCTTGGAACCGCCCCCCTCAATCGCATAGCTTGCCAGCGTAAACGGCGCACCGGCAAAACCGATCAGTGGCACACCCTGCCCTGCCAATTCGGCAGAGACCAGCTTCACCGCTTCCAGCGTGCCGCTCAGTGTTTCCGTGGCAGGCGGGGTTGCCAGCATATCAATGTCGCGCGTGGTTGTCAGTGCATTGGATATGCGCGGCCCGACACCCTCTACGAATGCCAGATCCAGCCCCATGCCAATCAGCGGCGGCAGAATATCGGCAAAAATAATCGCGGCGTCCATGCCAAAACGCCGGATGGGCTGGAGCGTGATCTCCGCGGCCAGATCGGGCGTGCGGATCAGCTCCAACATGTCGTGCTTGGCGCGCAGCGCGCGATATTCCGCCATATAGCGGCCGGCCTGACGCATCAGCCAGATAGGCGTGTGCGAGGTGGGCCGGGCGGCACATGCGCCCAGAAAGACGCTATTTTGGAGTGGGGATGCAGCGGCGGACGCCGGTGCCCGGTTCTCTAGAGTAGTCTGCATATTTTTCTCACAACAGTTTTATGACGCTACGGTTTATGACGCTACGGTCTCTATGATTTTGAGATGGTTTGCTACAGGCTCAGGCAGCTATCGCCTGCGGCGTCTGCCACGCGACTTTGCCGACAAAAAACGGTCCGAGCCGCTCCAGATGCAAAGAGGTTTGTTTGGTTTTGCGCATACGCTGCACAATCTGAGAAAGCGGCACGAGTTCAGGACCAATCAGTCCGATCACAAAGTCGTTATCGTGTTTATCCAGGCCATGACAGGCCAGGCGCACATCATAGCCCAGACCGGCCCGCCCAAACGCGCGCCCAATCCCCCCGTGTTCCATCAGGATCACGTTTTGTTCCTGGGGCGAAAGCTGTTCAAACGTTCCGGCCCGACGCAGTGGATACCAGATCACCCAGGGTAACGCGGGATCAATGACACGGCTGCGCGGGCGATCCACGAGCGTTTCATCCAGGTCCGGCTCATAGCCCAGGGCATAGGTGCGCCCAAACATGGTCAATTCGGGCTTGGGTGTCAGTTCGACAAACGGAGTCGTGCCCAACAGTTCGCGCAAGTCGGTCAGAAAATAGTCTGCCGATTCTGCGAGGGCCACCAGGCCGATGCCATAGGGGTCGTTGAGATCCATATAGAGCGCACCTTGAAAATCACGGGCCGCGAGCAGATCAATGATGGCCTGATGATCGCGGACGTTGCCAAATGCCAGAAACTGCATAAAAAGCCGGCGCTCGGATGTGATCACTTCCCCATCGGGGCCGCGTCCCTTTTCACTCAAATCCAGCGCTTCGGGCGCGTGCTCACTTGCCGCTGGTTGCCCAGAAGCCGGTCGCCCTGCATGGCGCAGTTCTTTCACCATTTACGTCTCAATCCTTTCTCTGCCTGCCAGGTATAGAGTGCCGGTCAGGACCACACGCCGGTACGCAGATAGCGCGCAGCTTGCCCGGCAAAATAGGTAATAATCAGATCCGCCCCGGCGCGCTTCATGCCGGTGAGCATTTCCAGGGCTGCGTTGGATTCATCAATCCAACCCCGTTGGGCCGCAGCCTTGATCATGGCATATTCGCCGCTCACGTTATACGCGGCCAACGGCAGCGTCGGGAAGGCCGCGGCCAGGGCATGGATGACATCCAGATAGGCCAGCGCGGGCTTCACCATGAGGAAATCGGCCCCTTCGTCCACATCGATCTGCGCCTCGCGCAGGGCCTCGCGCACATTGCCAGGGTCCATCTGATGGGCGCGGCGGTCGCCAAACCTGGGCGCGCCATCTGCCGCTTCGCGAAAGGGACCATAGAAGGCGGAGGCGTACTTCACCGCGTAGGACATAATGGGGATGTTGAGATGCCCCTGCCCGTCCAGCGCCGCGCGCAGCGTGGCAACCATGCCATCCATCATGCCGCTGGGCGCAATAATGTCTGCGCCTGCCTGGGCGTGCGAGATGGCGACTTTTGCCAGCACTTCCAACGTCTCGTCATTCAAAATTTCCACAGTCTGCGCCGCGTGTGAAGCTACCCCCGCGCTATGCGCGCCATTGGTGGCGGCAGACGCAACAGGCGCACTCAACAACCCACAGTGGCCGTGGTCTGTGTATTCGCAGAGACAGACATCGGTAATCACCAGAATCTCTGGATGCGCGGCCTTGAGGGCGCGGATTCCCTGCTGCACGATCCCGTCATCCGCAAAATTCTCCAACCCAATCGGATCTTTTGTAGCGGGAATGCCGAATAGAAGCACCGCCCGCACCCCAGCCTCCAGGTCTGCGCCTGCGGTTTCCACCAGCCGATCAACCGAAAGCTGATTGACACCCGGCATGGATGAGATAGGGTTGGCGACGCCGGTTCCGTGGACTACAAAGTAGGGCTGAATCAGGTCGTCGGCGGTTAGCCGGGTCTCGCGCACAAGCGCGCGCAGCGCCGGCGTTCGCCGCAGACGCCGAGGCCGCAGGGCCTGATTAAAGCCGCCCGCGCCTCTGTTCGCACTGTATGCATGTGAAATCAAATCCTCTTGCGTCAAAGTACCCTCCTCGAGTACCGGATAATGAGTCTGCAAACCGACCAACGCGCGGCGATTCGTCACCCGGCTTTGGCAGGTGTAGAGAACGTATCCGCGACCAGGCGAATCAAAGCGTCCATTGTGTGCGTTTCGCTAATCAGCGCGACCTCCAGGCCCAACTCGGTGGCGGCTGCGGCAGTCTGCGGGCCAATACACGCCAATGGGCAGCGGGTCAATAGGCCGTGGAGGCTGGCGTGGGCCAGCACTTCGCCATGCAAGGCGCGCACCGCCGAAGGGCTGGCAAATGTGATCACGTCCACGCCCGCTTCCAGGGCACGCAGTGCAAAGGCATCCAACGTTTGACCTGTGGGGTGATAGAGCGGAATCTCAACCACATCGGCGGCGTGTTCGGCCAACGTCGATACCAGGTCCGGTGCCCCGGCTGCCGAGCACGGCAACAGAATCCGTTGCCCGGCAAAGCGTGCGGCGTCCGCGCCCAGACCGGCGGCGGAATACGCGGCGGGCACATAGGCTACCTCAAAGCCGAGACGGCGCGCAGCTTCGGCAGTATGCGGTCCGACCGCGGCCACCGCGACGCCTGCAAAATCTGTGGGTGTTCCCCCAGCGGCCTGCCAAAGCTCGGCAAAAATCCGTACAGCATTGGCGCTGGTGAAAATGAGCCAATCATAGGATGCGGCTTTGCCTACCGCGGCGGCCAATTCCTGAGCCGTTAATTCGGCTGTCATGGCGATCATGGGCGCAAGCACGGGCTGCATCCCAGCCGCCAAAACCGCCCGACAATCGGCTAAATCCTCGGTCCGTGAGCGCGTGAGCACAATCCGCGGTGGTCGATTTTCCTGGGCAAACAACGCACTATGCGAATTCCCTTGGCCAACTGCGGCCTGGGCCGCACGCGCAGCATTGTGGGCAACGGTTGCGCTCCCCGCGTTATGTGCATTGTCCTGTACAGTTTCGCTCCACCGCCGTTGCCCATCCGGTGTGGAGAACCAGGCCTGCAAAGTAATGCCTCCTGGGTCGCGAACAGCATAAGCCCCCACCGGTTCCGAACAGCCGCCACCGAGCGCGGCCAGAAACTGGCGTTCGCTATGCACCAATTGCGCAAGCTCTGCATCGTGGATGCTCTGGAGCATCTGAATCACCGGCGCATCATTGGCGCGACACTGAATGGCTAGTGCACCCTGGCCCGGCGCGGGCGTAAACCACTCCACGGGCAGCCATTGGGTGACGCGCGCGGCCAGGCCCATGCGTTTGATACCTGCGCCCGCCAGGATAATCGCATCGTACAAGCCTTCATCCAGTTTGCGCAGACGCGTGTCCACGTTGCCCCGAATCGATTGCACATGCAGATCGGGCCGACGCGCCAGTAGCTGGGCGCAGCGGCGCGTGCTGCTGGTTCCGATTATGGCGTTGGCGGGCAGGTCGTCCAGCATGGCTCCGCGGCGGCTTATGAGTACATCGCGCGCCTCATCCCGCGCCAAAACGGCCGCGGTCACAAGACCCTCGGGGTCGGCGATGGGCAGATCCTTGAGCGAATGCACGGCAATATCCATTGTGCCCGTGCGCAAACCCAGTTCAAGCTCGGCAGTAAAAAGGCCTTTGCCCCCCAGGGACGGCAAGGGGGTATGCTGATCACGGTCGCCGCGCGAGCGCACAATATCTGCGCGAAATTCCAACGCGGGCCAAGCCGCGGCCAACCGACCAATCACGTATTCGGTCTGCCACAGAGCCAGCGCGGAACCGCGTGTCCCCGCGCGTATCAAGCGTCTCGTATTCATACTACACGTTGACCGCTTCTGGTTGGCACACCACATGCGCAGAAAGCGTTGCCGGAGCCGAGGACAGCACCGTCTGCCCCGTGCATGTGCACGGCTGGCACGACGTCACTGCTGTGTCAGTGGGGTCTGTAGCCGCGGGGACCGTATCCGCCGGGACCGAGTCAATCACATCTGTGGGCGGCGCATGAGCAACTGTGGCCGCGGTGGTAACATCGGTCAGACCGAATAATTCGCGCACCAGCTCGGCAGGTACAGGGTCCGCAGCACTACTCGCCCGTTCGCGAATCCAGGTCGTGGGCGTGTGGAGCAATTTATTAACTAGCGCATGCGTAAGATGCTCTAGCTGCTTGATTGTGTCCGGGTCAGCGTCCTGCACATATTTCAGCGTGCGCGCCAACTCCTGTTGGCGAATCTGCTCGGCTTGTTGGCGCAAATCGACGATCAGCGGCCGATAGACCAACTCGCGCAGCTGTGCCCGCAAGCATGTCAGTTCGGCCTGAATAATGGCTTCAGCCTGCGGCAGGGCGGTGTGGCGCTCGGCTAAACTCTGGTCCAGGTCAATCTGGAGTGAATCCAGATCAAGCACCTGCGCGCATCCTGTCTGTGCAACCGCGGGATCAATATCGCGTGGCACAGCCAAATCGACCAGCACTTTGGTGGGGCGTGTATGTCCGTTTTCGCGGGCGGGCAAGTGTGCGCCTGTCAGATCCTCGGCTTCTTGCAGGAGGTCGGGCGTAATCACGGGACGATGGGCCGCGGTCGCACAAAATACAATATCCGCCCTCTGCACTGCGCTGGGCAACTGCTCCCAGGGGACGGCTTCTGCGCCAATCTCCTGTGCCAGTTGCTGGGCAGTGGCATAGGTGCGGTTGATTAGCAATACGCGCGCGCCGCGCTCCAAAGCGCCCCGCGCGACCAGTCGCCCCATTTCGCCCACGCCGACCACGGCGACCACAGCCTCGGAACAGCGCCGAAAACCGGCTTCTACGGTGTTCAATGCCAGCGATCCGATACTGCCGGCATTGGCGCCGATGCGCGTTTCATGGCGGATGCGTATGCCCGCGCGCATGGCCGTGCGCACAATCGCATCCAGCGCAAGATTCAACCTGTGCTGCGCCACATGCCCGGTATAGGCACGTGTCACCTGTCCCAGGATCTCGGATTCGCCAAACACTTTGGATTCAATCCCGGCGGCAACTCGGCACAGATGCTCTGCCGCGCGTGCTCCTAGAAACATATCGAAGCAGACGACGACCTCACCCGCATTAAAACCTGCTTCTGTAAAAGTGGCAGTCAAAATTGCCGCCAGGCGCGCTGCCAGATTCTCGGCGTTCACATCAGATGCATGGATGTAGATTTCAAAGCGATTGCAGGTGGACAGGATGAACCAGCTGCACGTGGGGGACAGCGATCTGTGCAGCGCGCCGGCCCAATCGATGTTGGCATCGGCGGCTAGCGCACGAACGTCCAGCGGTGCCCGTTGCTGGTTCAGGCTGGCGCAGACCAACTGTGTCAGGCCATCGTGTAATTTAGCGTCTTCCAAATTTGAGTCCATAATACCTTA
>JBBDIO010000034.1:0-8157 GCA_040880365.1 Litorilinea sp.
GACTGGGGCACCAGCTCGATCAGGTCTTTTTCAATTTTTTCGGGCTTGTCGCTGGTGGTGAGACCGAGCCGGTTGGACAGGCGTTTGACGTGGGTATCCACCACAACGCCGGTCGCCTCGCGAAAGGCATTGCCCATGACCACATTGGCGGTTTTGCGCGCCACGCCGGGCAGTGTCAGTAGTGCGTCCATGTCGGCGGGCACCTCGCCATCATATTCGGTCAGAATCCGTTGCGCCGCGCCCATAATGTTTTTGGACTTGTTGCGAAAGAAACCCGTAGACTTGATGAGCGTTTCCAGCTCGTCAATATCGGCGCCCGCCATTGCTTCGGCATTTGGAAAGCGTGCAAACAGGTCGGGTGTCACCATGTTGACGCGCACGTCGGTACATTGCGCCGAAAGAATGGTCGCCACCAGCAACTCGAAGGGATTCTGATGGTCCAGTTCGCAATGGGCATCGGGATGGGCTGCGTGGAGGCGTTTGATGATTTCGCCGATGCGCTGCTCGGCGGGCTGGTGACTGGTGTTTTCTCGGTCCATAAGTATTTGCAGTTTCCTCGAACGCATTGCTCCTGGCGGCTTTGGCCTAATCCGTTGCGCGCCTCTCCTCTATTCGACACCCGCCTCTATTCGACACCCGCCTCTATTCGACACCGACATAGGCAGCGGGCACGGTTTGAGTATCGGCGGTCAGATGGCCCTGATAGTTGTAATAGTCTATGACCCACGCGTTTTCACCGTTCTGGAGCAAACCGTGTTGGAACAAACTAATACAGGCATTGCCCAGTTGGGTCTTGCCGCTGCCAATCTCGCCATTGGTCAGCCGCGCCAGGGCCGCGTTGATGGTGCCGCCATGCGCCACGACGATAACCCGTTGGTGGGCATACGTGTGCGCCACGTAATTCAGGCCCGCCATGATGCGATCCTGCAGGTCGGGCTGGGATTCCAAACCGGGAATCTCGCCGTCGGGAAAGGCGGCTTGCATTTGGGCTGGGGTCATGCCCGCGGCCGCGCCATAGTCGCGCTCCATAAATTGGGGCAATTCTGCGTGCAGGGATAGGCCCACTGCTTGGCCGATGTGGTGCGCGGTGTCGCGAGCGCGGGCCAGCGAGCTTGATACCAGGATATCCCACGCCCAGTCGCGCAGATAGACGCCGGCGCGCACGGCCTGGGCGCGGCCAGTCGCATTCAATGGCGTATCTTCCTGCCCTTGCAGACGTCCTTCTGCGTTCCAATCGGTCTCGCCGTGGCGCACCAGGCATACTGTGGTCGTGCGGGCGCGGGCGGTTGGGTCTGGCATAGGATTTGACATAGGATTTGACATAGGATTTGGCATCAGGATAGGGGCATCACCGGCCGCGCCAGGATGCGATAGTCGGAATCGTCGATGCGCTGCCAGGGATAGTGGATGAAGTCTTCGGTGGTTGCGCCATAATAGTCGGGCTTGTCGTCGGGGAAATAGCTATTCTGCGGTTTCCAGTGGATCACAGCCAATTCAGGATAGCCGCCCGCGGTTTCGATTCGGCCCTTGACGGCCATGATGGTGCGCCCCTGATTCCACAAATTGTCTACCACCAGGATCTTACGCCCGTTTAACAGAGTATCTCCGGGAAACTGATGGAAGCGCGGCCAACTGATCTTGCTGCGCAGGTTGGGGTCTTCGGGCATATCGACCGCGGCAGTCAACATGTTCTTCGTTTTCAACGCTTCGGCGATCAGACCGCCGGGGATGATACCGCCGCGCGTAATCATCATAACGGCATCGTAGGGTGTGTTCAGCTTGAAGATAATCTTGCTGACCAGCTCCTCGAAATCGTGCCACGAGAGATAGACGTGTTTCATACAATTTCCTTTTACCCAAGAACAGTGTGCCACTCAAAGTAATCTACCCAAACTGCGTGCCGGATCATGCGCGTGTCCGTGAGCGTATCCGTGTTTGCGTTGCGCCCGCCAATTCATAACGCAGCGCGCAGCGCACAGATACATCGCCCGGCGCATTGTACTATCTCCCCGGTAGAGCGTCAATCCGCGCAGGCGCAGACAGATTGGACAGTCGGCCACAAGCACGGAGGCTCCACACATTGGCCCAGACCGGCTGCCCAGGCCAATGTGAGGTGTGCGTAACTTCAACCGGCGTGCAGCGTCGTAGAGTAGGTAACAACCAGCATGAAAAATTGCGACATCACAAACAAACGCAGACGAAATGGCATATTTTCATCCGATTTTGGAGTTGCTATAATGAGTCGGACAGGTGGTCGTGCCCTGTGCGCCACCTGGTCCCTATGGGCAATCCTGTGTAGTCAATTCATGGGGTTGCCCGCTGCGAAGGAGTCTTTGTGGATCGTAGGAGTTTCTTTATGGATGATGCAGCAAGCATGGTGGAATTTGCCGGCATCGGTGAACTTGCCGAAACCACGACCCATCTTTTGGCCCTCAGTTTGCACGCCGCCGGACAGCTTGGCGAAAGTAGCGGCGACCCGCGTGGTGGGCGCGATCCGGTGCAGCAAATGGTCTTGCAACAGGCGCGCGACCATCTGGACAAAGTGCGCGAGGGGTTCATTCTCAGCGTGCGCACCAATCAGGTACAGCACCGAGCCGAAATTGGCTATTTGCTGGATCGTGTTCTGATCGACTGGGACGCGTTCAGCCGGGAGTTGGGGCTGGACAGTGGAACGGGTGAAAGCGCAGACGCGCCGGCCACAGGTGGGGGCGCGGACGGGGGCGCAGAATCACCCGATAGCCATGCGCTGGAGAACCCCACGCTAGAGAATCCCGCGCTAGAAAAGGTGCGCTTTCAACTGCTGGCGTTTGCCATGGCCGCGGTGGCGTTGGGCTTTTTGCCCAAACTTGGCCCCAAGCAAATCACCTTTCCCCACAGTTTTGGCGATCCGCCCACCTATTCCGATATTCCCGTGCCGGTGACCGCGGGCGAAATGCTGGCGCGCATCGAAGAAATGCAGGGCACCGTGTGGCAAATGATGTCCAACAACATGGGGCATCTGATCCAACGTCGCTATGGTCCTGTGCGCCGCACCTATGGTTTTTTCGAAGCCAGCGCCTGGCTCACCAAAAAAGAAGCCGCGCGGTTTGGGATGCCGCGTAACCGGACGGCTTTTTCCTGGTTCTAAACTTTACACCTAGACCCATGTCACGCCAGGAGACGTGACCTACGACAAATACAAGTTTTAACTCAACTATGCACTAGCGCCCATACAAAAAACGTCCGCAGCTGGGGCAAACCACCAAAGTGGCGCTCCCGTTGCGGACGTTGCTAATTACGCCGGTGGGCACAGATACATGGCACGCGTTGCAGGTGTTTTGATCCAGCGTGGTAATGGCGACACCCCCTTTGCGCTGGCGCATGTGCTCATAGCGTTCCAGCATTTCGGGTTGCATGGCGGCACATACAGCCTCGCGCTTCCTCCTGATCAACAGATAATTCTGCTTCAGCTTGGTCTCTTCCTGGCGCAAATCGGCCTGCCCGCTGCTCCATGCCGCCTCCAGTTTATCCACGACTGCCTGGCTTTGCGCGACCTGCGGCGCTAGCGTTTCCAACTGGTTGATGGCTTCCAGCACCTGATCTTCGACTTGAGAACGGTGACGGCGCAACGACTCCAGATTGGCCTGGAGCGCTTCCAGCTCTTTGGGATTGCGCACCTGACCGCTCATGAGCATGGTTTCGGTCTCGTCAATCTTCGAGGCCAGGGTGCGGGTTTCCAACTCGCCGGCAACCTGACGCTTGGTCCATGCGCCCAGCGATTCCTCGACTCCTGCCAGCTGTTGACGGGCTTCCTGGAGTTCGGTGGATTCTCCCAGAAGTTTCTGAATCTGCAAGAGACGCCGCTTTACCTTCGTCCACAGCAAATCCACCTGCTGCAATTCATACATTCGGGCTACATCGTCCACATATACCTCCTAATGAAATGTTGCAACTCCGGCCAAATAGTATACCATTGATCCACACGATTCTAATAAACTTGCAAAACACTTCCCGCGCACCGCTGTCTCCCCAAACCCCTCTTGGCACCGGGCTTACACGCCTGTCGTGCCCCGCGCGCTCCACATTATGGCTGCTCCCCCACGACATTTGACCCATGACACCTGCCCACAAGCCTCTATGCTAGAGCTATAGACGCGTGCATTGGCGCGGAGCAAGAACGCCCACATGGGCATCGCTTCCCCCGTCCCCAATGCGACTCGAGAGGAGCAATTGATATGAACCAGGTTTTGAAGAATTTATCCACGCACCGCCGCCCAGGATTGGGCGCGCCCCGCGTGGCGATTTGGTTGGGGATGGCGGTCATGCTGGGCATGGGCGCGTGGCATCTGTTGCAAACACCGGTCATCTATGCCGCCGGTCCGGCGTGCGAACGTGGGCAGTTGGTGGCGCGTCCCGATGTGGCGGGCGTCTATGCCAGCGGCCCGCAACTGGTGATCCAGGTATTGGACAACGACGGCGCGGTGCCGCACGGCAAACCCACGAAGCCCGATTCGCCGTTGGCCGGACCCGCCGGCGTTCATGCCGCGGCCCGTCCGGCAGATTCTGCGCCGGATTCGGCAGCCGATCCCGCAACAGGCGGCAGCAATCTGAGCCTGACCGGGATGACAGCCGCCGCGCACGGCAGTGTGGGCTGGGCCAGCGATGGCAAATCCGTGGTCTATACACCCAATGGGCAATTTGTGGGCAGCGATCACTTTACCTATACCATCCAGGATGAGTGTGGGCGCACCGCGACGGGCAAGGTGGTCATCGTCGTCTTTGCTGCGGATCTCCCTGCTACTCCGGGGCTGATTGTGGGGCCGCCTGCGACAGCAGAAAGCAATAACATTCAAGTCTTGCCTTTGCCCTTTGGCGCGACGCTGAAGATTCCCGCCGAACTCTTCGGCCAGGTCAATGGCGAAGGCGGTGCGCACTATTTCGCCTTTCTCGATGCCGAAAACCGCACAGATACCCCGCGCCCAGGGCTGCGTTTCGCCAATGTCGCGTTCCGTCTTGCTCAATTTCTGGATACACAGCCGGTCGAGAACCCTGTTTTCCCCATTCCGCTCATTCTGGAAGTCGCGTTTGATGCAACCCAATTTCAAGATGAAAGTGGCGCTACGATTGAGCCTGAACTCTATTACTGGAACGAAACCGACCAACGCTGGCAGCGTGACGGCATCGTGCGCCTGGGCTATGACCCCAACACGGGCGTGGCGGTCTTCGCCATCTACCATCTGACCGAATTTGCACTCTTTGCCGGCACGCCCCCCCAACCGTCGCTGTTTGCGCCGCTACTCCTGGGCGAATAGTCTCACCGGCAAAGAACACAAGCGCATATCGATTGCGCAAAATTGATTGCAGAACACAACAACGGGGGCCTGGGCTACAGGTCCCCGTTGTTGTGCTAAAATGGGACAAGTCTGCCAACGGCATCCTGCCATCTGGCAAACAGGTCTCACTATCAAGTCTCACTATCAAACTGACACGCTCAAGCGGAACGCAGAGGTAGCCTGTCTCGTGGATCTCAACAATCCGGTCATCCAGCTCTGCCAGGCAGGGATTCGTGCCGAATTTGCAGGCAAGCGCGCCGACGCCTATGCCCTGTATGCACAGGCCTGGGACGCCGCGCAGAGCGACTATGAAGCCTGTGTCGCCGCCCACTATGTGGCGCGCGGCCAAACCGATCCCCAGGCCATCTTCTGGTGGAATCAGGAAGCGCTGCGCCGTGCGCAATTGATCCAGGCGCACCCGGAACATCAACCCACAGGGCAGCCCAACTCAGCGCAACCAGATACAGAGCATGTGCCCGCGATTGAAACGTTTTTGCCGTCGCTATATCTCAACATGGGGCGATCCTATGAGCTGGTAGACGATCCGGCCCAGGCCCAACATTACTATGCCCTGGCAGCCCAACTGGGCACCATCCATCAACCAGATACACGCTGATCGCCAGCCGACAACGTTGCCCCCGCAATTCACTATCTATTCACCATCCAGGAACCTATTTCAGAAACGGACCCTATCTCATGGCATCTGAATTGCCCGCAGAACTGGTGGGCGTTGCCCAACACTTTGGCACCGGCTTTGCGCCGGTCATGGATTTTTCGGGCTGGCGCGTGGCAGTTTCCCGCCGCAACCCGGCAGTTACACCCGCCGACTTTTCGCGCGTTCAACGCCACAACGCCACCAACGAAGTCTTCATCCTGACCCAGGGCGCCGCGCAAATGGTAGTCATGGCCGGCGACACGCCGCCCACCCAACCACACGTCTTTCAACTGGAGCCAAATGTAGTCTACAACGTGCAACAAGGCGTGTGGCACGCAGGCTTTCTTTCCGACGATGCCCACATCATCATCTTCGAGCGCGCCGATACGGGCGCCGACAATTCCGACACCTATGAACTGGATGCCGCGACCATTGCCAGCATCCTGGATCAGATCACCGTGGGGAAATAGCCCATGTTGCGAGCCTTGCGCAAGCTGTTCGCCCCGCCGCCGCCCCCGCCGGATCGTCCCATGTTGCCACCCGACCCGGAACCGGAGGCGCTGGTGGTGCCCGAAATTTCCGCAGAGGAGGTGCGCCGGGCACTTTCCGCCTCACCACAAGCAGACAGCACAAATATCATCAGCACACAGACAGACAGCACACAGGCAGACAGCACACAGGCAGAACCTCTGCCGCTGCTGGTAGATGTGCGCGAGCTGTACGAGTGGCGTCAGGTGCGGATTCCCCCCGCGGGCGATGTGCCGGTGGTGCACATCCCCATGAGCGAATTTCCCGAACGCGCCCACGAACTGCCCACCGACCGCTTGCTGATCGTGGTCTGTGCCCACGGCAGTCGCTCGTATAGCGTGGCGGCGTGGCTGCTGGAAAATGGCTTGCGCGCGTGCAGCCTGGCAAGCGGCATCAATGGGTGGAGCCGGGGCGGCGGCGCGATTGAGCAAGGCTGAAGGTTACAACACGAAGATCGAAGAGTGCAGGTTGAAAGCTGGGGCGGATGGGCCGAATTTGCCCACCCGCCCCCGTATATATGCGGGGATCTACCAGGGGGTGTCAATGCCCAGATATTGGCCGATTTCTTCCAGCCGTTGCTGATGGTCTGGGCCGACGGGCACGCCATGCTCGCGATAGTCCGCCTCGCGCCGCACTTCGATTGCACCGGGCAATAGGCTCTCGTCATAATTTTCGATGGGATTCAGCCGACTGATCCCCTGGATGTATTCATCCATTTCGGTCTTGAAGCATTCCGGCTCCACAAAGAGATCGATGCGAAACGCGATGACCAGCGAGCCTTGATTGGCGCCTTCCCAACTGCGCGTGGCGCGTTTGGTATCAAACGGTACACCCGCCAGAAACCCGCCCCACGACTGGCAGATTGCACCCAGCCCCACCGAACGGAAGACAACGGCCGGCGCCAGGCGTTCGATTTCCTGGCGATGCGGCGAACCGGCATACATGTCGTGAATCGCGCCAAAGTCTACAATCATCGACTGTTCTGTATCGGCGGGCGACAGGAAAGAGTGGGGCGAGCCGCCCGCGCCGGTGACATAGGGATCGCCGTCTTTCAAGAGCAGTTGGTGCCCCGACGTCACATAGCCTAGCAGATCCTGGCCCAACATCAGGCGCGTATAGATGCCCGCCGCGCCAAAGTGACCGTGGTTGCGCGATTGTCCAATCGCGATGCCCTGTTCTTTGGCTTTTTCGATGGTCGCCAGGGTAGATTTATAGGCCGGGAAATAGCCCAGCCCGCCGTCGCCATCAAAAATCGTGCAGACCGGCGTTTCCTTGCTGATTGCCACATTGGGCCTGGGGTTAAGAATCCCCTCGCGCATGAGGCGCGCATAGGTCGCGATCTGTTGGGTGCCGTGGCTCACCACCCCGCGCAGATCGTTGTCGGTGAGCAACTGGGCCAACAGCGCCGCGTCTTCTTCGGGCATATTCACCGTGAGACACGCGCGTTCGACAAACGCATACAGATCACTGTGGGCCACACGGACAAACTCGCTGGGTGGAACATTCATAGGGCGGTTCTTTCTAGTGGATTCGTTCAGCTTGTGAATTCGTACAGAGTGCAAATCGACACGCGCAAAATCGCGCGTGCAAATGGCTAGCGGATGAACCGGGCACAGCCGCCAAATGCGGTTGCGCGTATTATCCATGCGCCGCCGCCAACCG
>JBBDIO010000035.1:0-5091 GCA_040880365.1 Litorilinea sp.
TTCCTTTTGCGCACAGTGGCATTGATCTGAAGATTAAATTGGGCACTGGCTGGTATAGGGTATTGGCCTAGCGTGAAAGATAGGGGTGCAGGCTAAATTGAGTCGGGTTCGGGATGGGCATTGCATCAGGCATAAACGCAGGATTAGCTCCCGCACCAGTGGCCCCCGCTTCAATGACCGTTGCAGAAGTGGTGGATGATACTGTAGATGATATCGATTGCGCGGCGGTTTGTCCAGTGTCGGGAAGCGGAGCTATCGCGCGGGACAGTGTTGCCAACTCGGGTTCGGCAGGGTCTGCGCCATTTTCCGGTGTGCCTGTCTCTGCCGGTAGGGTGAGGGATGCTGCACGCGCGGCGAGGTCCGTGAGGTCTGTCGCCTCTGTTGTTGGATCGGCGTCTGTCGCCTGGGGTACGGGGTTGGTGGCTTGCTCGAACGCGGCAACTGCCAACTGGGGTAGCGCCGCGTCGGCCAAGATGCCCACCTGATCCATCGGCCCGCCACTGGTGACAAATTCGCGGTGTACCCAGCCGGTTTCGCTGCCACCTGCTCCGCCACTTTCCACTTGCCACCATTCCGCGGCCGCGGGGTGGCGTCCGGTGATGGGCAGCGCCGCGCCTTGGGTCACCTGGGTGAGGATCGGAAAATCTACACCCGGTCCGGCGCGCAGATTGAGCGCCGCCACATTGACGAACGCGGTGGGGCTGGTTGGTTCTGGTGTAGGCGTGGGGGTAGGCGCAGGCTCTGCGGGCACGGGTACAGTCAAGGCCACGTTCAGGCCGCCCCCGGCTTTGAACTGTCCACTATATTGGCCGGTCAGATTCATATAGTGGTTGCCGTGGGCTGCGCTGGATTCGATATAGGAGCCTTCGGGCCATTCGTTGAAGCTGTTGATGACAATCCAGTTGGGGTTGCTGGCAATCGCGGCATCCCAGGAACGGGTGTAATAGGCGCCCCCCTGGCGATCCTGGGCAAAGCCCCCGGCACCGGCGCGAATTTTCACATCGTTATAGCCGGGCATCACAGTCGCCACCCAAAATTTATACGACCCCAGCCGGTCGCGCGCGGCCGCGACTTCGTTGGCATAGCGCCGGTTGACGCCATGCAGATCGGCGGGTGGGTTCCAGGTATTGCTATAAAGATGATGGCCGTCGAACACATCCAGATAGGCGGTGTTTACCCCTTCGGAGATCCAGATATTGGTGTAGCTGGGATCGCTTTGACTGCGCACGTTGCGCCAGGTGTCTACGCCATAGGTGGTGGGTCGCCAGAAATAGACCACGGGGCGGCCATCGACTTTGAGATAGGCCGGGTGATTGAAATGGGTGTTCTGTGCGTGCTGCAACGCGGTGGTCACATCGCCGACGCCACTGAAAAATGGACCGTCGGTCTCGAAGAGAATGCCGATCTTGAACCCGCGCGCCGCGGCTTCGTCCAGCATGGCTGCCAGGTTGGGTTCGGTCTGGTTGGTGCCGCCTGCCGGACCATACCACGCCACCAGAAACGCATCGATGCCCGCGCCTTGGGCCTGGTCGATATGCCGTCCCATGATACCCCGATCGCGACTGACATATTGTTCGCTGGGCATGTCGCTGAGTTTATCGTAGGTCCAGGTGTTTTCGTCGAACCACGAATAGTAGAAGGCCATCACCAGCCGGTCGCCTGCGCCAAATGCGTTGGGGGCCGCACGCGGTGCAGCATGAACCGCACTGTTGGGCATCAAATTCGGCATCAAATTCGGCATCGTAAAAGGGAGGGCAAAGGGGGCAGCCCCCGCGCGTCCCGGCGGTTTGGCAAGCGTCGCGGCTTCGAGCCAGCTTGTGCCGGCCAACAGTCCCAGCACGGTCAGCCCGATCAACGCCAAGAAGGTGACCAGGATGCGCCACGCCAGGGGACGCAGCAGCGGCGGGCGCGCCGTCGGCGGCAGAGAAAGCGTCTGCACCAGCGGCACTGTCGCGTTATATTCCTGAATTTCGGATTTCTGATTGAATGATTTCTGTTGCATAGTCACGGTTCAAAATCCTACCATGAGCGCGGAGGCGATCCAAATCCACCGGGGTAGGGTTCCAGGTTATAGGCACAGGTAGGATTTGGCCTGTGCATGTCCGGCATTTAACGATTATTTGTCGAATTATTCGTCGAGAATTTGGTCGAAAATGTTCAGAAGTGGGGGCCAACTATTGGGCTTGTTGCGCGGCGTTGCGCAGAGGGCGGAGCGCAGGCAAAGCGGTCAATTCGGCGAGGATCATGGCGGTTGCGCCCCAGATGGCGCGTTCGTGGATCGCAAAATAGGGCACATCGGCCAGGCGTTCATCGCGCAGGGGGCGCACTTCCTGGCGCTGATTGCGAGGATTGAGCAAATCGGCAAGCTCGACCTCCATGAGTTCGGCAACCTCGTAGGGGTCCAGGTGGAAAGTCGGGCGATCTGATGTGAAACCAATCACGGGTTGGACCAGAAAGTTGCTGGGCGCGATATAGATAGGACTGAGTTCGCCCAAAACCTGGATCGAGGCGGGCGGCACGCCAATTTCTTCATGGGTTTCGCGCAGCGCGGTTTCGATGAGATTGTCATCATGCGGTTCCAGCCCGCCGCCGGGGAAGCTGATTTGCCCGCTGTGGACACCGTTGTAGGTGGCGCGCAAAATAAAGGGTAGCCAGAGCCGGCCTTTGTGAAGATAGAACAGTGCCAGCACCGCGCCCTGGCGGGCATCGGCGCGGGGGTCTTCGGCGCGCGGGGGGCCGACCTGGGGGCGGGGCGCCATGCGCGCGTGGGCGGCGCGTCCGGGCAGCGGCGCGTTGAGGTCGGCGCGCAGGGCCGCCAGAAATTCAGCCGGATCGACGGGTGGAGGTTGGGCGGGGGGTGGCCCCGTCTTTTCGCCGCGGTCCGGCGAATTTTCCATCTGATTACGCCACATGACAAATCAGACCTTTGAGATATTCGCCTTCGGGAAAGGTGATCGCGACGGGATGGTCGGGGGCCTGGCGCAGCCATTCCAGCACGCGCACATGGCGATTGGCATCTACTGCTGCGCCAAAGATGACCTTTTGAAAGAGCGCCGCATCCACCAGCCCGCTACAGCTAAAGGTCGCCAGAATGCCGCCGGGGCGCAGCAACTGCATGGCCAGGAGATTCACATCCTTGTAGGCGCGCAACGCCTTATCGACGCCCTGGCGACTCTGGGCAAATTTGGGCGGGTCGAGGATGATCACATCGAAGGGGGCGCGGTTGGCATCGCGCCAGGCGCGCAGGGTCTGAAAGACATCGCCTACTACGTTTTGGGCCTGGGCAGCCGGGTCCATGCCATTGAGCGTGAGATGGCGGGTTGCCTGTTCCAGGGCGGGTGCGCTGGTATCTATATTGGTGACATGGCGTGCGCCTGCCGCCAGGGCATGTACGGCGAATGCGCCGGTATAGGCGAAAGCGTTGAGTACCTGTGGCCCTTCCGGGGCATGGGGGAAATGGCTGGGCGCGCAATAGGCCGCGACCCGCTGGCGGTTGACGCGCTGATCCAGATAGAAGCCGGTTTTTTGGCCTTGCAGCAAGTCAACTTCAAAGCGCAGGTTGTTTTCGCGAATTTCCACAGGGCCGCTGGGGATTGTGCCCGCCACGAGACCTTCGGCTCCGGTCAAACCTTCCTGGCGACGGGCCGCGGTGTCGCTGCGTTCGATAATGCCCTGCGCGCCGGTGAGGGCCAATAGTTGTTCGGCCAAAAGCTGCTTGCGCCGGTCGATGCCCAGCGTGCCCACTTCCATGACCAGATAGTCGCCGTAGCGATCCACAATCAGGCCCGGCAGTTCGTCGCTTTCACCGTTGATCAGGCGATAGGCGTTGACGGGTGTGTCCCCCGTGTCGGGCAAGCCCGCGCTGCCCGAAGTGGGAGACGCGGGAGTGAACAACTGGCGGCGCAATTCTATGGCGCGCGCCAGCCGGTTTTGCCAAAACTCGGTTTCGTCGGTTTCGGGCGCAAATTCGTGACGGTCGCGGGTGAGGACGCGCACCTGGATCTGGCTCTTGCGGTTGAGATAGCCCCGCGCCAGCCAGTTGTTGCCGCTATCCACCACATCGACCAGGTCGCCATCGACCAGTTCGTGGGGAATCTGACCAATTGCGCCGCTGAAAATCCAGGGATGCCCCTGGCGGATGGGCTTGTCGCGGCCCTTTTTCAGCGCAATCGACTTTTTGGCAGTGGGTGTGGCTGTAATGTTGGGCGTGGCTGTAGTATTGATATTGACGGCGCGTGCAGAGTCAGTCATTCGATTTCCCATCCATATTCGTTGATCTGAATGACGAGCGCGTCGCGGTCTGCGGCTGCGGGATCCAGGTTGGTGTCGGGTGTGGCGTCCGCGTCGGTTGCCGAGGGCCGCCGGTCGATGCGCAGCGTGCGCGCTATCGGGTCATAGCGAAAGGGCACGGCCCCCTCGGGGCGTGTCAGCACGCCGGTGACGCATTGGGGGGTCCGCGATTGATAGCGCAGGGTATAGCCTTTGTAAATGGCCCAATGGACCAAGGGTTTCACATTTGCACGCATGGGGCTATTGTACCATGCCCGCCACCGGGTCAGGATTCGGGCGTGGCACGCAGCTGCCAGCGGAGTTGCACGACCTGGCGTGTGGCCGCGGTCAGGCGCGCCTGTACGCCGACCGCCAGCCCGCATACCCACGCAATAAAGGGCGCGCCCTGGGGTGGGTGCGCCTGCACAATCGGCCAGCCCGCGCGCAGGGTGGGATGGATTTTTGCATCGGTAAAGAGGTTGCCCAGGGTCTTGGAGTGTCCATCCAGGCCCAGGGGTGTCAGGCGCATCCCGGCCTGGGGCGTGGTGAGGTGGAGTTGGCGCACCTGCGCGGCGTCGAGATAGGCTGTCCACGGGGCGAGCGTGGCGCGCCAGTCGGGCGGGAGGTCGGTCGCCGCGCACAGGTGCGCCGTAAGCGTCCAGCCCGATGCAATAGCCAGCGTGCCGGGGATGGGGATGGGCAGACCGGCGGGCGGGAGATCTGCCGGGTGTGCCAGGTGGGGATGGGGCGGCGACCAGGGCAGGACATGGGGCAGATGCAGGCTCACGCGCGGGGGAAGGGCAGGCGTTTCCTGTGTCGGCG
>JBBDIO010000035.1:5191-8151 GCA_040880365.1 Litorilinea sp.
GGCGTTTCCTGTGTCGGCGGAAAATAGGTCCAGGCCAGGCCACCGGCCAGGGGATGCGGACCCGGCGCAGGCGGCGCGGCGGGCGCATGGGCCAGGCGTTCGATCAATCCTTCAATTTCGGCAAAGCCGATGGCGCGCGCGTCTATGGTTTTATCGCTGGCTTGATTGGCAAAACCGGCGTTAGCAAATCCGGCAATGGCCTGCCGCAGCACCCCGCGCCGGGTGGCCCAATCCAGCGCATTGAACTGGGCCAGATCCAGCACCCGGCGTTGCTGCGCCACATGTTGACAGGTGAGCGTTGCCAGTGTGCGCCCATCCCACACGGCCAGACGTGCGGCGTCGCCGGCCACAATTTCCGCGGTGCGTGCCAGGGTGACATGAATCTGGGGGTTGAGGGTGGCGAGCGCGGGCAGAATGGTCTGGCGGACGTGATTGCGCAAAAAGCGGGCATCTGTGTTGCTGGCATCTTCGCGCCAGGGGACGCCCAGGCGATGCAGTTCGGCGCGCAGCTGCGCGCGCCGCAGTCCCAGCAGTGGGCGCATCACTCGCACCGGCCGCGTGGCGGTGGACATCTGCATTTCTGTGACCCACGCCATGCCTGCCAGCCCGCTCAGCCCACTGCCGCGCGCCAGATTGAGCAGCACGGTTTCGGCCTGGTCATCCAGGTGGTGGGCGACTGCCAGCAGGGGTGTCTGCTCTGCGGGGGTATGGGTGTGGGCGATCTGGCACAGGAAGGCATAGCGAGCCTGGCGCGCGGCGGCTTCAAGGCCATCGGGGTGCTGATCCAGCGCGCCCGGCTCCAGGCGCGCGTGGTGGAAGGGCAAATTCCATGTTGCGGCCAGTTCCTGCACAAAGGCCGCGTCGTGGACAGAATCGGCGCGCAGGGCGTGATCCAGGTGGGCGACATGCAGCGCGAGTCGCCACGCCTGGCGCAGGGCATAGAGGGCGTGGAGCAGAAAGACGCTATCCGCGCCGCCGCTGACTGCGACGATGACTGTCTGGCGTCTGGTATGATCCACATCGTTTGTGGCGTGGATCTGGGGCAGTAAGCCGTGGCGGGTCTGGGCCGCTTGCAGCGCAGTCAGCAATTCGGCATCCAGCGCGGGCAGGGTGTCGGCATCTGAATGGGGGAGGTGTTGGTGATTCGCGCGTTGGTGTGCCGAATGTTGATAAGTCGGACGGGGCGTGTAGGGCATTGGTCTTCCTGGTGCGCGCCGCCTGTCGGCTGGCGCGTATGGCCCACATCCGGGGCGGGCCTGAGTCTGGTCATGTGGAAACAGGTGTGGGCAAAGTATAGCACGCATCGCGCATGGCGCGTGAGGCGTTTGGGGAGCCTTTGACGCGTGGAATGCGTTAGACGAGGGCGGGCACGCGGCAGACCGTGCCCGCGGGGGCCAAAGCAGAGGAACCGGGCCAGAGGTGCCAGGCGCGTGTATCTTGCCGGATGCGCATCTGCCCGTGACCGCGGACTATTTTGACAGCCCTTTGCTTATGGTATAATTTCTAGATTCGACATCCGAATGACAAGTCCTGCGCGCTGCGCATGAAAAAGGAACGTTACGGCGAGTGATTAACCCATTTGATTGGCTTTTAGGTCTGTTCTCTTTAGACATTGGTATCGACCTGGGCACAGCCAACACGCTGGTACATGTGAAGAACCGGGGGATCGTCATCAATGAACCTTCGGTTGTGGCAATCGATAAATCCTCGCGCCGTCGCAATGCAGTGAAGGCCATTGGCAATGACGCCAAAGAGATGGTAGGGCGCACACCGGCCCATATTGTGGCGATCCGACCGCTGCAGGATGGTGTGATCTCCGATTTTGACGTGACGGAGCAGATGATCCACCATTTTATCGGCAAGGTACATGGCAATCGGGCGTTTGGCACGGCGCGCCCGCGCGTGGTCATCGGGATTCCTTCGGGCGTGACCGAAGTGGAAAAGCGTGCGGTGCGCGATGCCGCGATTAGCGCGGGCGCACGCGAGGCGGGGCTGGTCGAAGAGCCGATGGCGGCCGCGATTGGCGCAGGTCTGCCCGTGACCGAGTCGGTCGGCTCTATGATTGTAGATATTGGCGGTGGCACAACCGAAGTCGCCGTGATCTCGCTGGGCGGCATTGTGGTCTCGCGCTCGATCCGGGTTGCCGGCGATGAGATGAACGAAGACATTGTGAATTATGCGCGCCAGAAATATAACCTGCTGATTGGGCTGCGTATGGCCGAACGCACCAAGATCGAAATCGGCTCGGCCTATCCTATGGAACGCGAGCGCACGATGATCTTGCGGGGGCGCAATCTGGTGACTGGTCTGCCCGAAGCGGTGGAAGTCAGCTCGGTGGAAATTCGCGAGGCGCTTTCGGGGTCGGTGCAGGTGATTGTGGATGCGGTCAAGGCCACGCTGGATGAGACGCCGCCCGAATTGGTCGCCGATCTGATGGAATATGGCATTGTATTGGCGGGTGGCGGCGCGCTTTTGCACGGGCTGGCACAGCGTTTGCAAGATGAAACGCGGATGCATGTGTATGTGGCCGATAATCCGCTGACCGCCGTTGTCATGGGCACAGGCATGATTTTGGAAAAGCCGGAATTTTATCGCGAAACCCTTACCACTATGCAGCGCAAGAGTACCATTCATTAACCCAATGCCATTGAATACGGTGTGTTTTCTGCATACAGCCTGTTTTGTGTGCATGGATGGCGTCAACTGTCGCCGTCCAACTGTCGTCACCGGGTCATGGGGCGTAGATTTTCGGCATTTGGTTGCCCGACGGTCGGCGTGGCGCACGCCGAAGGTAGCACTCCGCATTTTTACTCCACTCCAATTCAACTATGCGTAATTTAGATCGAAGACCGTGGTCTTTTGGCGATGTTGGCATCCGTCTGGTGATTCTGGGCCTGGCGGCGATTTTGCTGATGGCGCTGCAAGTGACAGGCCGTTTGCAGGCCGTGCAGAGCGCGGTG
>JBBDIO010000036.1:0-8128 GCA_040880365.1 Litorilinea sp.
TCTCTGCTGCCCGTGTCACCGCAGGAGCGGTGACCTACTTAACCGTCAAATAACGACCTCCTCAATCGCGCATCGTCTTTATCAAAGACCCGATAGAGAGATGAGAAAGATCAGGGAAATCCCTGACAAAATGGGCAGAAGTATGGGGAATCTCCCGATATTCAAGCCGTCTGTGCACGTCTATAATCGAGACGTAATGACAAACGGTACGGTAGCTGCCAGAATAAAAAATGAAATCGATGGGTCATAGATAATGATCCTCGATGGCAATCTCCAGTAGCTATATCAAATATCAGAATGAAGGAGAATTCAATGTCTTACCTATCACATCGACTTTCGGCCGCCATGTGGGCTAGAGTTCTGATACTCTGGCTGACCCTAGCCATTGCAGCCCTTGTGCTCGGAGCGTTTGCCATCGGCATGGGCATATTTATCCGGGGCAATATCTACGATGAACTCGCCTCCCAGCAAATCAGTTTTCCTGCTGCAGAAAACCTGACAGACGCGGAGCGGGCAATCCCCGGTGTAGAAGAAAATGCCGGACTGCCCATTACAACCGGTAACCAGGCGATGGCGTATGCAGAGTATATATTGTTGCATATGACGGAATCTGCCGAAGAGGCTGGTTACCCCGGTGCAGCTTATGCCACTCTGGGCGGACCGCAAAGAGAGCTGCGAGCAGAGGTTGCGGCAGCCCAGGAAGCGGGCGATGAAGAGGCGTTGGCAGATGCTCAGCAGCGTCTTGACACAGTAACCGGGCTGCGCAATTCGATGTTGACAGGCAGCAATCTGCGCGGCAATCTGCTATCGGCGTTCGGTTGGGACAATGTAGGCCTGGGCATCATCGTAGCCGGCGCGTTCATATGTCTGCTGGCACTGGTCTTCTTCCTACTCTTGATCTTCGAGCGGAGACGCGGACATTTGCCTCCCACGCAAGAAATCTAACAAACGTTATGTTTGTAATGTTTGTAATGTTTGTAAAAAGTAAAAACGCAGGTTACGCAGCTCCCCACTGCGTAACCTGCGTTTTTAGATCATAGCCTCACGGCTGCCCCGTCTCACTTCTAAAAGTCTGATAGCTATCCCACCGTGGTGCGCAACACTTCAAAAATCGCCGGACCATAGGTGCGTGCCTTCCAAGGCCCAATGTTCGAAATTTCCTGGAGGGCGGCTTCGCTCTGGGGTTGTCGTTTCGCCATCTCCATCAACGCCTCATTGTTAAACACAATATCCGGCGCGACCCCGCGCGCTTCGGCAGTGGCCGTGCGCCATTTGCGCAACGCATCGAAACGGGCCTGGATATCCTTGTCGGGGATCTGGTCGGGGCGGGTAGATTCGGGCAAATCGGGCAACGGCGCACGCTGTCCCTGGCGGATGGCTTCTACCAGATTTTCCCCATAACGCTTCAAATGTCCTTCGGAAATGCCTTTGACATCGCGCAGCGCATGGACCCGGCTGGGTTGTTCTTGCGCCAGATCGACCAGCACCTGATTCGTGAAAATCTTGAAAGGTGGAATATTGCGCCGTGCCGCTTCGGTTTCGCGCCAGGTCCAGAGTGCCTGAAGCACGTTGGTGGCTTCGCGCGGCACCGCGCGCGATTCCTTCATCTGCCAGACCGTGCGCGTGCTTTCTTCGCGCGCAAAGAAATCGAGCTGCGTTAAGAATCCAAACGCCTCCTGCGCCTCTTCCCAGCGGTCAGCCGCCCGCAGTTCGGCCTTCTGTTGGGCCACCAGCGCCAGCAGATAGTGCGTATCCATCTGGGCATAGGCGATCTGATCGGCGGACAGGGGGCGGCGTCCCCAATCGGTGCGCTGCATCCGCTTGTCGCTCTTCACGCCAAAGCGTTCTTCCAGAATCGCGGCCAGCGCCGCACGCGGCCATCCCAGAATCCGCGCGGCCAACTGGGTATCAAACATCTGCCCAAAGGTGAAATCGAAATCGCGCTGGAGCAACAGAATATCATTTTCGGCGGCGTGCATAATGATCTCACGCGCCGGATCGGCCACGACCGGCTGCAACGGGCGCAGATCCGGCACGCCCAGCGGGTCGATCAGAAAATCCACGACATCCAGGTCCATGTCTGCCAAATCATCCGTGTCGCGGCTGGCAGTGGCGGCAGATGCTGCCGCGCCGGGCGCGGGGATGGTGATCTGGATCAGACAGACGCGCGGGTGATAGCTATAGAGGCTGTCGCTTTCGGTGTCAATGGCAATTTGCGGGCTGTCCAGCAACCGGGGCAGAATCTGCGTCAGTTCGTCGGGCTGTTGCACGAGAGTGGGCAATTGTGTACGCTGTTGGGTCATGAGATTTTGGCTATACGCTATCTGGCAAGTGGCTCAATGGCTGGGTTGGGTAGTGCCACTGATTCTGTATAATCAATTCTGTATAATCATTTGGGTGAAATTATTTGGGTAGAATCGGTAGATCGGGCGCGCAGCTTCCATAGTGGGAGAGCGGTTGTCCACATCCTTGTTCATCATTTACAATGGTCATCATTTACAATACGCATAGTGTCTGCATACTGCCTGGGTAGACAGGCCATGTTACCCGGTTGCGCGCAGCCCTGTCAAACTCGCGGCGTCCATCCCCGGCGACTTCCCGGCTGCGGCCCACCCGTTGAGATGCCCAGTCGAGCACGCGCTGTCGTCGTGCCGTATCCAAATTCATACCCTGCGATCTATCCAATTGCAGTTTGTTTTGTGCAGTTTGTTCGTAAGAGTGTCTATTCATAGTGTCTATTCTATAGAGGAGATGCGTGTTGGCAGCAGCAACCAGCGACCCCCAGGAACAAGCACGATTGGCGCGCGTAGCTCACGACCGCAACGGCCTGTGGATCGCCACCAGCATCGAAATTCTCGGCCTTATCGTCTTTGTGGGGCTATTCAACTTCCTCTTTCCCAGCCTGGGCGCCAACCTGGACGGCGCGCCGCTCATCGGCCTGGGATTGCTCTTTAGCCTGATCCCCGCCGCCCTGTGGCTGGTCTTCTTCTATCGCCGGGATCGCCTGGATGCCGAACCCAAACAGATGGTATTCAATCTCTTTTTGCTGGGCGCGCTGGTCACAGCCGCACTGCGCGGACCGATCCTCGATGGCGCATTCCAGATTCAAGCGTGGCTCTATAGCACCTGGTGGGCGCATTTGTTGGGTGGCGTGCTGGTCGTGGGCATGGTCGAACAATTTCTCATCTTTGCCACCGTGCGCTATGCCATCTTCAAACATTCCGAATTCGACGAACGCGTAGATGGCATCGTCTATGCCATCGCGGTCGGGCTGGGCATGGCAACTATCCTCAACTTTCAATATGTGTGGTCACACGGCGGTGTGGATCTGGGCATCGGTTCCATCCGCATGGTGATCAATGCCCTGGCCTATGCCAGCTTTGCAGGCGTGGTGGGCTATGTGTTGGGGCAAGGCCGTTTTGAAAAAGTGCCCATCTACTATATTCCCGCGGGCATTTCGGTGGCGGCGCTTTTCAACGGGCTATTCTTCTATGCCCTGGATCGCACCGTGGCCCAATCGCTGACCTATAATCCGTGGGGCGATCTGATCTTTGCGGGCATCATCGCGGCCCTCACCGCGGCGGTGCTTTTCTGGCTGATTGCCCGCGCCAATGAAGAAACGCTGCGTCTGGCCGGGCAGACCGTCCGCGACGGAAATATTGATGACTCGGATGCGCACCGGCGACGCGGCCTGCCGCCCGCACTGGTGCCTGCAATCGCGGCCCAGCACGCCGCAGAATCCGCGACAGTATCCGCCGCAGAAGCAACCGCACTGCCTGATGACCCGGAAACAGACGATGATACCAGTGATAAAAAAAATACGACGCCCAAAGATCAGGTCGGAGATCAAGCCAATGATCAAGGAGGTGTTGCGTGAGTGCGCTGCTTGAACATTTACGCCGCCCCAGTGTCACCAATGAACCGCCGACCGCCGGCACAATCCGCCGCAACGATGTGGCGACCCTGATCTGGGTGGCATTTGTACTGGTGCTGGGCTTTGGCATCCGCAACAATGCCCTGAGCGCGGGCAAAGTTGTCACCCTGGGCGATGACCTGCTCCAGATCACCCTGCCTGCGGGCTGGGTACAGGGCACACGCCCCCTGGCCGACGCACCACCGGCTGCGCCTCTTGGCCCCAATGAATATGCAGTCTCAGTCTGGAATTCGCGCAGTCCCAGCCAGTTCGATGCCACCATCGACATCCACGCGCGGCACACACGCCCCGGCGACAACCTCGCCACGGTGCGCGCGGCGCTGGGCCTGCGCCGTAGCCAGGAGCTTTCCCGCTATCGCGAGTTGCAGGCCGAAGCCGTGACCGTACTGAATCTGGTGCCCGGCACTCTGATCACCTATGCCCATGTGGCCGATCCCACCCGCAGCACAGGCGCACTCGCGCCGCCGGTTGTGGTCCAGGGACAAGACCTGATCTTCCTCTATCGAGAGCATGTCTTTCGGATTACCGTGGCGGCCGATCTCGCCACCTGGGAAACCGAAGCCACCGGATTTGACCGTGTTTTTCGTAGCCTGAGCCTGCGGGCTGCTGCTGTACAGGAGGTTTTGCCCTGATGTTCAAATTGCTGCCCATTCCGCGCCCAGCAAGTCACACACGCGCCGGAATCACACTGCCATCCACAACGCCCACTGCGACAATGCCCAGCGCAACACGGGCTTTCCTGCTTGGCGGATTGCTCTGTCTGCTGGTCACTGTTTTTGGCGCGAGCAGTGCGCTACCTGTCTTCAGCCAGAGCCGCGACCAAACGACCCATGCGCTGCTGGCGACTGTGCAAATCATCATGCCCGACGAAAATATCGAGGATATCAGCCTGGGCAGCGGCACTATCATGAATGACAGCGGGCTGGTGCTGACCAATCACCATGTGGTAGAAGGCAACGCGTCCAACGGCCTGATGAACGAAGCGGGCACGGTGCTCATCGCCCTGACCCCCGACGATCTGCGCGGCGAAGCGGTGCTCAAATACTTTGGCGTCGTGGTTAAAACCGACCCGGAACTGGACCTGGCGTTGGTCCAGATTAACGCGCTGTTGGATGACCCCGAAGCCGCCTTGCCCGCCAATCTGGGACTCACCGCCATCCCCCGGGGCGATACCAGCGAACTCATGATTTCCGATACCATCAACATCTTTGGCTATCCCGGCATTGGCGGCAACACGCCCACCCTCACCCGCGGGCTGGTATCGGGCTTTTTAGATGACGACCGCAACGGCATTTATGAATGGATCAAAACCGACGCCGTATTGAGCAGCGGCAATTCGGGGGGACTGGCGACCAACGACCAGGGCCAATTTGTGGGCGTGCCCACTGCCGGGCGCTTTATCGATGCCAGCCAGCTGGGGCTGGTGCGTTCGGGCGACCTGGCGCTGGCATTTGTAGATGGCTATTTCCCTACCGCTACCACCGACGGCCCCGCCATCCCCGTGGTAGAATTTGCCACCGGCGTCAATCGCCGCAACGAACCCATCAACCCGGCGCGCCACTTTGCCAGCGGCACCACCGACATCTATGCCGTCTTCCAACACCGTAATTTCGGCGATGGCCTGCCCTTCAGCGCGATCTGGCGGCTGGGCGACGAAGTATTGGCGCGCGATGACTTCCAGTGGGACGACGGCGCGAGCGGCGCAACCTGGGTGAGCCTGAACATAGAGCAGGGCCTGTCCGACGGCTATCTGGAACTGGAAATGCTCTTCAACAACACGGTCGTCTATCGGGGCGGGGTGACGCTGGGCGAAGGCCGGCCTTCACTGCCTGTGGGCGAGGCCGGTGAATTTGGGCCGATCACCTTTGCGCTGGGCATGGCAGGCACCCAGCCCATCGAACCCAACGACACCTTCTCTGATCTGGACAAGGTTTTTGCCCTGTTCGACTATGCCAACATGCAGGATGGCACAAGCTGGCACACACGCTGGTATCTCGATGGCACGCACGTTCTCGAACAGGCGCAACTCTGGGACGGCGGCCCCGAAGGAGTCTATTACGTCACGCTGAGCCACCCCGATGGTTTGCCCGCGGGCGACTTTCGGCTGGAGCTGTATCTGGAAGACGAATTGGTGCAGAGCGCCGAATTTACGGTGAATGCCGGGCAAGGGGCAATCGCCCGTGGCGTGAATGTCATCGGCACCCTGCGCGACCGCGACAACCAGCGCAGGCTGATTAACGGCGCGCTGGTCATGGTATTGGAACCGGGCACATCGACCCAGGACTGGCTCAGCGATGATATGAGCGCAGGGGCGGTTATCGCCCAGGGGACATCCAATCGCGAGGGGGTATTCCGCCTGGATGCCCCATTGATTCCCGGTGAAACCTATGCCCTGGTCATCATGCACGACCGCTATCGCACGATTGCGCTCGACGATTTGGCGATTCCGCCCGATGCGACGGACCCCTATCGGCTGGATGTGAATTTGCAGCGCAATTAGGTTAACGGGTCGGAAATCTGCGCGCGGGAAGCAAGCCAGGGAGCAAGCCAGCCATGTACAAATCGAATCGTATTTTGTCCAAACCGGCGGCTTTGTTCAGCCTGACCCTTGCGCTGCTGGCACTTGCGCTGCTGGCAGGGCTGCTGCTGACGCCAATGGCGGTGCGCGCCCAAACCGCGACCGCCACCCTGGCACCCCTTCCCGAAAATGCCACCTGGCCCGAAATCGAGCTGGAACTGATCAGCGATCAATTCCAGTATCCGGTCTTTGCCCTCGCGCCGCCCGACGCCAGTGGACGCTTTTTTCTGGTCGAACGCGCCGGGCAGATTCTGATCCACGACGGCGCTGGCTGGCTGGATACGCCCTTTTTGGATATTCGCGCACAGGTCAATTCCAACCAGGAATGTGGCATGTTGAGCATGGCCTTTCCGCCCGATTTTGGTCCTGCCAATCCCGTGTTCTATGTCTATTATTCGGCCAATACCAATTTGCTCACTCCCCCGCCCGCGACGAATGAACCCGACAGCGGCTGTGATACGGTGATCGCCCGCTTCCGCGTGAGCGACGACCCCAACATTGCCAATGCGGCCAGCGAAGAAAGAATCCTGGTCATCAACCAGCCCTATACCAACCACAACGGCGGGCAGATTGCCTTTGGCCCCGATGGCGCGCTCTATGTTGGTATGGGCGATGGGGGCAGCGGCGGCGACCCGTTCAACGCCGGGCAACGGGGCGACACGCTACTGGGCAAAATGTTGCGGGTTACAGTAGACGAACAGCCTAATTATCGTATCCCCCAGGATAATCCCTTTGTGAACAGCGCAGATTTTCGCCCGGAGATTTGGGCAACCGGCCTGCGCAACCCCTATCGGTTTTCCTTCGACCGCACAACGGGCGATCTCTACATTGGGGATGTAGGCCAGGATCAGTGGGAAGAGATCAATTTTCAACCCGCGGCCAGCACAGGCGGGGAGAATTATGGCTGGCGCGTGGTCGAGGGCACCGATTGTTATGGCGCCGGCGCGTGCGCAATCGAAAACTATACCGCGCCCGTCTTTGCCTATCCCCATAGCGATGAAGGATGCGGCGGCGCGGTGACCGGGGGGTACGTCTATCGCGGCCCAGCCGCTGCGCTCCAGGGCATTTACCTATATGGCGATTACTGTGACCGCACCCTGCGCGGCTTGCAACGGGTGGCAAATCCGGCAGCAAGCACGGCAGGGGTCAGCAATGTGCAACCAAGCGCGGCGCAACAAAGCTGGGCCCACACGATTTTTCAGGAAACCCCGGTGCGCATCACCAGCTTTGGCGAAGATGCCGGGGGCAATCTCTATCTCATGGGGCTGGAAGGCAACGGCGCCGCGCGCCGCGGTGTGCTCTACCGCATCGGTGTGGTGGAAGATACGCCAGCCGCCGCGCCCCAGGTCTTTATGCCGCAAATGGCCGCGGCTGCGCCCTGACCCACACGCCAACCGCGCTTCGTCGCCCCATCCACACCACCAGGATTACAGGCTGTGATACGGATTCTCTATCGCCACCGCAGTGGCACGATCATCACCGATTTGACGGTGCCGCAAATCACCGATGCGCTGCGCGATTCGCAAGCCCGGCTCTGGATCGATATGGTCACGCCCACCGAAGACGAAGTGGAAGAGGTGCTCGCCCAGATTTTCCGTTTTCAGCCGCTGGCGATT
>JBBDIO010000037.1:0-8110 GCA_040880365.1 Litorilinea sp.
ATCGATGATGCTACCGCCATGTCCCCACATCGTGAGCTTGGCCACGCCCTCGGAACGCCGTGTGCCCGCATCAGCCGGCGTCGTGTATTCCGATTCAAAGCCCCCGCGCCGCAGTTGTTCGGCCACAATCGGCCCCACATCGTTGAAGATCGAGAACGTCGTGATCGTGGCATCGACTCGTGCGCCATCGCGCACCCAGAAGCCTTCGCTATCCAGTTCGTAGCCCTGGCCTTCCATCAATGCCGCCGATTTTTCCAGATTGAACTCGTTGGTGGGATATTGCTCCAGCAACGGCGCGGTAGCTTCAAAATAGGGCAACAACGGCGGATATTCGGGGAAAGGCAACGAAGTCATCATCCCTGCGCCGCCCAACCCTACATCGATCATTTGCTGCCGGTCAATGGCATAGCTGAGCGCCCAGCGCGTCTCTTTCGTGTTGAACGGCGGTTCCTCACAGTTGAACCACATGGAAACCGGCCACCAGTCCAGATAGCCAAACGGTGATTCCCGCCCCGAATGCGTAATCACGTTTGGATTTTGAATTACCGACTGCTCGACCGTAGATACCTGTAAATGGAACGTCGTATCTACTTCGTTATTGATCACGAGTTGGGCCGCGCGCTCATCACTCGCCGATGGCAAGTTGAGAATGCGTTCCACCTCTGGCAGTTCGGCGAAGCCAATCTTGGCCGCCCACCAATCGTCTCGGCGATCGACAAACTGCTGCTCATTCGACCAAAATGTGACATTGTATGGCCCCGTATACAGCGGCCAGCCCTGTTCAGGATCGTAGAACTCGAAGCTGGCAATATCCTCAATGTCGCGGAAGACGTGTTCGGGCAGCCAGTAAATCCCCGTGTCGAACTTGGCCGTCAGATGGCTAAAGACGAAGCGCGGGCGCGGTTCATAGAACGCGATGCGTACCGTCAAGTCGTCGACCGCTTCTGCTTCACTCACCCATTCCTTTACCTCGGTCGAATTGCGCAAAACCGGCGCCTGTTGGATCAAGGCGTTGAGCATAAACGCCACATCGATTGCCGTAAACGGATGGCCGTCGCTCCACTCTACCCCCTCGCGGATGTTGACAATCAGCTCGGTATAATCATCGTTATACTCATAGCCTGTCGCGATCCAGGGAATAAACTCATCGGCGAAGGCCGAGTAAAAGAAGAGTGGCTCATGCGCGCCCGTGACTGCCCGATGCCCCTCCGAACCCGGCGTATAGGGGTTGCCAAGCCCATTATTCAGTAACTGGCCGTCTGCGGACTGTTGCATGTAGATCAACGTCTTTTCGCGGGGGACATCGCGCAACCCCGGCGCGGCCGCGGGTTCTGCAGCCGGGGCTGTCGTGGCGTCTGCTACGGGTGCGGCAGGTGCAGCATCGGGCGCAGGTGCAGTGCTACATGCCGCCATGACTGCGGCTGTAGTCGCCACCCCGCTCAGCACGAGAAAATCACGACGATTCACAATCGGTGTTTCCATGGGTACTATTCTCCTTGGGTCCAACGTTATGTAGCGATCGAATTGGAACGTTGCGTTTGGCTAACGCAGTACAAACCCGCAAAACAAACCAGTACTTTGAGCTATGTTGACCGTTCTCGTAATGGGAGTGAGAACAGAGGCAACGCCAACCAGGGAATTTACGTCCACAGCTATCGGGGAGCTATCGGGCCACTGGCGAATCGAGGAGGTGCAGTGGACCTACTAGATGGCTTGCGCCTACTAGATGGCTTGCGCCTATCGAACTTCGGACCGTCGGGAAACGGACTGATTTCAGGCAGATCCAGTCAAGGCGAATTGCATAACATCTAACCGAGCTGCGAATTTAATATTATCACGTAATTATGTAATTGTGTCGGACGCGGTTCTTGGTGAGAGTTGGCAAACAGGGAGCAAATCTATACAATGACTATACTAATCCCAGGGCTTTCTGTCAATCAGCAAAAATCTGCATGGCACACCGCCGGGGAAGGATAGATCCGTGGAATTGCAAAACGGCTAACCGCGAGTGCATTTCCAACGCGTATTTCACCTGAATAGTATCTTTGAATAGTATCTTTGAATAGTATCTTACCGTATAGTGTTTCACCCAACTCCCTGAATCCAAACCATAGATATGTTGTCTTTTATCCCTAAACGATACCGAGTTCCACGTCATCCTCACGCAACCCGTGTGATTGGGATGCGACGAATCTCCTGTATGTTTGCAATACAAAACCCGCTGCGCGTATCGATTGCCCGCGCCGGCTTTAATCTGCCTACCATCAAGCGCGCCCGCCGGCGTGTGGAGTGCCGAACCTCATGACCTCATCAACGCAAAGACAGTTGCCGCCGCGCGCGCCGCTGGCCGAGCCTCAAAACGCCACCGCGCCGGACAAATGGGGTCCGTGGTTTACGGCCAACCGTGCCAACCCGATTGTGAGTTGGTTTATCACTGCCGGTGGCCTGACTCTGCTGGCCTATCAACGTCTGCGCTTCTATTCGGGGCTGAGTTTGCTGGCTCTGATTGGCATTATTCTGGCGGTCGGGCTTGTGACCAGCGCGGGCTTCTTTGCCCAGGCGGTAGACCAGGTGATGATGGAGCGCGAGCTGACCGAATATAGCCGGCTGACCGGACGGCCGCCCTTTACGGCGCGTGTCTTTTCGCCAACCTCCACTCAGGTCCCACTCACCATCGAAAGCACAGAAAGTATGGGGTCGCACGTCGCGGGGATTCTCAGCGACGAAGTCGGCTTGCCGGTGCGCGATCAGGTCATCATTGCCGATACGGGGGTGCTGCGGCTGATGCCCTTGCCCGAAGATACGCGTTACGACGGGCAACGCGCGCTGGCCGATTCGGGTGTGATCTACATGTCGGCAGTCGCCGACCACATCGAAACTATCGTGGGCGCGCCGCTGGATGACGGCGCATCGGGCGAATGGTTGCAAGTGTGGCCTCACAACCTGCTGGCCGGCCGGATCGGTCTGCAAATCGGCGATCGATTTCTGCTCAGCGGCACTACCGATAGCGAACCGATTCCCGTGGAGATCGCAGGCATCTGGCAGCCACTGGACGCGGCGGACGCCTATTGGCCCAGCGACCCGGATCAGACGCTGCGCGATAAGTTTCTGGTGCGCCGCGGCGATTATATCGGGCATGTGCAAGCGCGCATTCCCAACAGTGTGCGCACGGCAACCTGGCAGATTGTGCTCGACGAACAGGCTGCGCTGCCTGCCAATGCCCGCCATTATAAGACCGGCTTCGAAAGCGCCGGGCTGATTATTCCCCGCTATCTGCCCGATGCACGCATTACCACGCCCACGGCTTCGCTGGAACGGTTTGTGGGCCAACAGACCACGCTCACTGTTCTGCTGTTGGGCTTCAATGTGCCGGCGTTGGCCTTTTTGCTCTACTTTCTGGTGCTAACCTCGGCGGTGATCGCCTATTGGCAGCGACGTGAAACCTCGTTGCTGCGCAGTCGTGGCATCACCCAAAGCAGCATTCTGAATTTTACCTTTATGGAAGGCATTCTGCTCTTCGTCGTCGGTCTGCCCCTGGGGTTGGCGCTGGGCATCGGGTTGGCGTTGCTGATGGGCTATTCCGTCAGTTTTCTGGCGTTCGATGCCCGCCCGCCGCTCCCCGTTTCCATCCACGGCCTGAATCTCTATCTCACTTTTGGCACCCTGGCCGTGGTGCTGATTGCCAAAATCTGGACGGTGGCTTTTGCCACGCGCCAGACCGTAGTCACCCAGGCGCAGGAACATGCCCGCCCGACCCAGGCGCCCCTGTGGTATCGCGCCTATCTGGATGTCGTGCTGCTGATCCCTACCTTCTATGCCTATCGCCAGCTTTCCCAGCGCGAATGGCTGGGCGCGCTTGTCCAGGATCGACCCGAAGATCTCTATCAAGACCCGTTGCTGATTCTGGTGCCTGGGCTTTTTATCATCAGTATCTCGTTGGTTGCCATGCGTCTGTTTCCGCTCTTTATGGCAATCCTGGATCGCATGGCGCGCTTTTTGCCCAATCTTACCCTCTATCTGGCATTTCGCCAGTTGGGACGCCAGAGCCAAAGCTACATCAATCCCCTCTTGCTGGTCATTGTCTCGCTGGGTTTGGGCGTCTATACTCTCTCTATGGCCGCGAGTATGAATTACTGGCTCGAAGATCGGGTCTATTATCAGAACGGTGCAGATTTGGCATTTCGCCCCTATTCCGAAAACGAGGCACTTTCGGCGGCAGAAGGATCGCCCGGGGCCGACTGGATTCCGCCCGTCGATGAATATGAGTCGGTGGCGCATGTGGAACACGGTACCCGCGTCGGCGATTATCAGGGGGAAGTTGTGCTATCCGGCGGCACCCGGATCAGCGCGCGGTTTATGGGGATTGATCGCGTAGATTTCGCCCACGCCGCCTGGTATCGCCACGATTTCGCCCGCGAACCGCTCAACTCGCTCATGAATCGTCTGGCGTCTTCGCCCGAAGCGGTTTTAGTCGCGCAGGACTTTCTGACCGAGCACAACCTGCGCATCGGCGACACCATCGGTATGCTGGTGATTGCCGATATCGGCGCCAGCACGCAAAGTCAATTTGTGATTGCCGGTGTCTACGAACATTTTCCTACCGTCTATCCCGAGCAAGTGACGGTCATTGGCAATCTGGAGCATATCTTTTCGTTTTTCGGCATTACCATGCCCCACTCGATCTGGCTGCGTCTGGATGACCCCACCCTGGGCCAAGAGGTGTTGACGCAGATTCCACAAGTGACCGGCGTCGATACGATGAACGCGCGCGATACCTATGCCCAGCTGACTACCGAGCAGGCGCAACTGGAGCGGGTGGGCGTCTTTGGCACGCTTTCGGTGAGTTTCTTTGCCGCCGCGCTCATGGCGGCTCTGGGACTGTTGACCTACAGCTACGCCTCGCTCAACGAACGGCTCTATCAGTTTTCGGTGTTGCGCGCGATTGGTCTCAAGCGCAGCGAGATCGTGGGGCAAGTGGGGTTGGAATATGCCATCCTCACCGCGTTTGGCGCGATTCTGGGCGCAGGCTGTGGAACCTTTGCGGCGCGCCTCTTTGTGCCTCTGTTTCGGGTATCGGGCGAACTCGGCGCGCCCTTGCCGCCCATTCTGCCGATTCTGGCCGAGTGGCAAATCGTGCCCCTATCCGCAGCATTTGCCGGAATCATGATACTATTACAGATAGTCATTATCTCGTCGGCCTTCTATCGGCGGCTGTTTGAAGCGTTGCGCCTGGGTCATCATGGCTAAATCATCACGTCCCAGTCATCATGGCCAAGTCATCATGGCTAGATACGGCGTGCGCCAGGCTCTGTAGCAGAGAGCTACAGAAGTTCGACCAGGACTTTTTTTAGAGGATACTTGTGACCGAAGTTATGCAAATTTCATCGACTATCGAAGGTTCCATCATTCCAAATATGCGAAATACTCGCACCGCCACTCCCAGTTCTTCTGTTCCCGGTTCCTCCCCGTGCGCTTCGCCCCCTACAGGCGCAGCCGGTGTGTCCAATTCTGCGCCAGCCAGCCCGACAGCAACGGATACATCTGCAACGAATGCAGCCGCAACGAATGCAGTGGCGGATCATGTAGCAGGGGACGGCACAGCAGGGGAAGAACAGCCTGGCGCGGCGCGCTTTTGCTATGATTTCCCCCGCCCCTCGGTCACCGTCGATATTATTCTCTTTACATTCCAGGCCGAACAGCTAAAAGTGCTGCTGATTCGTCGCAAGCGCCCGCCGTTCGGCCAGCATTGGGCTTTGCCCGGCGGTTTTGTGGAGATCGACGAAGACCTGGAAGCCGCGGCCCTGCGCGAGCTGTGGGAAGAAACTAACGTTTCAGATATCTATCTGGAACAGCTCTATACTTTTGGCGCACCCAACCGCGACCCGCGCACGCGGGTCATCTCGGTTGCCTATTTTGCGCTGCTCAGTGCCGAACAAGTGCAGCGTTTGCAGTTGCGCAGCGCCGATGACGCCGCGGATGTGCGTTGGTGGAACGTCTACGGCCTGCCCGATCTTGCGTTTGATCATGCGCGTATGCTTCAATATGCCATCCAGCGCCTGCGCTGGAAGTTGGAGTGGACGGCGTTGGGTTTTTTGCTATTGCCCACAGAATTCACCCTGTCGGAGCTGCAAAAGGTCTACGAAACCGTGTTGCATGAACCCATCGACAAGCGCAATTTTCGGCGCAAAATGCTGGCTGCCGATGTGCTGGAAGAAACCGGCAATCTGCGCGAAGGCGATCACCGCCCCGCCAAGCTCTACCGCTTCACCGCCAAAGCCATCGAAATTGAACAGGCGCGGCGGCGCTTTCCCTGAGTTACGGCCCATTTAACGTAACTTCCGCCCCCGTCTCCCGTCTACATTAGTAGCACGTGTGCATGATCTGCGCGTGTTGTAAATTGTAGAATTGATTACATTCTGCATATATGTTCGGCAGATATAATTGCTGAATGTAAATTATTTTCTGCGCGCATTGCACTCCGTCACACTCCGCAGTTGCCCTCATCCCTCTCCATCGTCCGCACTACACCCGGAAATTTCAAAATTATAGACGCGATTATTCGTTCACTGTTCGTCTGACTCTTGCATCGGCTTGCCCACTTCGCAGGGACGGCACTACACAGGAGGCTCGATTCGATTGAGCGAACAAACAGGCACAAATTTCCCCCCCTACATCTACGGTCTGCACGAAGCGGGGGGCGAAGCGCATATGTTGCAAGCCGGTCGGCGCGGGTGGGTGCTGGAACTCGCGGCCATCGGGCTGGATGGCAGCAACACCCCCGCCGATTTTAGCAAGCTCGCCGCGCAGGGGTTGGGCGTGATGGTGCGCATCAACCACGCCTATGGCAGTGGGGGCACGTTGCCTCTGCCCGAACGCTATGCCGATTTTGCCGCGGCCTGCGCCCGCTTTGTGGCGCGCAGCCAGGGCTGTCATATCTGGATTATCGGCAACGAACCCAACCACGAACTGGAGTGGCCCAACGGTCGAGCCATTTTGCCCGGACAATATGCCCAGGCCTATGCCCTCTGCCGGCAGGCGATTCGCGGTGTGGACGGCCACGCCAATGACCTGGTGCTGGTGGCCGGTTCGGCCCCGTGGAACGCGCGCACGACCTATCCGGGCAACGAGAAGGGCGACTGGATCCGCTATTTTTCGGATACCCTTGCCCAGCTGGCCGAAGATGCGTGTGATGGCTTTGCCATTCACACCTATACCCACGACCTGGATCCGCGCCAGATCACAGGCGATTTTATCCATGTCACGCCGGGCTATCGCCATCTGCGCAACGAATTTCGCACCTATCGCGATTATATGAATGCGATCCCCGACCGCTTCCGGCGGCTGCCCGTCTTCATCACCGAAACCGACCCCACTACCCGCCACCAGGGCTGGAACCCCGGCAACAACGTGGGCTGGGTGCAGAGTGCCTATCGGGAGATTGCCGAGTGGAACAAGGACCCGGCGCGCCAGCCCATCCAGGCGCTGATTCTCTACCGCTGGCCTGCGATTCCCGACCAGCCGGAGTGGGCGATCTCTACGCGTCCGGGCATCATTGATGACTTCCGCGCCGCGTTGCGCTTGTCGCCGCCTGCCGATTATCGGGTGCGGCTTCCCGATCCCGATGCTACGCCCGTGGTATTGGAACCGGGCAATGCGCTGGCCGAAGTCAATCGCTGGATTGGGCGCATTACCGCGACGGCAGGATTGAATCTGCGCACCGGCCCCACGACCCAGCACCACATCCTGCAGCAGTTGCCCCACGAGACGCTGGTCACTGTATTGGCAGAAGTGGACGAATGGCTTTATATCGAAGCCCTGGGTCAGCGCGGTTATGTGGCGGCGGACTTTGTGGTGCGCCACGATACCGAGGGGAAATTTGACCGTGAATTTCTCAAGGATCGGGTCGACCTGCGTCAAGCGGCCCTTGCCCCGCCCGCCGAGCAGAAAATTCGGCTGGATGGAGCCAATGCACTCTGGGCCGAGCGCGCGCTTGCCAATGCCTGGAACCAGTATGGCGCGCTCCTCACCACTGTCTCCCAATTGCTCAATCTGGATCCCGCGGTGGGGGTTGCCGTCTTTGCCATTGAATCGGGCGGCATTGGCTTTGGCG
>JBBDIO010000038.1:0-8100 GCA_040880365.1 Litorilinea sp.
GCACCCAGGTGAACGTGCTCATCCGCATGTTCGTCCGCGTGCTCATCGGCGTGCTCGTCGGCATGTTCGTCTGCATGTTCATCGGCATATTTGTCCGCATGTTCGTCCGCATGTTCATCGGCGTGTTCGTCGGCGTGTTCATCGGCATGTTCGTCTTCGTGTGCTTCAGCACTATCTACCGTCGCCACCCCCACATTAACCCCCACGATAGGGACGGGGCGATCCAGATTGGAAAGAAGCGCCAGCAAAGATTCTTCCAGCCCCAGACCGTTGACGAAGATGACATCGGCGTCGTTGAGCAGCCGCAGATCCTGCGGGGTCACAGTATAGCTGTGGGGATCCGTATCAGGCGGCATGAGCGTAGTCACCTCTACCCGGTCCGCGCCGACCTGTTTCACAATATCGGCGATGATGCTCGTAGATGCGATCACCTGTACACGCGCGTCGGGAGCGAGCGCCAGACGCGTGAGGGTGGGCAACGTCGCGTCCAGAGATTCACCCAGGCCCGCGGCTTCCGGCTCGACAACATCCCCTTCACCCGCCGCCGGTGTGGCCGACTGTGTGGCCGACGGAGCCTCGACACCAGAACACGCCGCCAGCAGCAGCAGCATTCCCAGCAGCATACCCACGCGCACGCGCAAGCCCGGTTTGTGAATCATTTTGCTATGCGCGATGATTTTCCAATCAGTGGAAACGTCCATATATTATGAATCCTTTTGATGATGACTGGGCGCGCGGTTGCGGAAATCCGGCAAACCGGGCCAGTCGTGCGTTGGTGCACAGTGACGGTAGTGCAGAGAAACAATTGAGATTCATTCTCAATACCGCCACGGATTCTAACAACGGCGGAGCAACCTGTCAAATCTGGGCAATCTGGGGTCTGTGCATACGCTTGCTTCACGGTATGTAATTCTCGGTATGTAATTCTCAGCATGTGTTCTCTGCACGCATCTGATTTGTGCATTTTGATTGATGCATTTTATGGATTGAATCTCTCTATCTCTCGCCCCGGCTTGCTTTATAATACATAAAAATGGGAACAGACGCCGCGCGTGCTTCCCAAATATGTGTTTGCCAACTATAAAGACTGGAAAGTTCGGTGATGCCGACTTCATTTGATTTGCCTGTGCGCCATGTGGCAATGCTCAGCGTCCACACTTGCCCATTGGCTCTAATGGGCGGTAAAAAAACCGGGGGCATGAATGTCTATGTGCGCGATCTGGCCCATTTTCTGGGACAACAGGGCGTGCAAGTAGATGTATTCACGCGCTCGCAAGATGATTGCCAGCCGCGTGTCTGCCACGATCTGGGCTATGGCTGCCGTGTGATCCACATCCCGGCCGGGCCGGAATCCCCCATTCCCCTCCACGAAATCGGCGACCATCTGGACGAGTTTGCCGCGGGCGTATTGGCCTTTGCCCAGGCCGAAAACATTGCCTATAACCTTATCCACAGCCACTATTGGCTTTCGGGGCTGGTAGCCGAAAAACTGCGTGCCGCCTGGCAGACCACGCCCATTGTCCACATGTTTCACACGCTGGGACACCTCAAAAATCAGATCGCCCAGACCGACGCCGATCGCGCCACACCCGCGCGCCTGGCGGGGGAAACGCATGTGGTGGAAATCGCCGACTGTCTGATTGCCGCCACGCGCGCCGAAGAACACCAGCTCATCGACCTCTATGGGGCGGCGCAGACAAAAATTCGCATCATCCCACCGGGGGTGGACCTAAATCGCTTTCGCCCCATCGATCCTGCCGCCGCCAAAGCGCGGGTAGGCATTCCCTGTGGCGATGCCAATCTGCTCTATGTGGGGCGCATCGAACCGCTCAAGGGGATCGATACGCTGTTGCGCGCCATGTCGATCTTACAGGCCGATCATCCTGAGTCGGTGGCCCATACCTGCGTCGCGATTGTGGGGGGCGATCCCTGGGCCGAAGATATGGACGAGGAGATGGCGCGCCTGCAAGCCTTGCGCAGCCAATTGGGGATTCACGATCTGGTCACATTTCTGGGTGCAAAAGATCAAGACGTGCTGCCCGATTATTATGCCGCGGCCGAGATGGTGATCATGCCCTCCCACTACGAGAGCTTTGGCATGGTCGCGCTGGAAGCGATGGCGATGGGCACGCCGGTCATCGCGTCGGAAGTGGGCGGGCTGGCGCATTTGGTGCGCGACAATCGCAATGGGCGGCATGTGCCCTCCCGCGATCCCCAGGCGCTGGCGGCATGTATCCGCGAGCTGCTCACCGACCCGGCCTTGCGCACGCGGCTGGGAGAGCAGGCCCGCCAGGATGCTCGAACCTATGCCTGGCCCGTCATTGCCGGCCACATTCTGCGCGCCTATCGCGCGGTGCTGGCGCAAACGCACTGCATCGAACAAATATAGTCGAACAAGCCACTTGCAGATTACAGGCGGTCTTGATCCGTGCTGTCTGCATCCGTTCTATCTTCATCCGTGCTGTCTGCATCATCCACCTCGTCGTCCTCGGTCAGCTGCACGCCCAGCAGGCGCAGCTCGGCGCCCACATCCAGCCCCGGCTGATAGTGAATGCCCACCATGCCAAATGCGCGCGCGGCCTCGATGTTGGGCAACATGTCATCGACAAAGACGGCTTCGTGGGGCGCAACATCCAACCGGCTCAGCGTGCGTTCGAAAATGCGCGCATCGGGTTTCATCATACCCTCATAGGCCGAACCGACCACCAGATCAAAGGCATCGGCCATAGGATAGAGCGTAGTGACTACGTCGCGCAGGTCGTCCATAGCGTTGCTGATAATAGCCGTCTGATAGCGGGGGCGCAGGTGGCGGATGAGATCCACCAGATCCTGATCCAGCCGATCCCCGCCATAGAACTGTTCATAAAATGCCGCCAGCCCGTCGGCGTCCAGCGCCAGCTTGCGCTGCACCCAGCCCCACAGCGTGGCCGCGGGGATTTCGCCCAGTTGGGCGCGGGTGCCCATGGGTTCACCAAAGACCAATTCTTCGGCTTCGCCGGGGGCCAACCCCAAATGGCGTTCCAGCGCGCGCCGTGGTGCGCGGTCCTCGGTACGAATCAAAACCCCACCCACATCAAAGATGACTGCTCGAATCACAATCGCTTACTCCTCTGGCAATATCCCTTGTTATCGTTGGTCGCCCCTGCCGCCAGTCAGAGGCCGCCAGTCAGAGTCTGACCGGACAATTGGCTTGCAGGATGACCGTGCAGATTGCCGGTTATGCCATGCGCGGGGCGCCCGCCACCTGCACAGCCTGTCCGCCCTGCGCCGCCGATGCGCGGATGGCATCCCACAGCCGCGCCATGCGCAGACCTACTTCGGGCGGGCACGGATTCGCCATCTTGCCCGCGCGCACAGCCAGGAACTGATCCCACACACCCAGGCTGGGCGCGACCGGCACATCGAGTGGTGCATCAGTGCGAGTGCGCTGCAAGGTCAGTTTCTCGCCCCAGATGCCCACCTCCATCACGGCATCGGTGAGACAAAGCCGGATATGCGAGCGCGCCTGGGAAACCGTATCGCCGCACACATTGAACGTGACCAGCGCGCCCGATGCCAGTTTTGCCATTGCCACGCCAAAGATCTCCACGGGTGTATCCAGATTGTCGAGCCAGGCCGCCACTTCTACAAAATCCTCGCCTGTGAGATCGGCCACCGTGTTGAGCAGATGTGCGCCCGTATCAAAGAAAAAGCCACCGCCCGCGATTTCGGGAACCTGCCGCCAGGTGCCGATATTGGGCACGCGCCAATGTTCCCACGCCTCACCGTTGACTGTGAGCAGACGTCCCAAATCGCCGCTGCGCAACAGGCTTACCGCATGGCGCACCCGCGGCGACAGGCTGCCGGGGAAGGCCACCACCAGCAGACGTCCGGTGCGGTCGCGCGTCGCCATCAGGCTTTCGGCCTCTGCGCCCGAAATCACCATAGGTTTCTCCAACAGCACATCCAGACCGGCCTCCATACACGCCTGGGCCTGATCGTGGTGATAGGCGTGGGGCGTATTGATCATCACTGCGTCCAGCTCGGAACCCAGACGCGTCAACAGCTCTTCCAGGGTGGGGAAATTGGGGGGTACCGGAAGCTGCGCGGCATCGAACAACGGCGCAATGTCGGCATAGGCCGCGGGCGACGGTTCCAACACAGCCACCACTTCGGTGGTTGCCTGCATTTGCAGCATGGTGCGCAAATGGGCCTTGCCAATGCGCCCGCAGCCCACCATCGCCACCCGCACCCGCGAACTGCCCTGCATTTCAGAATTTGTCATCGTTCCAGTCCTGTACTCCGTGCAAGCCACGGCACATAAAGTGAGTCATCAAGTGGGTCAATCTGCGCAGATAACGCAAGGGCGAGGCACTCAACCTCGCGCCTCGCCCATTCGATTGCTTATGCAGTTATTATACTATATACGCCCAGCGCATGTCCGGCCGGTCACTGCGCCTGCGGTGACGAACATTACAGGTCACTGCCCCTGCGGTGACAAACATTGCCGGTCATCATGTGCCTAGCGACTCCAGCTCAACATCTGCTCGCCCACATAGGTATAAGTAAAGGTAAAGGGCAGATCGATATCCAGCTTGCGCTGGTTGCTGCCGTCGGCGTCCATGACCCAAATCGCCCAGTCGCCCGCCTCGTGATTGGGCTGGCGATTGCTCAGGAAGACGATATGGCGTCCATCGGGGCTCCAGTCGGTCGCCACATTGGCGGGCAACTGGCGCACCAGCGTAAATTCGGGGCGCGTCAACGCCCGCAGATTGCCGCCATCCAGATCCACCCGGTAGATTTCCCAGTGGCTGGCTTCGCGCCGTTGAAAGACTACCGTATTGCCGCCCGGCTGCAACGCGGGATCCATTTCATATTGTTTCTGAATCTGGAAAAAGACTTCCGTGGTCACAAAATCGGGCTTGTCTTTGGTCAACTGGATGCCTGCCGCCGAAGCGTAGACAATGCCGTTGTCGCTCCAATCGGGCGCACGCGCCGATTGCAACACGCCCAGATCCCGATAATTCTGGCCGTTCACATCCACCCGCGACAACATGGGTTGGCGAAAGATGCCTTCGGGATAGCCGGGCCGGGGCTGTTGATCGCTGGGGCAACGGGGCACATGGCGACAGTCGGTAAATTCATCGGCCCGTTCAAAGACAATCCAATTGCCGTCGGGGCTCCATTTGGGCGAACGCAGCAACTCGCGACCATTGAAGATCATGCGCTCGTTGGTGCCGTCGCTGTTGATCAGATAGAGACCATGCTCACCGCCGGCACGGGTAAACGCCACCTGCGTGCCATCGGGGCTGAACGCCGGATCAAAGCCGCCGGTGAGAAGCCGCAGATTTCCCGTGGCAAACTCATAGAGATAGATATCACCGCCCCAGGTTGCCTGGATGGCAAGTTTGCCGCTCAGACCGCTGCTTTGTCCACCCGTGTGGACAGCAGGCGCAGCGGGGGCGGGGTCCGCATGGACTACCGGGTGATAGGCCGCCGGGGACGCGGGCGCGGCCTGATAAGCGCCGGCCCGCTGTTGACTGACCCGCTCACTTTCCGCGCCCTCGACATAGACCGGGGCATTGCTGACGGCATTGCTCACGGGGACATCGGCCAGTGTGCCGCGAATGTCCACATATTCGGTGGCCGCCCATCCAAAGCCGCCTGCGACATCGGTAATGGCAAGTTGTACCCATTCGCCTTGCGCCGATTGCCCCATCACCGCGAACTGCTCGTCGGGGTGCGCTTTGGTCACAATGATATGCTGTGCGCCAGGGCCGGCGCGCACGTTCAGACGCGCGTCTACCAGATTGATACGCGCGATGGGGCCTGCGACGGCGGCTTCTTCACCCTTTTCCGGTGCACTCATTTGGGGTACGGTGAGGCTGACATCCCCGCCGGAAGCACCGGAAGCACCGGGCGTCGCCGTGGGGAACAATACCTGGGCCACCACGGGCGTGGGCGTCATAGGCAAAATGGTCGCGGTCTGGGTGCGCAGGCGTTCGGTATCAAACGCGATCACATCTTCCAGCGCGACCCAGCCGCTTTCGCCATCGGGCGTCGTGCCCAATAGCCATGCGCCATCGGCAGAGCGCGCCTCTACCTGGAACAGCACACCCTGGGCCAGGTGCGTGAGAAACACATGGTCATCGGCGCGCCAGAGATCTGCACCGCCGCGCGCGACAACCGCATCGCGACTTGCTACGGCGGGCAGAGGCGTGGCCGTGGGCGTTGGCTCACGCGCCGCCAAGACGGCTTCAATTCGGGCCGCGCTGGTCGCCGCGCCCATCGCCTGTCCCCGATTGGCGAGCGCATTATGCAGCGTTCCCTCGAATCCGCCGTCGGCAACCACATCGGTGATTTCCGCGTCGGTGATTTCCGCATCGGCTAATTCCGAGATTTCGGCGTCGGTCACACCGTCTGCAATATTGTCTGTATTATCTTCTGCAATATCTTCTGTGGCGGCTGCATCGACAACACCCTCCTGCACCGCGGGCGGGGTGGCGGTGGTTTCGACCGCCAACTGATCCGCATCCGGGCCGGGAAAGCCCATCTGATTGATCCACACCCAACCGGCAGTCGCGCCAATGACCACTGCGGCAAAAGTCAAGACAAACGCCGCCACCCGATTTCGCCGCGCCCGTCGTTGTTCACGGGGCGACAAGTTGCGCAGGCGCTGCGCCTCATCCTCTATACGATAAACATCTTGATCCATAAGACCTGTCGAATCTAAACGAGTGTCTGTACCGCACCAGTTATCTGGCGAGCGGACGGGCAATCGGGGATTACAGCCCGACTGCCCGCGTTACAAACAGCTTCTGATTTATTTCAAAGGGACAAAAAACAATACAACCGTGCCGACGAATTGTCAGTCTTCGTCCGACTCGTCAGCAGTTTCTTCAGTAGCAGTTTCTTCAGTAGCAGTTTCTTCAGTAGCAGTTTCTTCGTCAGTTGCGTCTTCAGCAGCAGGTTCTTCACCCGTTGTGTCATCGGCTGCGGTATCTTCTTCCGCGGCGTCATCGGCGGCGGCTTCTTCCCCGGTGACATCTTCTTCTGCAACATCTTCTTCTGCAACATTTTCTTCTGTGGCAGGAGTCGCTTCGGCCTCGCCATCGGGCAGGAAACTAGCCGACGCGGTCATACCCGGCAAGATCCGATCCAACGGACCGTCTACCAGCTCGATAATCACCGGGAAGGTGACAAAGCCTGTACCCGATCCGGCGATGGGCGCAATCTTGTCCACCACGCCCAGGAAGACCGCATCGGGCAGCGCATAGATGGAAATTTCCACACCCTGGCCGATGGAGACCATGCGGATATCGCGCTGTTCCACATTCACCACCAGCCGCACATCCAGCGGATCGGCCAGCGTCGCCACAACGGTGCCCGCCGAGGCCTGTTGTCCCAGATCGACTTCGACGCTCATGACGGTGCCGTCGATGGGCGCAACAACCTGGGCGTTATCCAGACTCAGGCGCGCCTGCTCCAGGCCGATCATGGCCTGGCGCAGCGAAAGCTCGCCGATGCGCATATCCGATTCTTTGGGGCCGAGCAAAGCCTGTTCATAGGCGGCTTCGGCAGAGGCCAAACGCGCTTCGGCGTCGGCAATCTGGGCGGCGGTGGGCAGCAGGCGCAGATTGTTCAGATTTGCCTGGGCCGACTGGGCGGAACTCAACGCGCCCTGCAATTCCGATTCACGCGCGGGGCGGTTCACCTCATCAAAGGCGGCCTTGGCCGCTTCCAGGTCGATGGTGGCACGCTGCAACGCATCGGCGGCAGACGAGGCCGATGATTCGGGCAGCCACGCGATTTTGTCGTATTCGCGCTGGGCCGCCGCCACGTTGATCTCTGCGCGATGCAGAGAAGCCAACGCCTGGTTCACCTGGGCCTGGGTGGGCTGTTCCTGCAATTCCTCATAGCGTGCCCATGCCGCCTGCGCCGCAGCCTGGGCCGCGGCCATCTCTTCGACCGTAGGGCCTTGCTCGGCTTCTGCCAGATTTTCCTGGGCCAACAGCAGATTGGGTTCGGCCAACGCGACATCACTGTCCAGAACGGTTTCACCCAGTTGCTCGATGTTGTTGCGCGCCGTTTCAATATTGTTTTCAGCCTGTTCGAGCGACC
>JBBDIO010000039.1:0-8071 GCA_040880365.1 Litorilinea sp.
CCGCCGCCGATCACCAGAATGTCGGTTTCCAGAGTTTGCATGAGGCGTCTCACACTTGAAAGTTTTCCAGCAGAGTCCGTACCTCGCCCGCGGTCGCACAAGCCAGCGCGGCCTGGGCCAGGTGGCGACACGCGGCCAGCGTCTGGCGGCGCACCGTCGCCTTGATGAGGGCAATATCGGGCAAAGGCGCGCTCAGTGCGGTAACGCCCAACCCCAACAAGAGGGGCGTGACCAGTGGGTCGCCGGCAATTTCGCCGCAGACCGCGACCGGCTTGTTGTGGCGCTGCCCGGCCTGGCATGTGTGCTGAATCAGGCGGAGCACGGCGGGGTGCAGGGGGTCTGCCAGGCGCGCCACTGCGCTGTTGGTGCGGTCACTCGCCAGCGTATATTGGGCCAGATCGTTGGTGCCGATACTCAGAAAATCGACGCGCTCGGCAATGGCTTCGGCAATCAGCGCGGCCGAGGGCACTTCGATCATCGCGCCCACGGGCAGCCGGGGCAGGGCGCAGTTGGCTTCTTCCAGGAGCGCGTGGATGGCTTCGATTTCGTCCACTGTGCTGATCATGGGCAGCAAAAAACGGAAATCCGTGCCGATGTCCGTGGATGTGTCTATAGGTGTGTCTGTGGGCCTGTTGGTGGGCATTTCGGGGGGGAGGGATGCCAGTTGCAGCGCGTGATATTGATTGCGCAGCAGGTCGGGCTTTTCCAATAGCAGGCGGATCCCGCGCAGGCCCAGAAAGGGGTTGGCCTCGACTTCATGGTCGATGTAGCGCACGGGTTTATCACCCCCGGCGTCCAGGGCGCGTACGACAAATGGCCCCGGCATTTGCTGTGCAAATTCGCGGTAGACCGCGGCTTGTTCTTCTACAGTGGGCGGGTGGGCGCGTTCCAGAAAAAGATACTCGGTGCGCAAAAGCCCGATCCCATCTGCACCGTGGGCGCGCGCCTGTTCCACATCGGCGGGGCGGTTGGCGTTGGCGAAAATGGGCACTGGTACACCATCGCCGGTTATCGCGGGCGTGTGGGCATCGCGGCGGGCCGAAATCTGGGCCGCGTGCAAGCCTTCGTTGCGCCGGGCATACTCTGCTACGTCGGCGGCGGACGGCTCAATCAACAGCAGGCCGTTGATCCCGTCTACCACCGCGGATGTGCCAGGCGGCAATTGCAGAATACGCGCGCCTAGCGTGCAGACCATAGGAATGCCCAGGCTATGGGCCAGAATCGCCGAATGTGCAGTGGGCGTGCTATAGGCCAGGCCGATGCCCTGGATGCGTTCCTGCGCGAGTAGCGTCAGCTCCGACGGGGTGAGGTCATAGGCCAGCAGAATCGTCTGGGGCGCGAGATGGCTGAGCTGCGACCAGCCCACTGCCGGACTCAAATGCGACATGAGCCGTCGCCCCAAATCCTGAATATCGACAGCACGGCCGGCAAAGTATTCATCTTCAAACGAACGGAACAGGGCCGTCAGTTCGTGGATGATCTTGTGCGTGGCGGTCAGGGCCGATTCGCCTTCTTCATAAATGAAACGCTGGACGCCATCGACCAGTGTGCGATCCTGGAGGATCACCCGATGTGCGGCAAACAGTTCGGCGACCAGTGTATTCTCGTTTTGGGCCTGGTGTTCCAGCTCTGCATCCAGGCGCGCCGCGGCGACCGTGAATGCCTGCCACTCTTCGGGGGGCGATTTGACGGCAACGCCGGTGGTGGCGGGCGAAGGCAGGGCCGGGCGATAGACGGCGATGGCACCGATTCCGATGCCAGGCGCGGCGGGCAGACCCAACAGGCGCGTGGTCATGGCCCGCGCCCCGCTTGCCCGCGCCCAGCATCCGGGGGCACAGCATAAGCACGCACAGCATCAAAGCGCAGAGGTCGCATCTGCGGTCTCCAATAGCGCGCACATGGCATCCAGCGCGGCTTGGGCATCGGGGCCTGCCGCGGAGATCTGCACAATGTGGCCCTGGCGCGCCTGCAATTGCATCAACTGCAAGATGCTTTTGGCATCGACAACGGGTGATTGCCGGGTGATATTCTGGGCGGCGATCTGCGCGGTAAACTGGTTGGCGACATGGACCAGGTCTTTGCCCACGCGCAAATGCAAACCTTGTGGATGGTTAACGGTGACATTGACGCAGAGCGTCTGGCTCATTGGCTCGATACGCAAAACTCCCTTCCTGTGCCCACCTGTGGCTACACATACTGGACTGAGCGCAAGTCATATTGTAAAACCGTATTGCAAAATTTAGAGATGCGCAGATTGAATTTTGTTGTCTTCGGATGCCGGCGGTTATTAAGGCCCGCACGCGCGGTTGATTTTGATGAGATGGGCCGCGGCCTCGGCGGCTCGATTCACATCTGCCAAGGCGTGTCCCAGCCCGGCTTCTACCGCGGCAATGATCCCGCCTTCGACCAGCGGCGCATTGCTAATCCAACAAGTTTCGGCCATATGCGGCGGCACCAATTCCAGCGCGGTCTCGGCGCTGAGGATCGAACTGCCCAAATCTGCCAGAATCAACACCCCGGCGGGCGTCCAGACCGTTTCCAGCGCGGCGGCAATCGCCGCGGCATCGCAGCCCAGCACATAGCCATCGCCTTCGGGCAGGCCACCCACCGCCAGAATGCTGAGTTCGGGCGGGGCCATCTGCGCCGCCAGTTGGCGCACGCCCTGGGCCACTTGGTAGCTGTGCGAAACAAGCAGCAATGCAATCATGGGCATGTTTTCCCCGAATTGTGGCGGGGGTGGCGCGCGTGCGATGGCTGTCGCACCGGGCCAGGTCCCAACATGCGGCCAGGCCCAATCATGTGGCTAGGCCCAATCAAAGGTACGTTGCACCGCTTTCTTCCAACCGGCAAAGCCCGCGGCGCGCGCGTCTTCGTCGCTGTGAGGTTGCCATGCCTGGTCTTGCTGCCAGTTGGCGCGCAGACTTTCCAGATCGGGCCAGAAGCCGACGGCCAGACCGGCGGCATAGGCCGCGCCCAGGCTGGTGGTCTCGGCGACTTTGGGGCGAATCACACTTGCGCCCAGAATATCGGCCTGGCGTTGCATGAGAAAGTTGTTCACGGTTGCGCCGCCATCCACCTTGAGGGCACGCAGGCTGATACCGCTGTCGGCTTCCATGGCTTCGAGTACCTCGCGGGTTTGATAGCAGATGGATTCCAGCGCGGCGCGCACAATATGCGCCCGATTTACATAGCGAGTCAGGCCCACAATTACGCCGCGCGCATCGCTGCGCCAATAGGGCGCAAAGAGGCCGCTGAAGGCCGGCACCAGATAGCAGCCCCCGGTATCGTCGACGCTTTGGGCTATGGCCTCGGTTTCGGTCGCATCGCGGATGAGCTGCAAGTTGTCGCGCAGCCACTGGATGGTCGCGCCCGCCATCGCGATGGACCCTTCCAGCGCATAGACCGGCGGTTGATCGCCCATCTGATAGGCGACTGTGGTCAACAGACCATTCTGGCTGTTGACAATTTCCGTGCCGGTGTTGAGCAGCATAAAACAGCCCGTGCCATAGGTGTTTTTGGCTTCGCCGGGGTGGAAACAGGTCTGCCCGACGGTCGCGGCCTGCTGGTCGCCCAGCGCGCCGCAGACGGGCAATTTGCTGCGAAATGGGCCGGTGGGCACCGTATGCCCATAGCCCGCAGGATCGCTGCTGGGGCGGATTTCGGGCAATAGTGCGCGCGGAATGCCAAAAAGTTCCAGCAAGTCGGGGTCCCATTCCAGCGTTTCCAGATTCATGAGCATGGTACGGCTGGCGTTGGTCACATCGGTCACATGGCTGCCGCCCGTGAGATTCCAGATGAGCCAGCTATCGACGGTGCCAAAGCAGAGTTCGCCGCGTTGGGCCGCGGCTTCCAATTCGGGCTGGTGGTCAAAAAGCCAGCGCAGCTTGGTGGCCGAAAAATAGGTGGCAATGGGCAGCCCCGTCTTGCGACGGATCAGATCGGCGTGACCGGCTTCTTCCAGCGCGCGGCAAATGTCTGTCGTGCGCGTATCCTGCCACACAATAGCATTGTGAACGGGTTTGCCGGTCGCCCTTTCCCATACCACTACGGTTTCGCGCTGATTGGTGACACCGATTGCGGCCAGTTCGTTGGACTGAACTTCGGCCTTGGCAAGCGTAGCGCCGATGACCTGGCGCGTGCGCTCCCAGATTTCCTGGGCATCGTGCTCGACCCAGCCGCTCTGGGGGAAAATCTGGGCGTGCTCGCGCTGATCCGCCGCCACGATTTCGCCGCGGGCATCGAACAGAATGAAGCGAGTACTCGTGGTCCCGGAATCAATCGCACCGATGTATTGGGTGTATTGGGCCATGTGATCGTGGGCCATAGCGTCGAGGGCTATGGCCGTCTCCCCCTGTAGTAAGCCTGGTTAGTACGTCGGGTGGCGTCTTATGGCGGCGTCTTAGCGACCCAGATCGCGCAGAATGGGTTTCACCGCGGCGCTGACGGCGGCGGCGGCCGCGCCCGTCGTCGCCCGGACCTGTGCACTCTCACCATCGTTGATTGGCTGTGTGGGAGTCGCGAATTTTGTATAGTCGCTGCTCAGACACGTCGCCGCGGCTCGGACCAGCAGAAACGCGCTGGCTGCTCCCGGATCCGGGTGTCCAATCGACCGCGGGCCAAGATAGCTGGCGCGCCCCTTGTGCGCTTGCATGGCAACCGTCGATTCCATGCCTGCTTCGGCGGCAGAAACGGCCTGGGCCAGGGCCGCATCCAGCGAAAGACCCTGGGCACAGGCTTTTTCCAGTGCGTCAATCGCAGGCGCCAGCGTGTCGATCATGGTCTTTTCGCCGGGTTGGGCTTTGCCCCGTTGCTGCACGCCGTCCAGACCGCTGCGCAACATGATGGCCAGTTGATTCAGATCGGCCGTGTGGACCGCACCGACGCTTTTTGCCGCCCACAGGAAAAACGCCCCATAGAGCGGCCCCGCGGCCCCTCCCACGCTGCTAATCAGGGTCATGGCGGCGTGGCGTAGCAGCGTGCCAATATCGGCGATCTGCTCGGCCTCGCCCGCGCCCTCTGCTGGTGAGGGGGCACTCTCCGCGCCTCGGTCGTTTACGGGATTAGTGGCGGGGGGTGCCAGGGCTTCCATGCGCCGGTGGACGCGGGTCATGCCGCGTTGCATGTTGATGCCGTGGTCGGCATCGCCGATGGCGGCGTCCAGCTCGGTCAGCCGGGTTTCCGCTTCGGCAATCAACTGTGCATAGAGAATAAGCCAACGTCGGAATTGTTCCAACGTGATTTCGTGATTCATTGCAATGATTCCTTCACGCGCTACCATTTCAGGGCCGGTGTGTGGACAGGCGCATCCCATAAACTCAACAGGGTATCATCCAGCGCCAACAGCGAAATAATGCAGCCCGCCATATCCAGACTGGTGACATAATTGCCCACTAACCGCCGCACGACATGGATTTGGCGCGCGGCCAAAAACTGGTGCAGATAACGATAGACGATATATAGTTCTTGTATGGGCGTGCCGCCCAGCCCGCTGACCATTGCCACCACCTGGCTGCCGGGCCGCAACGAAAGCTCGGCCACAATCGGCTCGACCAGCATCGTGGTGATGTCGTCGGCCTGGGTCAACGGCGCACGGGTGCGCCCCGGTTCGCCGTGAATGCCGACACCGATTTCGATAAAGTCGCGCGGCAGTTGAAAAGTAGGGCGTCCGACGCTGGGCAGCGTGCAACTGCTGAGCGCCACGCCCATGCTGCGCGTGCCTGTGGCGGCGCGGCGGGCAATGCGTTGCACCTGTTCAAAATCCTGCCCGGCTTCGGCGGCGGCGCCCGCGACTTTTTCCACAAAGACCGCCGCGCCCATCCCGCGCCGATTATTTACATCGTCCAGCGCCACGTCATCGTGGATCAACACCGAGGCGACATCGTAGCCCGTTTCTGCCGCCAGTTCCATTGCGATTTCGGTGTTGAGCACGCCCCCCATAAAGTTTTTGACCACAAACAGCGCGCCCGCATCTCCATAGACTTTGCGCAGCGCGGCCAGATACTGGTCGGGCGTGGGGCTGGTGAAAATAGCGCCCGGACACGCGGCATCCAACATGCCGCGCCCCACATAGCCCACATTGAGCGGTTCGTGCCCGCTGCCGCTGCCGCTGATGATCGTGACTTTGCCGGCAACGGGCGCGTCGGCACGTGTGACCACATGGGGATGATAGTGCACGCGCAGAAGATCGGGATAGGCCAATTGCATGCCTTCCAGACTTTCCGTGGCAGCTTCCGCCGGATTGTTAATCAGTTTTTGCATTGCCTGCTCGTGAAAACGGATGGACCGACACTGCTTGCACAGTCAAGTTCACCCTGGGGTGCGCGGATGGGAAACAGAAACGGCGTAAGTGGAAATCGGGTAATCTGCAATGCGCGTGCCTCACTGTTTACTCGTTTCCGATTACTGCTCAAATTGTACTCGGTTTCGCCGGTTTATACAACGCCCGGCCTTGTATGTAGGCCTGTGTGCCCGGCGAACCCGTGTATGCCCGTTCAGGCAAGGCACGCCAGCAGGCGCGCTTTGGCCGCGGTGGCGGCCTGGGCGCGGTGGCTGATTTTGTTCTTGAGCGCGGGCGCAGCCTGGGCGAGGGTGATGCCCTGGGCGGGCAAATAGAAGATGGGATCATAGCCAAAGCCGTGGCTACCCTGGGGAGTGTCGGTGATTTCGCCATCCAGCACGCCCTGGGCGGTCTGGATGGCGTGAGGCGGCAAGGCCAGCGCCACCACACAGCGAAAGCGTGCGGTGCGCGGGCGATCTGGCACGGCCTGCAACTGTTCCAGCAAATAGCGATAGCGCGCGGCATCATCCAGCCCCGGGCCGCCAAAGCGCGCCGAGTAGACGCCGGGCCTGCCATCCAGCGCATCGACTTCCAGCCCGCTGTCATCGGCCCATGTCCAAAGCCCGCTGCGCGCGGCATAGCCTTCGGCCTTCAGTACAGCATTGGCGGTGAAGGTGTCGCCGGTTTCTTCCAGGTCTTCGGTGATGCCCGCCTCGTCCAGCGAAAGCAGGGTCAGGGGCAGATCGGCGAGCAGCGCGCGATATTCGCGCACTTTGCCGGGGTTGTGGGTGGCGATGAGCAATTGTTGCATGGCGTTTCCTGTTTTCCGTAACCGCTTAACACAGTCTACTTGTATGGCTGATGCAAACGGGCGCGCCCTCTGGGGCGGCTGCCGCGAGAATGGCGGCGATCCGCGCCGAAATTCTCTGTAGATCGGGGAGTATGCTAACATACGCCTACAGTCTTGTTAAGATGGAGATCGGATAAATCTGTATCATGCCAAACTCATACCATCCGTTGCGCATATTCACCGGCTCGGCGCACCCCGCTTTGGCGCGCGAAGTGGCCGATTTGCTGGGTGTGGGATTGGGACAGGCCACCACGCGCCCGCTGCCCGATTCCGAAATCCACGTCATGCTGGATGAGGTGGTGCGCGATCAGGATATTTTTATCATCCAGCCCTGTTCCGAACCCGTGAACGATAACCTGGTCGAGCTGTTGCTCTATCTGGATGCCTTTCGCCGGGCCAGCGCGCACAGCATTTCGGTGGTGATCCCCTATTTCCCCTATGCGCGCCAGGAACGGATGGCCCAGGGGCGCGAGGCGATCAGCGCACGCGTGGTGGCGAATATGCTGGAATGTATGGGCGCGCGGCGGGTGATCTATGTGGATATCCACAGCCGGGCGATTCAGGGTTTCTTTAACATTCCGGTGGATCCTCTGAGCGCGGTGCCCCTGTTGGTCGATTATTTTCGCAAGCCCGAATTTGCCAATGCTGCGATTGTCAGCCCCGATGTGGGCCGCGCCAGCATGGCGGGGAAATATGCCGAATTGCTCAATTTGCCTCTGGTGGTGATGCACAAACGGCGCACCAGCTTTTCTGCCACCGAAACCACGCATGTGGTCGGTGATATCGAAGGCCGTCGCCCCATCATCATTGATGATATTATGGCGGGCGGCAGTGTTTTGAAACAGATCGACGCGCTCTATGCCAATGGCGCGGTGGGCAAAGCCTGGTTTTCGATTACGCACCCCGTGTTGTTGCCCACGGCGCTGGAACGGCTCACCGAAGAT
>JBBDIO010000040.1:0-5172 GCA_040880365.1 Litorilinea sp.
GGCGATAGCAACAACTATGCCGCCAATCTGCTGCTGGCCTATCTGGGCGACCAGGATCGCCGCCTGGGCGCGCGCCGCTTCACCGAGTTTATGCATACGCTGGGCTATACCAGCACCTATATGCAGACCGGCTATGATGAACAGGGCGCGGTCGCCCCGCTTTCCACGCCTGCCAATCAGCAGTCGGCCTGGGATACTCACCCCGACCCCAATCTGCAAACCACGCCGCGCGAAATGGGGCGATTTCTGGCCGATCTGTTCTACTGCGCCCAGGGCGAAGGGCCGATGCTGGACTATTTTGCGGGCGAGCTATCCGCCGAAAAGTGCAGAACCGTGCTTTTCTATATGACCCACGATGAATTCCAGCAAATGACCTGGGCCGGGCTGCCGCGCCCCGATAACACATGGATTCTGCACAAACATGGCTTTGCCGTAGAATCACACAGCGATGTCGCACTCATCTGGAGCCACAGCGGACCCTATACCCTGAGCATTTTTCTCTGGCGCGCAGGCTGGATGGACTGGTTCACCAGCAACCGCACCATGAAAACCATCAGCCGCATCACCTGGAATTTCTTTGAATTTCGGGCGCAAACGCTGGGCCTCGACGAAGTGCCCCATTTCACCCTCGCGCCGCCGCCGGGCTATCAGCGCATACCCGCCAACCATATCCCGGTCGTCGCGCGCGGCGATTAGCGTCTACGCGGGGGCAGAATGCCAGTGTGAACAAAGAAGCCATAGGACACAGCTAATCGCGCCACTGTCCAAACATTTTATTCTCACGGGTGCGTTTGAGGAAGGAATGCAGTCGCTTATCAAACTCCGTCGGATTACGACGTTGTTCGTTGATGTAACTGATGCGTATCCGCTGATACAATGGCGGAAAAGCTTGAAAGTTAGCCCAGATTTGCGAATCAGCCTGAAGCGCTTCGAGAATATCTGGGGGGATACTGAATGCTTCGAGTGAGAGGTCTGGCAAGGCAGCAAAGCCGGCTTCTGTCATTAAACCCTGGGCAATCAAACGTCGGGCACGCTCCTTGTTCAGTTCCGTCCAGTGACTATTCGGGCGTCGTGGAGTAAAGCGTTGTGCAGTGCTTTCTGCATCCAGCGATTTTGCGATCCCATCGATCCAGCCAAAACAAAGCGCTTCTTCAACAGAATCCAGATACGATATACGCGGTTTTTTGGTTATAGCCTTGTAAGATACCAGCCAGATTTCACGGGCAGCCTTATGGTTATCCATTAGCCATTGACGCCATGCTACACGATCTGTGACATGCAGGGTTTGTGTAATTTCGACCGATCGCATGTGTTATTTCCCTAAGTGTAGAGTTAAGAATTTTGGCAATCACAAGTCATATACTACCTCATGCGAACATTTAATGCGAACATTTAATCTGTACAAAAATGGGGATTGGTGAAGATTATTGGTAAACGAAATCAATGACATGAACTGTGTAGGTTGGGAAGCGATGCCAAGCCAGTTGGCGACGATTGAGCGCATAGACAAAGAGCTTCACGTACCTGTCGTAAGGTTCCCCTCTGACAGGTTTTGTCAGAACTCTGACAGTAAAAAACCACCAAACGTATGTTATAGTTGTCCTTGTCAAGGGGCACTATACAACAACATCGCTGATACCCCCCTGACATTTTATTATCTTGCTATTATACCTCCCTCCATACCAAACTGTCTGTCTTGTCTGCAGAAGACCCGCCGCCCGGCGGGTTTTCTGCATCTACCGTCCAGCCTCGCCATCTTGCCCAACGCAGCCAGGATGTACACGAAAATTCAAACAGAAGTGGGCTAGCCTACTTGGACATCAATCGGGCATACGCTATACTTGTTATAGTGCCGAGAGATTGGCGCGCGTTTTATAAGGTTGCGCAAACTATGCCTGCCTTGTGGGCAATGTTTGCCACCGGCTGTTGATACCTGATGCATTTGGAGATTCTATGTCTAGTGGAAATTTGTGCGCCGAGCAGACCGGCTGCGGCGATGCTATATATACCGAATATACCGATTCTGCCCCTTCTGTGCCTGCAACGGGGACGGGGGCGACACGCGCCAACCCATCCCTATCCGGCAATTCGCCGGCAACGCAGGAAAATAGAGAACGCAAACAACCCCAACAGTTGAACTGGACCGTCTATGGGCCAGACAGCATCCCCAACGGTTTTGAAGCGCTGGAAGGCGAATGGAATGCCTTGCTGGCGCGCAGCCGTTTCAACACAGTCTTTCTCACCTACGAATGGCAGACCACCTGGTGGGAATATCTGGGCACGGGCGAACTCTGGATCGTGGCCCTGCGCCACCCTGAAACCCAGGAGCTGGTGGGCATTGTTCCGCTCTATCTGGCGATCCCCGAAAAGGGCAAGTGGGCAGGCAAGCGCAAATTAAATCTGGTGGGCTGTATCGAAGTCAGCGACTATCTGGATATCATCGCCGCCAAAGGCTGGGAAAGCGAGGTCTTTGCCGCATTGCGGGCCTGGTTGTGTAGCCACGAGGCGCCGGCGTGGGATGTGTTGGATCTCTGCAACCTGCCCCAGGATAGCCTCACCTACACCGATCTGCCGCCGCTGCTCGAAGAAGCCGGGTTGCAGGTCGCCATCAGCAAAGAAGACGTTGCCCCGCAGTTTGTTCTGCCCGCTCACTACGAAACCTATCTCCAGGAACAAGTCGATAAGAAACAGCGGCACGAAATTCGCCGCAAACAACGGCGCGCCGAGCGCGAGACGGAAGTCGGCTTCTATGTGGTGGATGAGAGCCACAACCTGGACGCGGAGATGGATGATTTTGCGGTCTTGCAGCGTGCGAGCCGTGAAGATAAAGCCGAGTTTATGACGCCGGAGATGCGCCGCTTTTTCAACGGCATGGCGCGGCGCATGTATGCCGCCGGCTATCTGCGACTCTGCTTTCTCACGCTCAACGGCGAAAAAGCCGCCGCGCTGCTTATCTTCGACTATGACCGCCGCTTTCTGCTCTATAACTCGGGCTATGATCCCGATGCCCACGCCCATCTCAGCCCCGGTTGGGTGCTGCTGGCCTATGCCATCCAATATGCCATTGCCCTGGGCACGCGGGTGTTCGATTTTATGCAGGGCGACGAAGAATACAAATATCGCTTTGGCAGCCAGGATTATGATGTGATGCGCGTGATGGCAGAACACACAGGGAAGGCGTAATTTGTCACCAAAGGACGCGATCATGTCCAAGTCATCAGACGACAAACAATCGCAGAGTATTCCGATTACCTCGCGCAAGCGCCCCGCCACGTCTGCGCCTGCCGACTTGGCGGAGGATACAGCATCATCTGCCACAACAGATACACCCACCCAAAGGCCGCCCGCCCAAAATTCCTGGCAACAGGGTGCGCAGCAGGATAGCACGGCAGAATATGGCACACCGGGACGCAAAGCCGCCGATCAACGGCCTGGCGCGTTCAATCCGCTGGCGTGGCTGCTTGAAGGGGCCACCGGCTTTGTCGAGGAGGCGCGCCACAGCGATCTGGGGCTTTCCGAAGAGTTCTGGCAACACTTCTATGCTACACGCCGGGAATCTCTGCTGACGGCGCGGGCGCTCATCGACAGCCTGCTGGCGCAGACTGAACGCGACGCTACACAGCGCGCCGAAAGAGAGACGCGCAAACAGCGGCGCGGCACGGTTCCCATCCAAGCTGACCCCACGAAAACCCAAAAATAGACATATCCCACAACAGATACCGGTTACAGATTACGCTTTATCTGCCTCTGCATGTGCATCTGTGGGCAATTCGCCGCGCACGGTCACTGTTTCCTCTTGTCGCACCACAACCTGCCCTTTGCGCCCGCCCGGCGCGCGGGTGATATGCTTGCGCGGGGTCACGATGACCGGGGCGGCGCGTTCACCGCGCGCCTGGGAATAATAGGCGGCAATCTGGGCCGCATAGACCACCGTTTCGGAGTCCAGCGTCTGCCCGCCGTTGCGTATCACCACATGCGCGCCTGGCACCGCGCGCGCGTGCAGCCAGGTGTCCTCGGCCTGCGCGATTTTGAAGGTCACCAACTCATTCTGGCGGGCATTGCGCCCCACCACCACCTCGAAGCCCTGCGCGCTGAGGAAGCGCAGCGGTTCTGCCGCCGCCTGCACGCGGGGCGCGGGCTTGCCCGTGGGCGGCAACAGCCGGGTAGCGCGCAGTTCCTGTTGCACAGTGGCAATTTCGGGCTGATTTTCGGCCAATGCCAAATCGCTCGCCAACTGATCCAAAAATTCCAGATCAGTCTCTAACTGCGCGCGCCGCTGGGGGATAATCTGCGCGGCGCGGGTAAATTTCCCGGCCTGCTTAAAAAGCTGTTGCGCCTGCTCCACGGGCGATTTGGTCGCGTGCAAGGGAATGCGCAACACGCCATCGGCGTCCACCCCAGCGATGCCCGCGTCTACCCCCACTTCCACGGTCAATTCGGTTTGGCCGCGCGTAATCTGCGACTGGAGCGCCAACAGCCACTCGGCCTGAGAACGCAAGCGTTCAGGCTCACCGGGGGCCGGTTCATCCGCGGCCAGCGCGGCCAGTTGGCGTTCCACGCGCCGACGCGCCTTCTGCAATTGGGCGGCGACCTGTTTGCGCAGCCCGGCATAAGCATCCACAGCCGGGCCGTTATGGGCTACAGCGACGCTATCGGCGGCCTGTCCCAACGCCAGTTCAATGGCCGCGCTCAGCGTGGGCTGAGGCTGGAAGCTGCCCCGAAAGTGCAGCACATAGGGCGCATAGCCAATCACCCGTGCCTGCGCATTGTGTGATTCCAGGCCGGATTCAGTCCCCGTTTCATGGACCGTGCCGGGCGACCAGTCTCCCGATTCTCGCGGCCCCCACAAAGCCTGCAATGCCTGGACCACGGCCAACACGGGTGTGCCCTGCGCGAGCGCGTGGACGTCGCCCGTGGCCCGCCACGCCAGTTCGCGCGCCTGGCTGGGGCTGACTCCCGCCACCGCCGCGATCAGCGCTTTCCACAGCTGGCCCGGCACCTGCAACGCCTGCTCCAGACGGGTGTAATAGTCTTCCTGTCCATCGTCAATGGGCGCAAGCTTGGCCTGGGGCGCGGGCGGCACATAGTCGCGTCCGGGCATGAGCGTGCGCGCGCGGTCAGGGTTTGCAGTGGCCTGATCGACGTGGGCCTGATCGACGCGGGTCTGATCGC
>JBBDIO010000040.1:5272-8043 GCA_040880365.1 Litorilinea sp.
GATTTCCAGCATGGCCGCGCACCCGATGCACACATTGCAGAATCCGCCCCTGGGCATTCAGCAGCAGCACGTTGGGATGTCGCCCAATCAGCTCCACCACCAGCGAAGTGGCCCCGTGTTGCAGGTGGGTAAAATCCAGCCACAGCACGCGTTCGGTGGGGTCGGGCTGGCGCACCTGGGTCAACAGGGCATTGCGCACATATTTGCGCAATAGTTGCAACAGGGGGGTCTCTGTTTCCACACCGCGCCGGGCCTTCTGGCTGGGACAATAGACCCAGGCCGCGCCGTTCTGGGCCGAAATCAGCAGATTGTGGCGCACGCGCCCGGCATAGACTTCCAGCCCAATACTCTCGGCGTTGGGCAAAACCACTTGCTGCACCCGGCCATCGACCAGCGTCGTCTGCAATTCGTGGGCCATACAGGCCAATGTCAAAGCGTCGTAGTGCATGTTATTGGTTCGTTTCCGGCTGGGTCAGATCGCGCAACAAATCGGCATCCACATCCACGCCCAGGCCGGGCTGTGTGGGCACCGCGACCGCGCCATCCTCTACCACAAAGCGGGGCAGCGTCAATTCATCGCGCAGAGGGTTTTCGCTGCGATCCATCTCCAAAAGCGGCGCAGCCGGCATCATGCGCCCCGGCAGCGTATCCAGCGTGCTGGTGAAGTGCAGCCCCGTGGCAAATGCAATGCCCGTGCCCCAACAGTGGGGCGTCACCTCCACGCCAAAGGTATGGCAGAGCGCGGCAATGCGCGCGCCTTCGGTCAGCCCACCCGCCGCGCAGAGATCGGGTTGAGCAATATCCACACACGGCGCTTCGACCAGATGGCGAAAGCCCGCCGCGTAATACTCACACTCGCCGCCCGCCAGCGGAATCGAGGTCCGCAAGCGCAGTTCGGCATAGCCGGCATAGTCTTCGGGCGAAAGCGGCTCTTCGAACCAGCCGATGCCCACGGGTTCCAGATGCTGGGCCAAAGCCAGTGCCTCGCGGCGATTGTAGGCGTGGTTGGCGTCGATCATCAGCGCGACGCGCGGGCCAATCGCGGCGCGCACCGCCAGCACATTAGTCACATCGGCTTCGATGCCCAGCCCCACTTTCATCTTGATGGCGCGGAAGCCCTGCGCCACATAGCCTTGCGCCTCTTGCGCCAGGGCCGCGGGCAAATCGGGCGTATGCGTGAAATAGAGACCCGTGGCGTAGACCGGCACCCGGTCGCGCCGCTGTCCGCCCAGCAGCGTAGAGACGGGCTGATCCAGCAGCTTGCCTTTGAGATCCCACAGGGCAATATCCAGCGCGCTGAGCGACGCGGCCAATACGCCCCGCCGCGCAAAATCCAGCGCGCGGCGATAGAGCATCTGCCAGAGCGTGGCTGTTTTCAGCGGGTCCTGTCCTATGAGATGCGGAGCCAGAAAACGCACGCCCGCGGCCACCACTTCGGCAGGGCCATAGCCTTCACCCCATCCATACTGACCATCCTGCGTGGTCACCTTCACCAGACAGACCGCACGCTGGTCATATTCCCATTGGGAGAAATAGAAAGGGGTATCCAGCTTTTGGCGCACAACAAACGTTTCAACAGTGGCTATCGACATTTTCAAAATTTCCAGAGTGGCGGCGACAGGTTGCAGAGTCTTCCCCCAGCCCCAAAATCAACGCGTTCCGGGAAGACCTGTCCTGTGATAATATGGGATGCGTGGCATCTTGTCCAGCGCGCCCGCATCTCTGTATCTGGGCAAAGCGGTCCAGTGTCATATGCCAGAGGCCAAGCGACCGGGTGAGACAGCCGGGTTGTTAGCAGCCTGTTTTATCCACAAACCGTGAGGGGAGAAGAATGTGATGGCAGCAGGAAGCGCAGACGCCCGCGCCGGCGCTGGTCTAACCGGAGATAGCCACACCCCACCGATTCTGGATGTCGCGATCATCGGCGGCGGCGTTTCGGGCATCTATAGCGGCTGGCGATTGAGCAACGCCACCCCCCAGGAATTGCGCGGCCTGTTGCCCGCCGAGGAACAGGCGCGCCCCCTGCGCGTGGAACTCTTTGAAATGAGCGACCGCATCGGTGGCCGGCTCCTCTCGCTGACTCCACCGGAGATTCCTGTATTCAAGGCCGAATTGGGCGGGATGCGCTATCTCACCACGCAGCCCTTGATCACCGATCTGGTAGAACGTTTGCAGATCGCAACCCACCCTTTTGCTATGGGCGGCCCCGAAAATGTCTACTACCTGCGCGGACATCATCTGCGTCGGGCCGATTTTGCCGACCCCGCCAAAGTGCCCTATCGCCTGCGCTTTCAGGAACAGGGGAAAACGCCCGGCCAGATCATCACCGACGCGATTGAGATGATTGTTCCCGGCGCAACCCGGCTGACCCCGGCCCAGTGGCAGGAAGTGAAGGCACACTATCACTTCAACGGTGCGCCGCTCTATGCCCAGGGCTTTTGGAATGTGCTCTATCAGGTGGTGAGCAATGAAGCCTTCGAGCTGCTGCTGGATGCCGGCGGCTATAACAGCCCACTTTGCAACTGGAACGCGGCCGAAGCCTTGCCCTGGTATCTGGGCGACTTTGGTCAACATGCCCAATATCGGGGCTTTGATCAGGGATTTGAACAGGTGCCGCTGGTGCTGGCCCGCGAATTTGAAGCGGCGGGCGGGACCATCCGCTTCGAACATACACTGGTGGAATTTGACCGTATACAGAGCGGCTCCCATGCCGGGCAGATTCGTCTGCGTTTTGCCACGGCAAAAGATGATACAGGTGCCGAAGTGTACGC
>JBBDIO010000041.1:0-8029 GCA_040880365.1 Litorilinea sp.
GGCCAGCAGTGTGGCCGCAGGCGCAACCAGCGCCGGGGCAGATTCCGCGCTTTCGTCCTGGGCCGCCGCGTCATCCGCGCCACCGGGCCAAAGGAGAGGCAGCGCCATCAGCAGTTGCAACAGTACAAGAGCACCCACAAGTGGCAAGAATCGACGCATCGAATATCCCTTTCTCCATCAAAAACCATCTAAGAGTAAATAAAGAAGCACGGGCGCGCCAAACCAGGCACGCAGCACGCGAAAATTTGGCCGGGGATCATGAAGATTGGGCGGAAAGGATTACAGCAGACTCTAGGTTGCCAGTGTACGCCCGAAACGGGCGGACGTCAAGCGGAATCTGCAAACCAAAAAAAATCCCTTTCGTGGGCAGGTACGCTTTTTGCATATCGCTCACGAATTTCGGTATACTGATATCTGTTTCAGCGTAGCCACATGCACGCAGCATGACCGCAGGCGGCTATGACAACATACGGGGAGCTTGGATGCGCCAGGCTGAGAGGGTGACCCATCTGTCACCGACCCGCGAACCTGATCTGGGTAATGCCAGCGGAGGGAACAGGCCGAACGTTTCTTTGCGCAGACTTTGCCCGGATCGGCAAAGTCTTTTTTGTTCACAAGTGCAAAGGAATTACTATGATTCAAATCTATGTAGGCCAAACAAAACGCACACCACGCGCCCTGATTATGCTGTGGATGGTGCTGGGCGCGCTGTTGACTGGTGCGTGTGCACCAGTTCAGCCCTCCCAGATAGAAACCGGCAGCGAGCCGGCTACGCTTACCATCGCCAGCCACAGTTCCTTCAACATCAGCGAGCAAATCATCCTCGACTTCGAGGCCGAGCGCAACGTAGAGCTTCAGTTCCTGGATCTGGGCGACGCGGGCGAAGCATTGAACACGCTCATCCTGAGCCGCGACGCGCCGCTGGCGGACATCTTCTTCGGTGTGGATAACACCTTCCTGAGCCGGGCACTCAACGCCGACATCTTCCAGCCCTATGCCTCGCCTCTGTTGGCGGAAATCCCCGACGAACTGGAACTTGACCCCGACCATACCCTGTTGCCTGTAGACTATGGGTTCGTCAACATCAACGCCGATGCGGAATGGTTCGCCGTGCAAAACCTGTCTCTGCCAACCACGCTCAACGACCTGACCCGCCCCGAATTTGCGGGGCTGCTGGTGCTGCCCAATCCCGCGACGTCGTCACCGGGTCTGGCGTTCCTGCTCACCACCATCGCCTATTTCGGCGAAGACGGCTATCTGGATTTCTGGCAAGCATTGCGCGACAATGATGCCTTGATCACAGATGGCTGGAGCGAAGCCTACTACGACCATTTCACCGTCGGCTCCGGGGGAACGGGCGACCGCCCGCTCGTCGTCAGCTATAGCACCAGCCCCCCCGCCGATGTAATTTTTGCGGCAGATGGTCGCACCGAGCCGGCCAGCGTGAATATCTCACCCCCTGGCGGCACCTTTCGCCAGATTGAATTTGTGGGCATCCTAAAGAGCACCGAACAACCCGAACTTGCCCAGGCGCTTGTCGATGCCATGCTGAGCGTGCCCTTCCAGGAAGACATTCCGTTGCAGATGTTCGTATATCCTGCCAATGTGAATGCCGAGTTGCCGTCTGTTTTTGTGGAATTTGGACAGACGCCCGCCCAGCCCGCCGAGCTTCCCTATGCAGATATCGAAGCCAATCGCGAACGCTGGATCAACGCCTGGACCGACATCATGCTGCGCTAAACCACACCCACACCCAGTGGCAGCCCGCCTATGCACCGGGCTGCCACTGGGCATAGGGAGGTCTATTGGATCATCTCGATCATACGATTCTACTTTGAAACTTTGCCACCCAACGGATTGCTGCCATGTTTTCCGCCATGAACCTGCGTGCACTGCGCCTGCGCCACCTACTCTATGCCTTGCCCCTTCTATTCTTGGGCGGCTTTTTTTTCATGCCCCTGATCGCCATCTTGCGCACCAGTTTTGTGCCCTATCCCGGCCATACCGAACAAGGCGGGTGGGCGGCCATCCAGGATTTGATCAGCCGCCCGTTTCTCTGGCGCGTCATCTGGTTCACCATCTGGCAGGCAGCCGCATCCACCGCGCTTACGCTGCTATTCGGGCTGCCCCTCGCTTGGCTCTTTGCCCGCTATCGTTTCCCCGGCAAAACATTCTTGCGCGCGCTCACCACCGTGCCCTTTGTCATGCCTTCGGTGGTAGTAGGCGCCGCGTTCACTGCGCTGCTGGGCAATAACGGTCTGGTCAACGATTGGCTGGTAGCCGCGTTCAATCTCACGGCGCGCCCTCTCCAGATCCAGCAGACCATCTGGATGATCCTGCTCGCACACGCCTTCTACAACGTAAGCGTCATCGTGCGCACGGTGGGCGGCTTCTGGGCGAACCTGAACCCACGCCTGGAAGAAGCCGCGGCCATGCTGGGTGCTTCGCGCTGGCAACAGTTTCGGCGCGTCACGCTGCCCCTGCTGCTGCCCAGTATCACCGCCGCCGGTCTGCTGGTATTTCTCTTCTGCTTCACCAGTTTCGGCGTAATTCTCATCCTGGGCGGGGTGCGCTTTGCCACGCTAGAGGTCGAAATCTATCGCCAGGCCATCAGCCTGTTCAATCTGCCGGTCGCGGCGTTTCTGGCGCTGGTGCAACTGGCGTTGACCTTCACCGTCATGGCGCTCTACACGCGTATTCAGGCGCGCGCCGCGCGCCCGCTCGATCTCAGCCCCGTCAGCGTGACCCAAAGTCGCCCGCCTTCCCGCCTGGGCACGGTGCTGCTACAAGTCGCAGTCGTTGGCGGCGTGCTACTGCTCGTCGCGCCGCTGGTGGCGTTGGCCTGGCGCAGTTTCACACTGGGGGGCGACGGTTTCACGCTCCAGTTCTACACTGAGTTGGGCGCCAATCGCCGCCAGAGCGCCTTTTTCGTAGCGCCCTATATCGCGATCCGCAATTCGGTCCTCTATGCCATGGCAACCGTCGTGCTCAGCCTCGTGCTGGGCATCATTACCGCCTATTTGCTGGCGCGCCCCCGCGATTGGATCACCGCGATGCTCGATCCGGTTTTTCTATTGCCGTTGGGGGTGTCCGCCGTCACACTGGGGCTGGGCTATATCATCACTATGGGGCCGCTGCGCGCGACGGTGTGGCTGGTGCCGATTGCCCACACCCTCATCGCCGCGCCCTTTGTGGTGCGCACCTTTCTGCCCACGCTGCGCGGCCTGGATCCACGCCTGGGCGAAGCGGCCCAGGTCGCAGGCGCGTCGCCGCTGCGCACCTGGCTAGAAATTGACGTGCCGATTCTGCGTCAGGCGGCTATCGTAGGCGCGACCTTTGCTTTCACCATCAGTCTGGGCGAATTTGGCGCGACGCTGCTCATCGGTCGCCCCGATGTGCCCACCATGCCCGTGGTCATCTATCGTGCCCTGGGCCAACCGGGCCTTTTGAACTACGGTCAGGCGCTGGCGATGAGCACCATTCTCATGGCGGTCACCGGCCTGGGTCTGATCCTGATCGAACGCTTCCGCCTGGGCCACGAAAGCGAGTTTTAAGTGAATTCCATGTTGACCATTCGCAACGTTGCCAAGCGCTTCGGCGCCGATATCCACGCCCTGCGCGGGGTCTCGCTGGAGATCATGCCCGGCGAAGTGCTGGCCTTGCTGGGGCCGAGCGGCTGTGGCAAAACCACCTTGCTGCGCATCATTGCCGGCCTGGAAAGCATGGACACCGGATCCATTTTGCTCGACGGCCACGATCTCACGCGCATCCCCATCCACCGTCGCAATTTTGGCTTCATGTTCCAGGATTTTGCGCTGTTTCCGCACCAAACCGTCGCCGAGAATATCGCATTTGGCTTGCGGATGCGCAACGATAAACCAGCAGCCATCCAGGCCCGCGTGGACGAAATGCTGGAACTGGTAAATCTGCCCGGCTATGGGGCGCGCACCATCTTCGAGCTGAGCGGCGGCGAACGCCAACGGGTGGCCCTCGCCCGCAGCCTCGCGCCCAATCCCCGTTTACTCATGCTGGATGAACCCCTGGGCAGTCTGGATCGCAATCTGCGCGAAAGCCTGGCCCAGGAACTGCGCGCCATCCTGCGCGATATTGGGCTTACCGCCATCTACGTCACCCACGACCAGCAGGAAGCCCTGGTCATGAGCGACCGCCTGGCAATCATGCGCCAGGGCAACATCGAGCAACTCGCCGCGCCCGAAACTGTCTATCGCACACCTGCCAGCGAATTTGTGGCCCGCTTTCTGGGCTTTCGCAATCTCATCCCTATCACAGGCCAAACCGCCACCGGCGCGCTCCAGACTGCGTTGGGAGTATTTCCCCTCCCCCCCAATGTGACAGACGCATCTGCTGACCGTTGGGAGCCTACCCACCATGCACTGCTAATCCGTCCCGAATCGGCACGCCTGGCTTCCACAATGCCCCAGCCCGAACCCGGCCCGGCAGCATTCTCTCACGCGACATCAAATCGCCGCATCATTTTGCGGGGAATCCTGGAATCTGCGGTTTTCTTTGGGGTAGACTATCGCATTACGGTGTGTGTAGAAAACGCGGTTCCCCGCGCCGAAGGTAGCAGCCTGGCGACTCCCACCCGCTTATATTTTGACTTGCCCAGCCATCAGATGGACCTGGAGCACGGCATCCTGAGTCCCACCCGGCTACCCGTCATAGGCGAACCCATTGCGCTCAGCCTCTTCCCGGATATCCTGAGCCTGATTCCTCTGGACAGTGTGGATGATGCCTGAATTATGCCTGAATTATTCCGTCAATTATTCCACAGGCACCAACAGCGTCGTCTGACTAGTATTGGCCGCGGCCCACGCCTGTGTACCGTCATCCAGTTCCACCAACCACCAGACAATCGTATCGGTTTCGCCCTGGGTCAAAAGCGGCCCGCCTACCACAACCACCTGCTGTTCTTCAGTGAGAAAGCCCACCGCTTCTCCCGCGCGTGCGCCCGCCTCGCTGCGCAAAGTCAGGCTGAAACCCGGCAGAATCTGGACGCGCATCCCGATCTGGATATCGGCGCGCGCATTGCGGCTGGCTGGAAGCTGGCCTGGTTCCACGGCCTGCACACTCGCGGGCGCAGTCAGCTCGCCCGCAGGCGTATCACCGGCTGCGATATCGGCTACAGACGTGTCGCCTTCCGTTTCGCCCGCGGGGACGGCGGCGAGATTGGCAACTTCCCCACTGCTATCCAGGCCCGCGCTAGGCGACGCAGGCGTGTCCGTCGAATTCGTCGGGCGCAACCAGGAAAAGCTGCCCCACACCACTAGCACCAACGCCACAAAAATGCCTGCCACCACCACACCCTGCCAGGGCATAGGCCGCACGGATGTGCGCGCTTCTGGTTGCGCTTGCGTCAACCGCACCTGCATGGCTTCCCGCATCTGTGCAGTATGCAAAATGCGCAAGGGTACAGAATCTGCCCCGAAATAACGTTCCTGCAAGACCAAACGCGACTGGCGCACGGCGGCCTCTTGTATGTGGCTGGGCAGGTCTTCGTAGAGATGCAATTCGCTGCGCACCGGATGTCCGTGGCTATCTAATAGCACCAGCAAACCGGCCACCGGCCACGACTCGGAATCCGTTATGTTGTAGTAATGCGACTGAATGGTCTGCAAATGGCTGCTAAGTGTTGTGCGCCAGATGTCATTCGCCATAGCTGTGTCGATTCGCTTCCTGCTACCCCGCGTCAAAGACCCCCATCAACCGGGCCACGCTTTCACACTGCACTTTTGGCCTGCACCTTCGACCTGTCCAATCTGTGATCGCGTCCCCGTCAAGGCGCAGGCAGATAGATGGTCACAATGCCACCGACGCGCGCCGAATCTGCCCCATAGGCCAGCATCCGCAGCTGATAATCTGCGGCAATATCCGGGCGCAGTTGACCGTGCCAGCGCACGCTGTCACCAAGCTTGTGATACGGGTAGATCCCTTCGCCCAGACCGCCGATTTCCGCGCCCCGTTCATGTACCCCTACATAGGTAAAAGTTGTTCCGGGGATGGCGGCACCCGGCGCAAGACCCCACGTCGAAGGAAAGCTCAATTCCTGGCCCGCAGGCGTGCCCGGCTGGGCGCCGCCCACCACCGGCGCTACATTGAGGATCCCAACCTGGTGCACACCCGCGGCGCGCACGCGGTCGCGGCTGATCTGATACAGACGCAGACGCAAATTGTAGGAAACGCCCGGCACGCCGGGCCAGTCGCCGTCGAAATCCAGCGAATCGGCATAGGTACGCACACTACGCATCCCGGCAATTTCAAAGACGGCGCCCTCTTCGGTGATCCCCTGCAGCACAATATCGGTGCCGGGTATCCGTTCGCCTACCTGCACCCCGCGCTCCACCGGACCCCGCAATACCAGCGCGCCCGGTTCACTGCGCAAGAAGGGCAACGTATCCAGGCCCGGCAGATCTTCCAGATTGGCGAGATCACCCAATCCCAGCTCTTGCAGCAAATTCGGCACATCTGCCAGCTCGCGGGGAATGCCGGGAATATCGGTCAGACGGGTCAGATCGGGTATTTCGGGCATGTCGGAAAGCTCCGGCATACCCGGTACATTGGGCATCGTACAGGCCCCCACCAGCAACGCGGGCAAGATCAGCATCCAGAGCCGCCGCCACATCTGCTGCCAAAGTATTCTTATCATAATCTTCCACATTTCTGCATGATGTCCATTTCCACAGCGACAACTGTTGGCGCGCGGCACCTTCACTCGTGTTCTGAAGTGCCTAGTAGGCGCCCAGTTCCACCAACCGTTCGTCACTAATCCCAAAGTGATGTGCAAGCTCGTGAACGACCGTGTGGCGCACCTGCTCACGGATGTCTGCTTCGTCGTTAGGACGACACACGCGCAAAATCGACTGGCGAAAGATGGTAATGCGATCCGGCGGCACCATGCCATAGCCACGCGTGCGCGCTGTCAACGGAACGCCTTCATACAACCCCAGCAACAGATTCCCGTGAAATGTGCCCAGACTATCCAGCTGGTTGGGCGTAGGCCATTCTTCCACTGTCACGGCAAGATTGTCCACATGATCCCAGAGTGTGTCGGGAATTTGCTCCAGCGCCTCTTCGACCAATTCTTCAAATCGTTCCATTGGAACCGTAGACCGCATATCCGCGGGACGTCGCATCGTATCAACTTCTCCTTGAACTGCCACTCTGCCGTGGGCCTGCCGCGCGAGTGCCTATCGGGTGAATGTCCCAATACCCACCCCGCCCAGCTTGCTTTCTCCGTCCATTTTAACATACAATCCTGCCCGACTCGTGGGCGGCAACCCTATCGCGGCAACCCTATCGCGCCCACACGACCTGCACATTGAATCCCCCCACGTTTTGGCCTGCGCACCCGACTGTGTACACAAACCGAATGCCCAGCCAGCCGCAGGACACAGGGCTACTCTGTCACACCTGCTCAACTTTGTGGATGCATACCCGCTACATCTGTGCGCCAGTGCACAGCGCCATACCGGGAACATGCGTACCCTGAGAACAGTTACTACACTTGGAAAGTAAATTTTGCGTCACCAATCGATCTGTATGCCGGAGATCGTCTGTTCGACCGGCGCCGACCTGGCCTATATAATAGTAACAATGCTGAATTCGAGATTTTCAACTTTCAACCATTGCCTTCCCCTGCACACAATTGCAGCCCAGCAACGCCGGTTAACGCGTCTGCTGGCCTGTTTGCTGGCAGTTGGGTATCTGCTGGTCGGCTTCATCCCGGCCCACGCCCAGGATACCGTCGCCACCGTCACACCCGGCGCGGATTCGACTGCGGCTCTATACAATCCCGATTCCATGCTCATGGGTCTGCAACCCGGCGCTGATCTGGAGCAGGTCGAAGCCTATCTCGCCGCCCAGGGACTGACGCTGATCCACTATTGGCCCGAACTGGAAATCGTCCACGTTGCGGCGCAGAGCAATTCAGCCGGTGCGGGCGAAGTGCGCGCCGCCGCCGACCGCCAGACGGCTCTGGAATCCAGCAATCTGTTTCGCTTTGTAGAAT
>JBBDIO010000042.1:0-8011 GCA_040880365.1 Litorilinea sp.
AGCGCGATTGCTCTTGCTGCCACATATTGGGCGCGTCCGCCATGCGCCCGTCTGTGGGCGCGGCGACTGGTGTGCCGGCGGGATTGCTGGTAGGTGAGGAGACGGGGCTGCGCCTGGATGGTTGTTCGCCCAGATGGCGTGTCATGGTGTGCCGGTTCTGTTCTGCCACGGATTGCCTGTGATGCTCATCAATAATCTGCCCATGAATGGGTTAGTCGTTGCCCCACGAGAGTGCATTGCTCAACCCTGCCAGCTCTTCGGATGACCAGGTGGACAGATCTTCCCACCAGGTTTGCCATGACCCTTTGCCGGTGCGGGGTGCGCCCAGTTCTGGAGAACGCAGCGCGGCCGCGGGGCGTTCCGGGCGGCTGTTGAGAAAGAGCATTTCCCAGCGTCCGATTCCTTCGCCCAAGGCCGCCGTCCAGGAGGTCGCGTCTGGGTGCGTGGCTTCCAGGTTTGCGCCGGTGGCCGAGGGTGCATCTATAGCAGTGGTGGGCACGCTGGGAGCCTGGGCCATTTCGGTCGCGTCCAGAGAGTTATCCAGAGAGTTAAGGTCTGGCGCGGCTGCGGTCTGGGTATCCAGGTTCAGCAGATCGGGATTGACGGTTGCCGCCAGTGAGGCGGGGGTTTCCAGCGAATCTACCAGACGCGGGGTGTCTGATCCAGAGGCGTCTGCATTGGGTTGGTCCAGGACCACATATTGCATGTCATAGTCCAGGTCGCCCGCCGCGATATAGCCTTTGCCGGCGAGACGGCGGCGCACTCGTTCCAGGTTTGTCTCGCGGGCAATCAGCCAGACCAATTCGCTGTTGCGCTGTTGGATCAAAGTGTGTTCGGCGCGCAATGTGCGCAGCTCCATGCGCGCTTGCATGATCTGGGCAGACATCAGCGTCAGGATGCCCATGCCGCCTACGATCAGGACCAGCCAGCAGAGATAGAGCAAATAGCCACGCGGGCTGGTAGGCAGGGGCAGGGCGCGCTCCATGCCCTCTACCATACGCTCCAGGCGATTGCGTCGCCTGTGCAGAGGTCCCTGGGCAGGGTCGTCGTTGTGTGCGCCGTCTAGCGCAAAACCGCCCACTGCCCGCGCCAGGGTGGCGGGTTCGTTGCCCGATAGAAGCTGGGCCGAGACCAGGCGTGTGGCGGTATACTGTGTGGCGTTATATTGTGGCGCGCTGCCGCCTGTCGCGGGCAGGCGTGCCGCCTGTCGGCTGGAAGATTGCAGACCGGATGAATGCATCGTGTTTCCCATCTAAACCTGCTAATTGAGCGGTCGTGATTGAAGTTCTGGTGTGCTTGCCCTGCGTGCTGGCCGTGTGCGCCCGTCGTGCGTGCCTGAAGGCGCGATTGGTGCAACTTGTTGGCGTTGTTACAGGCGGGCGGCCACCCGCAATTTTGCCGACCGGCTGCGTGGATTGGCCTGGACTTCTTCGGCGCTGGCCGTCAAAGGCTTACGCGTCATGATTTGGAGACGAGCCGCCTGTTCTGTGCCGCCAAAGGGATGTGCCGCATCGGGAATAAAGGTGCGACTTTCCTGTTGCATCCACTGTTTCACAATGCGGTCTTCCAGGCTGTGAAAGCTGATGACGGCCAGGCGTCCGCCTGCTGTAAGCAGATCCAGACATTGCGGCAGCGTCGCGCGCAGTTGATCCAATTCCTGATTGACCGCGATGCGCAAAGCCTGAAAGACGCGCGTCGCAGGGTGGATGCGGGCACCGGGGCTGCCGTGTTTGCGCCCACCCACGGCCTGGCTCACGGCCTCGGCCAGTTCGGCTGTGGTGGCAAAGGGGCGGCGGCGCACAATCGCCCGGGCAATGCGCCGACTGCGGCGCTCTTCGCCATATTCATAGATCACATCGGCAATTTCGTCTTCGCGCCAATGGTTGACAATGTGCGCGGCGGTCAACTCCGCTTCGGGATTCATACGCATATCCAGCGGGCCATCGTGCATGAGCGAAAAGCCGCGGGCCGGTGTATCAAATTGATAGCTGCTCACGCCCAGGTCCAGCAAGATGCCATCGACCGGCACGAAATCCAGTGCCTGGGCCACCTGCGCCATATGCTCGAAATTGGCGTGGCGCATCAGCAGTCGCCCATCTTGCATGGGGCCTTCCAGCCGGGTTGCCACACGGGTCAGGGCTGCCGGGTCGGCATCTAGCCCCAACACTTTGCCCGTCGGGCCGGCGGCTTCCAGAATCGCCTGGGTATGCCCGCCGCCGCCTAGCGTGCCGTCGATGTATTTGCCACCGGGGCGGATGTCCAACGCGGCAATCACCTCTGGCAACAAAACCGGAATGTGACCCGCCGCAGGCTGTGCGTTGCTCGATTCAGAGCCGGCTGAATGGGCGAGCGGCGAATCCGGTGGCGAATCAGACATTGAGCGCAGCAAACAAGTCTGTATCCAGGTCGCCGGCTTCCAGTTGCTGGATCACCTTCTGATCCCACGCGGCCGGATTCCACAACTCTACAAATGTATTGACACCGGCGATGATGAGTTCGGTCTCGATTTGGGCATATTCCCGCAGTCTCTGACTGATGAGAATGCGACCTTGTTTGTCGGGTTTGAGATCTTCGGCGGCGCTGAAAATTGCGCGGCGCAACAGGGCCGAACGGGCATCTGCCAGGGGCAGCGCGCTGATGGTTGCCGCCACATCATCCCACTTCGATTGCGGCATCAACAGTAGACAGCGATCCAGCGGGCTGCGCGTAACCACCAGGCCCGGTGCGAGTTGGTCGCGAAATTTTGCGGGTATGGTGACGCGGCCTTTGCTATCCAGGCTGTGCCCAAACTCACCTAAAAACACAGTGGCTTATCTCTCTGCTGTGTCCACCGGGCGCATTTGCGGTACCGGTCAACCGTTGCTGGCTGTGATTGAACCTGCAAGCTGTCTGTTATGGAATAACAAGCGTACTGCCAGGATCGTGCTGTCTGTTGCTGCGCTGTCGATATCCCAAATTACCCAAATTTAGAACGTGCGTTCTGTAAAAACCTGAAATCCATAGGGAATTGGGTGCCAAACCAGGGAAAAAGTAGTGTTTTTGCCCCACTTCAACCCATTCTGACCCACATTATAGACGATAACGAAAATGGTGTCCAAGCGCAAAATGTGGCGGATTGGGATATAAATTGGGATATGGCAACATTGTTTACACGAGTGGCAGGCTGAATTGGCAAGTTTCGTCAGTTATTGAGGCGAAATCTATTCAAAAAGCAATTAAATGTTCGGATTCGTGCTTTCAGATTTCGCGGGATGATGCGGTTACTTTGTTTATGAAATATTGTGCAAAATAGTAAAAGGCTGGCGACGCGGTGGATAGGCGTCGCCGCATTATTGCAGAGCATGGCATAGGCATAGTGGATACAGGGCGGGTATATGGCGGATGAAGCGACGATGCAATCTGAACAGGAGTTGATTCATGCCTGTGGGCAAGGGGATGAGTTGGCGTGGCAAACGTTGGTCACCCGCTATGAGCGGCTGGTCTATTCGATTCCGCTTAACTATGGGCTTTCGGCTGCCGACGCCGCAGATATTGCCCAACTCACCTTCACCTATCTATTAGAATCCATTCGCGATCTGCGCCCCGATAGCAATCTGGGTGGATGGTTGGCAACCGTGGCGCGCCGCCAGACCTGGCGCATGGTGCAGCGACGGCGGCGCGAGGTGCCCCATGAAGATTTGGACACAACACTGGCACCCCCAAGCGCGACGGGCGCAGCGGCCGCAGCCGGGCCGGAAGCCAACCTGATGTGGCGCTCGACTGTCGATTGGCAGACGCGCTGGGAGCAAATGGAGTGGATTCAGAGTGGCATGGTGCATTTGCAGGCGCGCTGTCGAGACCTACTGACGTTGCTCTATTTCGATCCCGATGAGCCAAGCTATGACCAGATTGCCGCTCAGCTGGCGATTAAGGTGGGCAGTATTGGCCCGACGCGGGCGCGCTGTCTGGAAAAATTGCGGGAATTCTTACAAAGATAGGCACTTCGTGTATTTTTTGCGTGGGCGAAGCGTATAGAAAGAGTAGATATCGTACACAATCGGCGTGCGGAATGCTGGTTCGGTATGATTCAGAATGCAGAACCGTTTTCCATGATCTTTGCAGGTAAATTTGGCCGATAACCGTTGTTGGCCCAAGAGCAGCAGGAATTGGCAGCAGGAATTGGCAGCGGGACAGATGGCAACGAGAGCAATGGTACATCCCAATGGCACATAATGACGCAGTGGAATTTGCAGACCTGGTTGAATGGGCGGAGGGTCGCGTGGATGCGACACGCGCGGCAACCATTGCCGAGGCCGTGGCCCAGGACGCGGATTTGCAGACCCAGGTTGCCTGGATTCGCGAATTCTTGCAGGTGGCGCAGACGGTGACGCTGGTGGATCCGCCGCCCGCGTTGCAAGCACAATTGCGCGCACAATTCCGTCTGCACCGGGCCGCAACCCAGGCGCGCACGCTTCCCGCCCAGCCGCTGGGTGCAGGTCTGGGCGCATGGGTAGAACGTCTGGTGGCTGCGCTCACCCTGGATAGTCGCGCCCAGGCTTTGCCCGCGGGGGCGCGGGGGGGTGGCGCGGGGCATCGACAATTGGCCTATTCCACGCCCCAGGGCGATATCGCGTTTTCGATTCTCGGCGATGCGCACGCGGCACAGGCGACATCGGCCCGGCTGACAGTCCACGGCCAGATTTTTCCGCTAGAGAACGGGATCGAGGGTTCTATCGCGCCCCATGCTGTGCAGTTTGCTGTGAACGACACAGAAGCGGCGTGGGTGGAAAGCGACGAACTGGGCGAATTTATTGTAGAAGGGCTGGCGCCCGGCCAATATGATGTGGTGGTGAGTGGTGCCGCCTATGAGTGGGTGCTGCCCGCGGTCCCAATCTATTTGGATGCCGGTCTGGATACGGCTGCCGAATGACTACGCCGCCGGATGCTGCCGGGAACCTGCCCGAAATTGATGCCGAACTGGTCGCGGCAATCTGTACGCCCGCGACGGCGGCTGCAACGGTAGGCGAACAGGTCGCGGCCTTGCGGGCTGCGAACCTCGATTCTGCTGGGGGGCTGCGCGCGCTGCTGGCCTATGCCCAGGCGCATGTGGGGCAAAATCCCCAATTGAGTCGCCGCGTGGCGCAGATTTGCGCGGCGGTCGCGCCCGAAGCCGGGGCGGCGGAAGTCGTGCCCCTGGCGTGCTATTTTCAGGCGCAGACCCATGCGATGAACGGCGAATTTCCCACGGCGTATGCTTTGATCGAGGAAGCCCGCGCCGGTTTTGAAGCGCAAGGCGACCAGGGTGGCGCGTTGCGCACCAATTTGGGGCTGATGAATGTATTGGGCGAGATGGGGCGACATGCCGAGGCGGTGGCTGCCGGCGAACGCGCGCTGGCAGGACTGGCCCCCCAGTTGACCGCAGAGGGCGAAGGCGCGGCCCAGGCGCGGGCAATGGCGGCGGGGGTGCAGGCCAATCTGGGCATCTGCTTCAGCCAGATTGGCCGTTTCGACGCGGCGCTGGATGCCTATGCCGCGGCCGAGGAACACTATGCCGCGATGGACATGGCCGAGCGCGAAGCCGTGGTGACCAACAATCGCGGGGTCACGCTGCTTTATCTGGGACGGGTGCGCGAGGCTATTGCCCGGTTTGAGGCGGCGGCAGACGCGCGCGCGCAGGCCGATTTGCCTGTGTTGCGCGCGCAATCGTTGGCAAATCTGGGTGAAGCCTGGCTGCTGCTGGGCGACTATGGGCAGGCTTTGCAGACTCTGGAAGCGGCGCGCACGGTGTTGCTGGGCTTTCCCGCGGCTGCGGATCTGTTGATTGTGACGCGCAAATTGGGAGATGCCTATCTGGCGTTGAACCTGCTCGATGAGTCTCTGGAGATGTATGGGGCGGCTCAGGGACTGGCGACTACGCTGGAGATGCGCCACCAGCACGGTTGGGTATTGTGGGGGCTGGGCGCGGCGTTGGCGCGCACAGAACGCACTGCTGAAGCGGGCAGTGCATTGGCCCAGGCCGCGGAATTGTTCGCCGATATTGAAAATCGACCGCTGCTTTCCAGTGTGCACCTGGAGCAGGCCGCGCTTTTGCAGGCCCAGGACGATCTGCCGGGTGCGCAGGCGATGGCCCAGCGCGCGTGGTCGCTGGTAGCAGACAGCGAATGGCGGGTGCAACAGGCCTATGCGGCCCTGCGCCTGGCAGATCTCAGCCCGGATGACGCGGCGCAAGCCGGGCAATGGCTGGCAACCGCACGCCGCGTGGTGGGCGAGTTGGATCTGCCCTATCTGGGCTATCGTATCGACGCGCGGGCCGGGCGACTGGCGTTGGATGGCGGTGATTTTGCGGCGGCGGAAACTTTGCTGCTGGCCGCGGTAGAGACATTGGAGACTTTGCGCGGCAGTGTGGCGCAGGAGGCGTTGCGCACTTCGTTTTTGCAGGACAAAACCGCAGTCTATGCCGATTTGTTGCGGCTCTATCTGGCGCGTGGGGGCGAAAACGATGACCTGGCCGCGTTTCAGGTGGTAGAACGTACGCAGTCGCGGGTGTTGGTGGAGTTGTTGCAGGGGCTGGTGCAGCGGCAAATTGCGATTGGCGACGCCGACCGCCAGGAATTGGCGGCATTGCAGGCCGATTTGGATGCGCTCTATAACCGGCTGTTAGAGGGCAACAGCGGCAGCACCGAGCGCGGTTCGGCATCGGCGGCGGTGGTCGCGCTGGAACAATCGATCCGCCGGGTGCGCTTGCGCGCTGCTCTGCGCGGGGATGCTGCTATTGGTGAGGCAGGGGAGATCGCAGAGGGGACCGGGCGATCAGAACATGAGCCAGCCGCCGGGCGCGGGCCGGAAATTGTGGATGTGGCGCAGTTGCGGGCCGGGTTGGGCGACGCGGGCGCACTGGTTGCTTTTTTTATCCTGGATGACGAGATTGGCGCGTTTGTGCTGGATGCGCACCGGCTGCACGTTGCGCGTGATCTGGCTTCGGTGGCGGCGGTCCAAGCGTGGTTGGCGCGGCTGGAAATCCAATGGGCGCGTTTTCGCATGGGGACGCCCTTTGTCGAAGCGCATTTACGCCGCCTCGAACAATCGGCGCAGAGGGTTTTGGGCGAGCTGTATCAATTGCTGTGGCAGCCGCTGGAGACCTATCTGGGCCGGCAGGTGCGTCCCATCACGCTGATCCCCCAGGGGATTTTGCACCAGGTGCCGTTCCACGCGCTCTATGCAGACGCGGACGCAGCAGACGCGGACCCGGCAGACATAAACTCGGCGGGCGCGGACTATCTGCTGGCGCGTCATACCTTCACCTATGCGCCCAGCGCGACGGTGCATCTGCACTGCCAGACGCGCACCCGCGCCGATCTGACCCGCGCGCTGGTGGTGGGGGTGGCAGATCCGCAGTTGCCCTTTGTCGCGGTCGAGGCGGCGCGGGTGGCGACGCTGTTCGACCACGCAACCCGGTTGCCGGCAGGTGGAGCTACATTGCCCGCACTGCGCCAGGCGTTGGCTACCGCCGCGGATGCCGCCCAGCCCGATGGCGTGGTCCATTTGGCCTGTCACGGGCTGTTCCGCGCCGATAATCCGGTCTATTCGGCTTTGAAGCTGGATGATGGTTGGCTGACCGCTGTGGAGATTCTGACGCTGCCCCTGGCGGGCGCGCTGGTCGTGTTGAGCGCGTGTGAATCGGGGCGCAGTCGCGTGGTGCCCGGCAACGAGCTGCTGGGGATTCCGCGGGCGGTTTTGGGCGCAGGCGCGCGCACGACGGTGGTCAGTCAATGGGTGGTGCAGGATGAAGCCGCGGCACAGTTGATGGAAGTGTTTTATGGCGAATGGCAGGCTACGCATGATGCGCCGGGGGCCTTGTGCACAGCGCAACGCAAGTTGGCCGAGACGCATCCCCATCCCTATTACTGGGCCGCATTTATGGTGATGGGCGCGGGGTAGCGTAGGAACGCGCGGAAGCCGTCCGACGTTAGAGTGAGATATTCCGTAGGCATAGTCATCGTAGCCAAAGACGCCGCAGCCACAGAAGCCTTAG
>JBBDIO010000043.1:0-26230 GCA_040880365.1 Litorilinea sp.
GGCGTGTGCGCTGATCAGATGGGCATCGGCGGCCAGTTGCAAAGACGGATCCAGGCTGGCTGCGGCGCGCTGCACAAAGCCCACACAGCCACACACACTACTGACACAGCAGAGCGCGCCATAGGGCAGCGGTTCCACCTGGGCAATGCCAAAAGGTTCGTAGATACTCTGCCCAAATTCCAGGTCGGTGCCCCGGCGGATATCCATAAACTCCATCTCGGCGGGCATACGCGTGCCGCAGCGATCCTGGCTCCAGCCAAACTGGTTGACCAGCACAATCCGGCTGCGCGCCGCCTGCTGATTAAACGGCTCGACCGCGTGGAAAAAGAAAGGCACTTCCTGATCAATCAGATCGCCGTTGTCGCCGCGATGGCCCACCGGCCAACCATACTGGGCTTCCCAGGCTTCTACCCATTCGGGACGCCGTCCCGCGGGCACACTGGTGCTGAGCACAAAAAGCACGGCGCGCTTGTTTTCTTGCGCCAGCATATTTTCCAGATGTTCCATGATGCGAATATCGCGCCACAGGGCTTTGGAAAGCACCAGCCGCGTCACATGCGTGAACACATAGTCGGGACGATAGCCCAACAGGTTGGCGCAATACTCTTGCAGACGGGCTTTGGCTGCCTGGCGCGCGTGAGGGTCCGCCGCCACATTCTGAATGCCGTTATAGACCAAATCGATGCGCGCATGGGCCAGATCGCCGCCCAAAAAGCGCAGTTCTTCCGTCACCAAATCGCCTACCGAAAAGATGTTGTCACACCGGATCGCCTGACGCAGAATGGCGTGTTTGAACAAATCATACTGATCGCCAAAGACATCATCGAGACCCATGTTCCAGGCCCGCCCCTTGGCGAGCGTGTTGTAGAAGCGGGTATCGTGCCCGTCGTGCTCTTCCACCAACCGGCGGGCCGTGGTCGCTTCGTGGGCATAGAAGATAGTGCGCCACTGCTGCGGCTCGTTGAGCTGGGCGGCAAAAACCAGCGGCATTCCCAGCCATTCGTGGGCTATGATAAATTTGTCGTTGGGATGCAGGCCCGCATCCAGCCCCAGGGCCTTGATGGCGCTGAACAGCGGCTGGGCAATGGCAAAATAGAGGTTATATTCTTCGCTCCAGTCATAGCGCCCGCTGTCGATGCCATAGTTTTGCCAGACGTAAAACTTGAAACGATCCACCTCGACCAAATTGGGAGCCGTGGCATCGATCAGCAAAATTTCGTGTTCGGTGTTGCCAAAGCGCCGTTTGCCATAGAGCACCGCCACCGAAAAAGTCTGTTCCACCGTTTGCAGCGCGCGGCGCACCGGCTCCGTGACGCCGTCGGTGATGCCGTGGAGGCTGCTGTATTCGATCTGCACGCCCGACCGGGGCGAACTCAGCCGTTCCATGATCGCGGGGTCGCCCGCAAACTTAGGGCCGGCAAACTGGGAACGGGCGACGGCCGCGGTATAGGGCGGCGCGGTCAGGAGTCCATCGAGCACCGCGCCGATGCCGCCCAGCTTGAGACCGGCTTCGTGGGTAGCATGGACGACCAGCGGAAAACGGGCATCTCCTGTGCTTGTAGCCATGACAGAATATCCTTTTCCCTTCGCGTGTGGAGATGTAGTGGATTACGGTGAAGCGGTTGCCGCACTGATGGCAGGCTAGAGCACGTTATGGAAGATGGCGCACCATGCCGCCGCGTTCAAAGCCCAGCCACAGCGCGCCCTGCCCATCTACCAGCACAGCGCTAATCGGCGCAGGCGACCAGAGCGCAGCCGGTTCGATGGCAAATATGTCGCCATCCGTATAGGAATAGAGTGCGGTCCCGTTTTGCACAATCCAATAGGTGGTGGAATCTGCTGTGCCAGCGTCGGTAGCCGCGGGCGGCACTGCCAGCGCGGTGACGGGATCCGCAGGCAGCGCAGTAATCACTTCCAGCGTTTCATCGGCGTAGCGCGCCAGGCCGCGATCGGTGCCGATGAGCACTGCGCCGTTGGGGAGAATAGCCAGCGCGGTAATGGTATTGCTGGGCAAGGCCGAATCGCGCGCCGAGAAGAAGCGCAGTTGATTATTCTGAAAACGCAACAGCCCACCGCCGCGCGTGCCAATCCAGACCACGTCGCCGGTCGACGCCAGCGCGGTGATGTCCTCGCTGGGCAGCCCATTGGCCGCGGTGAGGTTGAAGAAGTTGGAACCCGTCCAGATGCTGATGCCCGCGCCCTGGGAGCCGAGCCAGGTGCGCCCCACGCCATCGGCGGTCAACGCCTGAATCGGCGCATCGACCAGACTGTCGGCAGTGGTATAGGCCGACCAGGTATCGCCATCGAAAAATGCTGCGCCACTGGCTCCAAACCAGACGCCATTGCCCTGTGCGCCCGGACCAATCACAGTGATATCGGCGAAAGGCAGCGGGCTGGTGGCAGGCGTATAGTGGGTGGGTTGCGCAAAATCGGGCGCGGCCAGTTGGGTCGCGCCGCGATTGGCCCCAATCCACAGATTGCCCTGGGCATCCAGCGCCAGACTGCGCACCGTATTGCCCATCAGCGGCTGGTCGGGGATAACCAGCGGTTCCCAATTGCCGCCGGCAGAGACTTCGCCAGAAACGCGGGCAATGCCATTGCCCAGCGTGCCATAGACTGGCTGTGCCTGTTCATCCAGCACAAAGCTGGATAACGGCCCCTCGACCATGCCCGACTCGGCCACAAAAAATTCTACACAGGTAGTCGTCTCTGGATCAAAGCGGCAGATGTTGGTCTGATCCGAGGCTACCCACAGCGTACCATCGGCGGCTACGGCCAGGCCGTTGATGCGCCCCAGGGGAAAATCCTCACCCTGGCTGGAAGCGGGCGTATAGGTGTCCCAGTTTTCACCGTCGGTGCGATAGAATGCGCCGTTGCTCGCCAGCCAAATGGCGTTATCCCCCGCGGGCGTCATCGCCGTTACGCCTTCGGCCAGCAGCGGACTGTTTTCGGGTGTAAAAACCACCAGCGTCATTTCGCCTGCGCTGTCACTGGCACTGTCACCTACAAAATCGCCCTCAATCAACAGCAGCCCGCGCTGGGCCGCGATCCACAACGCGTCGCCTGTGCTAGTGCCTACGATGTGGCGCAACAGCCCCACCTCGGCTTCCAGCGTGCTCATATCCAGCGGCAGATGCGTCCATACCCCGGTTGCCGCGTCATAGACATCGACCCCGGCGCGCGGATAGAGCAGGGCCAGATAGCCCGCCTGGGCATCGCAATAGACGTCCACCACGGCATCTTCCGCAAGCTCGCCGCTTGCCACCGAAAGCGTGCGCCATTCACCCGTTTCGGGAGCGTAGATCTGCAAGCCCGCATCGCCGCCAAACACCACCCCCAGCGGATCGTTGAAATCGGCAAAATCGCAATTGGCGACTGTGTTCAGGTGGTTGGAAGCCAGGTCATCGGCGGTGGTGAATTTCACATGGTTGCCCGAAGCCAGATTCCAGGCTACCGCGCCGCCCGTGGTAGCCGCCCAAAGCGTCCCCTCGCGCATTGCAAGCCGGTTGACAAAATTGCCATTGGTCTGCAATGTCCAGCCCGCGGGATCCAGGGTCACGCGGGGGAGTTGGGGCACGGGCGTATCTGCCGCCGGGATTGCGAGATCTGCGCCGTTCGTTGTGGGCGTTTCGGTCGGCGCTTCGGTGGGTACTTCGGTAGGTGTCGGGGGAACCGGTGTGGCGGTCGCGGCTTCCGTGGCTGTAGGTTGGGCAGTGGGTTGGGCTGTCGGCTCTGCCGTCGGTGTACTCTCTGTGGCGTCAGCATCTGTAGCGGCATCAGTATCACCGGCATCTGCCACGACATCGGCAGGCAGGTTCAAAAAGGTGACCGTTTCCAGCACGGCCATATAATCCGCCAGGCCCTGGCTGCGCCAGATTGCAGTCGGCCCCACTCCGATCATCACGAACAACTGATCGGGGGTAGGTTGGCTCAGCGCGATGCGCCCGCCAAAATCGCCGGCGGCTTCGCCTACCAGGTCAATCGCCCGCGCGGGCTGCCCGCCTAGCGTGAACGCGCTGGATTCGCCCAGGGCAAACCCATCCTCCTGGGCATAGAAGCGCACAAACGCGGCAAAAACATCTTCCAGTTCGCCAGATGTCTCCTGATACGCGGCCGGGTCTTCGTTGCGCAATACCAGGATTGTCCCGGCTGCGGGTGAATCCTCTTCGGCAGTCAGAATTGCGGCTTGCTCGGCCAAATCCAATCTATAGCCCTGGGGAGGGCCAAAGGCGATCCCCGCTTCGGCATAGCGTAACGTACCATCCAGGCGCACGGGCGGCGTATCTGAAATGAGAAATTCGGCGGGCGTAGCGGTCGGTTCCGGGGTCGTCTGGACGGTAATTGGCGTGCGTGTGGTGGTTGGCAAGGCCGTCACCGGGTTATCGCGCAGCGCCAGCATGACCACACCGCCCAGGATCACCAATAGCAAAGTCGGGATCAGAATGGAAGCAAGACGAAAACCAGTTGACTTAACCATACTGAATCTGACTTCTACCTTTAGCTCTGTGGCGTTCTATGGCGTGTGGATCTGGAAAAAGCGAATCTAAAAACGGTGAAAGGATATGGGTATATGGGCTGGCGAAAATGTGGCAGGTCGCAACGTCTGATGGGACGGATTGTAACATTGAACGGGGAGCCGGGCAAAGCAGATGGCCCAATCTCGCCAGGGCACGCGCGAACTTCGTGACTATATGGAAGTTGTGTGCTCAGCACAGTTGTTGGACATCGGAGCAGTGGAACAAACAGATTTGGATGAATGAGAAGAAGAAGGCAATCGCGAGGCAGCAGAGTGCGACAATCGGAGGTGGGAAGGGCGACCTGCATAGAGACGCTTTAATTGTGCTAATTTTCAGCTTTACACATGCGCGGGGTGGTGTGGATCCTGCTCCTGGTTTCGCCGACGGATGCTACGCTTGATTTCATCACCGGTCTCCTGTTCTGCCAAACGCAATTCATACGATTTTTGGAGGTTGAGCCATAGTTCCGCACCCGTGCCAAACCACTGTCCAAGGCGCAGTGCCGTATCGGCGGTGATGGCCCGTTTACCCGCTAGAATCTGGGTAATACGGTTGGTAGGCACATGCAGGGCGCGCGCCAACTCGGCAGCACTTATCTTCAGTTCTGTCAGTTCGTCAGCGAGAATTTCGCCGGGATGTATGGGTGGACGTGCCATAGTAATTCCTCCCTTAATGATATTTAGTGATAATCCACAATTTCAACGTTGAATGGCTCAGTTTCGCCTTCGGGCCACTCAAAACAGATACGCCACTGCTGATTAATACGGATGCTAAATTGCCCTTTTCTATCCCCGCCCAATGCCTCGAAGCGGTTACTGGGCAATCGCTTTAATGCCTCGGTGTCCGGGGCCGATTCCAGGATTTCGAAACGCTTGTAGGCTTGCCTTTCAAATGCCTGAAATTCCCTGACCCGTTTCCCTTCGGCAAAACGTTCGGTACGCTTGTCGCGGTATTTAGGGCGCAATGGCACATCATCCGTCGCAGACATAGTCGCATTATCTTATCTGATACGTGCTACGTCAAGCATATTGTTTTTGGAACAAAAAATCGCTGGGAAGACGACCCCCACCAGTCGTCTTCCCAGCATACCCAAGGAGGAGTATTGAAATTGGCTAATTCATGCGGTCAACATTCCTGCATCCGCCATCCGGTCAGCTTTACTGCTTGCTGGAAACCGGCTGTTGGCGCAGGCGGCTGCTCGTACCGGCGACCGGCGTCGGGCTGCGGCGCAGGTCGGTCGCGATGGCGAAGACCAGAGCTGCAGCAGCCAGACCGGCCACAATCCAGGCCAGAATCGCAGTCCAGTTGACCGCATTTGCCGCGGCCGGCTGAGCAACGGTGCTGCTTTCGGCGGCAACCGCAAGCGCAGTATCAGGCGCAGTACCCAAGGCCAGAGGCGTCCGGCTCGACGTAGTCACCGCATAGACGGCACCGGGGCGACCGCTTACAGGCAACAGAGCCGCGGCTGTGGCAGGCAGTGTTTCGCCCAGAGAATTCCAGGCAACGGCATCGCCCATGTTCATATAGACACCGCTGGGCGTCGAATGCGCTTCGCTGCTGCCATACAGATAGCTGGTCGCCACATAGAGCGTATCAGGCTGCGCCGGGTCCACACTTAGGGCATCCACCGTCAGGCGGGAACCCGGTGTAAAATTCAGACCCTCGTTGGCCGTCGCCCAGTTATGACCATCGGTGCTGCGCACAACACCCCGATCCATTGTGCCTACATAAACGATAGGCGCCGCGGTTTCGGCACTTTCACCGATTGCCAGAGCGGTCGGCACACTGTTGATGCCGTCCACAGTCATCCAGGCCAGACCGTAATTCTCACCGCGGAACACAGTCCAGTCGGTGCGGGCAAAGAGGAACCCCTTGCCATCCTGGTCTACAACCACTTCACGCACCGGTGCATCGGTCAGCAGATGGGCGGTCAGCACCATGCTTTCGCCCACATCTCGCAGACGGAACAAGCCCGCGGTATCGGTACCGGCATAGACCAGATTCTGCACAGGATCCACAGCCATGCTGGTCACACCACCGGTCATGGTGGCATCTTCTTCTACCAGCGGGATGCGCTGCCAGTCGCGACCCTGATTGGTTGTGCGATAAATCGCCAGTCCATTGGCGGCGCCCATATACAGGCGTTCGGGCTGCTGGGCATCGGTTGCCACTGTCCCCACCACAACATCTGCCGGTGTGCGGATTTCTGTCCACTCGCCGGGGTTGCCGGCGAAGAGTACGCCGCCATCTACGGCATAGTTAATGCCAGTGGCATCGGGCGCTACGGCATAGGCCCGCACGTTCTCCAGCTGGGCAACGGTGCGAGGGGCCGGCAAGGCATTCAACGCCTGGCTGACACCTGTGGTGACGCCGGCGATTAACAGTATGGTTGTGATAAGAATGAAAATGTGACGAGCTTTCATAGTTGTTCACCTGGTTTTCTCAACAGCCTTGGGCTGTATTGTCGATCTTTTTTCTCTGCCAATGCTCAATTGTTTGTGTGGCCGAGACCAAATCGCTTCTATGTGATCTTGTCTGTGTCTGCATCCGATGATAGCTGAATCTTGATTACTCGGTTAGACAAAACCCGGCTTTGATTCGGACCATCATCTGACGAACCTGTTATCAAACAATGTTGTCTGCCCATAGAATAGTTCGATTTCGTCTCTATGTCCGTGTATATCTATACATAGTTTGGGTATTCCGAAAGATATATTCACTATGCACCAGATCACAGTTTGGCTTTTTTTCTCCTGCAAGACACCGCGCCCAACATCCCCCAACACCCCAAAATCTATGTATGCGAGTCTAGGCGAGCAACGCCCACAATATAATGACGATGCATACATGGAAAAAGTTTCGGATAATTTTCGAGTTTTCGCCGAAATTTTTGTCTTTTCAAGGTGAAATATTCTAATCCAGCGAACAAATGCTTGCCAATTGGTAGGCGCAGACACTAAATTGGACAAGTAGCTGGTCACTTTCGCAGATCATGAACAGGGATGAGGAAGAAACCCATGATTGCTGAAGTTGGTTGGCGAAATAGAAGAGGTGTACAGATGTAAAAATGTAGAGGTGTAGAGGTAGACGGCATTTTGGGCGCGATGGAATTTCTGGAAATAGCCGAAGGCGCGCAGTTGCTCTTTATCTAGCGTGGAGATTCAACGTTGGTAACTCTGGGCCTGTGGCAGTCAAAGGCCCATTCCGCGTGACGCCGTACATCAGCCGGGCTGGATATGCTCGCGCATGGAGTCCGTTTGCGGCTGCGCCCACAGAATGCCGAGCAGGCTGATACCTGCAATCGGTATCAGCCCATATAGTTGCCACCACCCGTTCTTGCCAATATCATGCAGGCGGCGTGCACCCACCGCCAACAACGGGAGCAGCATGGCAACCAAAAACACTTGGCTCACAATCTCACTCATCAACGCCAACACCGTGGCAACCAGCGTCACAAACAACATAAACCACCACAACTCAGACCGCCCCGCGCGCCCGTTGAACTCGGCGTACTGGGTTAGACACGCCCAAATCGATTCCTGAAAGCTCATTGCCTATCCTTTCCCTGCCATAAGTTAATCTTCTTTTTCACCCCAGCCGCCACCGCCGGGCGTTTCAATGCGCAGGCGGTCGCCCGGTCCTAGCCGCACAGTAAACTTGGCGGGCAGCTCTTGCGCATGTCCATCGGCGCGGATCAGCGTATTGCGCCCCGGCGCGCCCGGTGCCCCGCCAGCCAACCCCCACGGCGCCACCTCCCGGCGTTCGCTTAGCATGGTGACCGTTGCGGGCGCGAGCAGTTCATATTCGCGCACAATGCCATCCCCGCCCCGGTGCAGACCTGCGCCGCCGCTAGCGGGGCGCAGGCTATAGCGATGCACGCGAAACGGGAAAGCCATCTCCAACGCTTCGACCGGCGTGTTGAGCGTGTTGGTCATGTGTACCTGCACCCCATCCAGCCCGTCGGTGGTTGCGCTGGCGCCCATGCCCCCGCCAATCGTCTCGTAATAGGCATAGGGTGTGCCATCGGCGCGCAGCCCGCCAATCGTGAGATTGTTCATCGTGCCCTGGCTGGCGGCGGGCACCCAATCGGGCAGCGCCAACGCCAGCGCGCCCAATACCACATCGGTAATCCGCTGCGAAGTTTCCACATTGCCCCCCGCCACCGCAGCGGGCGATTGGGCATGAACAACGCTGTTTTCGGGCGCGATCACATGCACCGGCACAAAGGCCCCGGCATTCATGGGCGCATCTTCGCCCACCAGACAGCGCACCACGTAATAACAGGCCGATTGGGTCACCGCCAGCACAGTGTTGAGCGAACCATGCATGACCCCAGCCGTGCCGGCAAAATCAAATGTCACGGCATCGCCCTGGATGCGCGCGCAAACCCGAATCGGTGTGACCGTCTCGCCCGCGGCCACACTTACCCCCTGGGTCTCGGTCTGGTTGGTTGCCAGCTCCAGCACATCTTCAAAGCAATATTCGCCGTCGGGCCATTCGGCAATCGCGGCGCGGGTCAGACGTTCGCTATAGTCCAGCAAATGCCCGGCATAGGCCTGCACCTCTGTCATGCCATAGCTTTGGACTAATTCGCGCAGACGGCGCGCGCCAATCGCAGCTGCGGCGCGTTGCGCGGCCAGATCGCCGCGCCGTTCGTCGGGCGTGCGCACATTGCGCACAATCAGCCGCAACAAATCTTCGTTCAACTGCCCCGCCCGATAGAGCTTCACCGGCGGAATAATAATGCCTTCCTGATAGATTTCGGTAGAAAGGGGCAACGAGCCGGGTGTCATGCCGCCCACATCCGCATGGTGGGCGCGGCTGGCAACGAAGAAGTCGGGCGCGACTGGGCATGAGTCGGCAGATGTGTCTGACACTGTGTCCACCGCCTCATCCCCAGTCGCGTCGCAAAAAACCGGCGAAATCATGGTGATATCGGGCAGGTGATTGCCGCCGTCGAAGGGGTCATTGACAATGACTGTGTCGCCGGGCTGCCAGTCGGGAAAGCGATCCAGAATGGTGGCGACGCTGGCGGGCATGGCACCCAGATGCGCGGGGATGTGCGCAGCCTGCGCGATCATGCGTCCCGCGCCGTCGAACACGGCACACGAAAAATCCAGCCGTTCTTTGATATTGGGCGAATAGCCGGTGCGCCGCAGGGTCACGCCCATCTCCTCGGCCACGCCTGCAAATCGGTGACGATACACTTCCAGCGTAATCGGATCCGGTGACCCATGTGGCCCCGGTGACGAGCTATTCTGTATGCTCATGCTATGCTGTGCGCTCATGCGGCATCCCTGGTCTGTTCCTGCGTATTTTCCAGCCACAAATTCAGATAATCATCGACCCGCGCCTGCCAGCCGGGGGTCACCAGCACAGTCGCATCATATTGATAGATGAGCGCGGGACCGGCAAAGCGGTGATTGGGTTGCAACTGCGCCCGGTCATAGATGGCCGTGGTCGTGGGTTCGGCGCGATCGAACCAGACCGGCTTTTCGCCCAGCCGCGCCGTGCGCAGTTCCGAGGTAGCGGGTGCAGCCTGGGGCAAGCGCGCGTCGGCGCCGGGACCGTGGCCGCGCACCCGCAGATTCACCACTTCCACAGCTTCGTGGGGCATGGCATAGCCATACCGCTGTTCGTGCGCAGCATGAAACGCAGCCTGCACCGCGTCCAGGCTGGGGGGCGTCCACTGCTCTGCCGCGGAATCTGCACAGGGGACCGTCAATTCGTAGCTCTGCCCGCGATAGCGCAGATCCAGCGCGGCGTCCAAATGTGGCGCGGGGACACCTTCGGCGTGCAGCACGGTTTTCACCTGTTGCGCCAACTGTGTATAGGCCGCGCGCAGCCGCTGTGCATCGGCGCGCAACGCAGAGAGCGGCGCCATGATGGTCTGGGAGAGATCATGCACGACATCGGCCACCAACATGCCATAGGCGCTGAGCACGCCGGGCATGGGCGGGATAAAAATGCGCCCAATTCCCAACGCTGCGGCCAGATCGCAGGCGTGGAGTGGGCCTGCGCCGCCAAAGGGCAAAAGGGTGAAGCGCCGGGGATCATGCCCGCGCTCCACCGAAACCTGGCGCAACGCACGCTCCATCGTGGCGTTTGCCACGCGCACCACGCCCAGCGCGGCTTCTGCCGGTGTCAGACCCAGCTCTGCGCCCAATTCGCCCAGCACACGCGTGGCAGCGTCGGCATCCAGCTGCACTTGGCCGCGCCCGCCCAAAAAGCCGTGAGCATCCAGCCGCCCCAGCACCAGATTGGCATCGGTCACAGTCGCCGCGGTGCCGCCGCGCCCATAACAGGCAGGCCCCGGCAGCGCGCCCGCGCTATGGGGACCGACGCGCAGCGCGCCGCCGCCATCCACATAGGCAATGCTGCCCCCGCCCGCGCCCACGGTGTGAATATCAATCATGGGCAGGCGCAAAGGCAGATCGGTGATCACGCCTTCGGCAGTGGTAGGAATCTGCCCCGGACAGAGCGCAACATCGGTGCTGGTGCCGCCCATATCAAAAGTGATGATGTGGGGCTGGGGCGCGGCGGGTGTTGCAGCGGTTGCGGCCAGGGCCTGGCGCGTCACCGCGAATGCGCCCACCACGCCGCCCGCCGGCCCGCTCAACACGACGCGCGCAGCCTGGGCCGCGGCCTGTTCCAGCCCAATTGCGCCCCCGTTCGATTGCATGATGCGGATGCCACCCACTGCCGGCGGCGCGTGGGAAGTCGTTGACGCTGCATGTGTCTCTGTGCCGGTTTCTGTGCCTGCCTCTGCGCCGGTCGGGGTCGCCAGGCGGCGCGCCAGCCGTTGCAGATAGCGCGCAACCAGCGGTTGCACATAGGCATTGATCACCGTGGTGGCCGTGCGTTCATATTCCCGATATTCGGGCAGAATCTCGCTGCTCAACGAAAGCGGCAAATCGGGCAGTCGTCGCCGCAGCTGTGCCGCGGCCTGGATTTCGTGGTCGGGATTGCGAAAGGCAAAGAGCAAGGCGATGGCGACACTTTCCACGCCGGCAGCTTCCAGTTGAGTCGCCAGGTCATCCAGCGCGGCGGTATCCAGGGGGATGCGGACGCGGCCATCGGCGTCGATCCGTTCGGGCACATCCATGCGCAGCCCCGCGGCGACCAATGGCGTCGGGCGCGTCTGGCTCAGATCATAGATGTGCGGACGATTCTGGCGACCGATAGCGAGCACATCGGCAAAGCCTGCCGTAGCCAGCAGCGCCGTTTTGGCCCCTTTGCGTTCCAGCAAAGCGTTGGTTGCCACGGTCATGCCGTGGACCACCGTCGCGCCATGCACATCCAGATCTGCCAGCCCCGCGGCAATGGCTTCACTCTGGTCGTGGGGCGTCGTAGGCACTTTGTGCACCCGCAATTCGCCCCCCTGCAGCACCACAAAATCGGTGAAGGTGCCCCCCACATCTATCCCCACCAGCGTGGGCACAGCGGCAGGATTGGCGTGCGTGGCAGGATTGGCGTGCGTGGAAGGTGTATTGCTAGCCGTCATTTTCAATACTCTGTCTGCAATTGGTGCGCGAAATGGCGGATGTGCGCTACCAGTACCGCATAACCGCCACGCGCAAGGGAACGGGCCACAGGTTTCAAAGTCAGATGTCCCAATTTTGTCTTGCCTTGAAGCGCCCCGTTAGATATAATTCCTGTAATCTATCGTCTGTCGGGCAACACGCAATCGGCATGTAACCGGCGCGCACCTATCGATAGTCTACACATTATCAACAGTTTTGACGACTGCCCCACGGCGAGAAACTGGCTGCAGGAAACAGTCTGTGAGAAACTGCCTGCGAGAAACAGTCTGCACGCAATCTGACCACGCTTTTGGAAATGCACCCGACAGTATCGTGACACTTTATATCCTTGCTCTTGTGTAGTTGACACTGGGGCAACAGAAAATAAAGCTGGCAGGAGCCACCGATTCTACTTGCCAACGCCGAATATGCCGCGTCGGGCACAGGGCCAGGCCGCAAGAGGGCAGCGCGGGGCAGGCCAGGCGCATCCATATTGGAAGTGACCGGCGCACAGATCTAACCGCAACTTTCACCGTCGCTGTAATCGCCGCTGTAATCGCAGCGTCCCAACGTTCCAAGCAGATATACCGTCAGGCAAATACCCAATGGCAGTGAACCCGTTCAATCCTATTCTGGATCAACCCCAAAACATCGAAGCGCATGAGATCGACGCGCACGCCGTCTATCGGCTGGCGAATCATGATCTCTGTTTCGCAGTCGATGCCGAAACGGATCTGCGCGACCTGGTGTTTCCGTGGGCCGATGAGACCTATGCGCGCCATATTCGCATCCGGGTGAGCGATGTCCACAGCGAAGCCCAGGGCGAAGGTCTGACCCCTATGGTGACCCGCATTTTCAACGGCTATCAGGAAGTGATTCTGGGCGATGAAGGGGTCATCATCAGCAAGCGGTTGGCTGTGCCCCTGGGCAGCAACTATGATCGCAGCGTGCTGTGGATGCTGGATTGTCAGGCCGAAGGCGACCGCCTGTTGCGGCTGGATGTGGAGATCGACTGGGGCGAACCCCTGATCCAGCGCATGGTCGATGGCCTGTTGGTGGCCCAGCGCAATCCGGGCCGCGCCCAGGGTGTCTATGAACAGCAAAACGCCGATAGCACGCGCGTCTTTGGCAATCCCCAGGGACGACCTTCGGCGCTGGAACTGGACGACGCCGCCGGACGCGCCACGCTGACCTATTATGTACTCGTCAATGGCATGGTCGAAGTGCCCTTGCTGCTCACCATTTCCGATGTGGGCGAACAAGTGGCCTGGAATGGCTTTCTGGCCTTGCGCGATGCTGAACGCGTCTTTGAACTGAGTGTGGGCGCATGGGACAAACTGGTCCATACGGGACGCCTGTGGACTGCCGATCCCCAATTGAACCGTGCGCTGCAGGCCGGGCGACTGGCAACGGCACGCCAGATCCAGCGCGTGCGCACGGGGATGATGCCCCGCGGACGCGCACTCGAACAGATACCCGACCTAATCAAAAGCCTGGATGTGTTCGACTTTGTAGAAAGTCGCAATCTGCTGGCGATGGTGCGGCGCATTGCCGAGCGCGCCCAGGGCCGTTTGCCTGCCCGCTTGCCCGTCCATCCCAAAGCCGAAATTCCCGATCCGGGATACGCGCTGGTGCAGACCAATCGCATTTATCTGGCTGCGCTCTGGCAACATCTGCAACGGCGTCCCGATCCCGATTTGTTGGCGCAACACGCCGAAGCCGTGCGCCTCTGTGCCGAAGCCCTGGTCCAGGTGCGCTTTCCGCCGGGAGATAACGCGAAGCCGACCCCCGGTTCACTCGACGCGACCACGCTGGCGCTGGCCGGTGCGGGGCTGCGCCAGGCCGTGAATCTGGCGACCCACCTGCGCGACAGCGCCAACGCCATGCGCTGGGAATCGGAAGCCTGTGAATATGAACGCCTGGCCGAAGAAGTCGGCGCCAGCCGCGTGCGCGAAGATATCAACTGGCTGGACGCGTGGCAGGAACAAAGCGGCTGGCAGTTGCACAGCGCACGCCCCTGGCAATTTGCCACGCCGGATCGTGGCGTTGCGCTGGCGGGCGATGCCGTCTGGCGCGGCTGTGGGTTGCAGTGGCGTCAGGGTCAATTGGCCGTTTATCCCCGGCGCGGCAACGATTGGGCGTGGTGGGCGCTCCTGGATCTGCCCCTGGCCGATGGCACAATCAGCCTGGTGTGGGATGGCACAACACTGCACAGCACGCGCCCCATCCGCAGCGAACAGACCGTGCACGTCTATGACCAGATCCGCGCCCGCAACACCGATGAACTGGAGTTCGATCTCTGGTTCGAGATGCGCGGCTTGCAGACAGATGCCGCAGACCAACCCGCCGCGGATCCGGTCCAGTTTCGTCCCCGCTTCGCTACGCACGAGTGATTGATTTGCTAACTAGATTGTATGACTGACATCACTGTATGACTGACACCTCATCCAATTCAGCGTCCGATTCAATATCCAGTCCTGTGCCGGGCAAGTTGGCCCGCAACGCGCCGCGCCCCACATCGCGCCACACGGAGCGCGACACGGCACGGCAACGCAACGCGGCGTCCACGGCCCTGGCCTACGATCCCTTTAATCTGCGCCACACCCAGCGCGGGCATCCCGAAAACGCGCGCCGGCTGGAAGAAACCTGGAAGCTGCTCCAGATCGACGGCATTGCCAATCAACTGCTGCCGGTCGAGCTGGGTCTCGCACCCGAACGCGCGGTGCTGCGTGTGCACACCCAGGAATACTGGGATCGCCTGTATATGACCTCCATTCTGGGCGGCGGGCGACTGGATCCCGACACCTATAGCAATGAAGACAGCTTCGAAGCTGCCCAGCGCGCCGCGGGATCCACGCTGCACACCATAGACGCGGTGCTGACCGCGCAGGTATCCAACGGCTTTGCGCTGGTGCGCCCGCCCGGCCATCATGCCCTGGCAGAAACGGCGATGGGCTTCTGTCTGCTGGCAAATGTGGCGATTGCAGCGCGCTGGGCACAAGATCAATATGGCGTGGATCGCATCCTGATTGTAGATTTCGATGTCCACCACGGCAACGGTACCCAGGATATTTTCTATGGAGATCCGTCGGTCCTCTTTTTCAGTATGCACCAATATCCCTACTATCCCGGCTCCGGCGGCGCACAGGAGATTGGCCGCGACCCGGCCAGCGGCAGCACCATCAATGTGCCCTTTGCCCCCGGCGTGGGCGATCACGGCTATCTGGAAGCCCTGCACAAGGTCTTGATTCCCGCGGCCCGGCGCTTTCAGCCCGAACTGATTCTGGTTTCGGCGGGCTATGACAGCCATTGGATGGACCCACTCGCCGAAATGCAACTGAGCGTGCGCGGCTATACGCAGTTGCTGGAAACCCTGCTGGAGCTGGCGGAAGAAGTGTGTGACGGGCGTTTGGTCGCGACGCTGGAAGGCGGCTATCACGCGCAGGTGCTCTCCCATGCCGTGTTGAGCGCGCTGCGTTTGCTCAGCGGCAGCCGGCGCGGCGTCAGCGATCCCTTTGGCCTTGCGCCGGGGCGCGAACGACCCGTCGCCGGTCTCCTGGAACAACTGTGCAGCCTGCACCACCTGCCCGAACCGCCCACCTATTCGTTTGGGAGAAGCTGATCGATGGGTATGCATCTGCCGGAAGCGTTGGTCGCGACCACCCTGCGCGATTGGAGCAGCGCGACCGCCGAAGCAGTGGCGCTGGAAGAATTTGAACTGGCCGCGCAACTGGCCCAGGTGGTGCTGCGCCGTTTGCCCCGCCATCTGGCGACCTATCAGCGCCTGATTGAGATCACCTGGCAACTGAAACACTGGGACGAAGGCGAAGATTGGGGACGCCGGCTCTTGCAGGCCGATCCCGCCAATGCCTATGCCTGGCGCTCGCTGGCGCGCGCAGCAGAACAGCGCGACCAGCGCCAACAGGCCCACGCACTCTATCGCCGCGCCTTCGAAGCGCACCCCTACGATCCCCATGTGCGCGCGGGCATGAGTCGCACCGATCTGGATGCGGCGCGCAATCCCGAATTGAACCTGGCGGCCCTGGGCGCACTCTACATCAAAGGCCAACGCTGGGCGCACGCCGCCACCACCTATCGCACGCTGGTGCAGGCCGAACCGCGCCGCAGCGACTTTCAGGCGTTGCTGGCGTTGACGCTCTGGCAAAGCCGCGCGCCCAAAGAAGCCTATCGCCTGGCGCGTCATCTGAGCCACAGCCACCCCAATCTGCTGCCGGCCTGGGTTGTGCTCAACGCCCTGGGCAACGAACAGGACCGCGCCCTGGCCCGCAATCCGCTGGAAAGCATGGACCCCGACGGCGAGTATATGGCGGCGCACTATGGTTTGCCGCGCACCGAACAGGCGGTGCGGCTGGGCGTTAGCGCGCGCGAGGCCCAGCTGCTGGAAGAATTTGTGCACGCAGCAGGCTTCGCCGAAGACAGCGTCGAGGTCATCCAGCCCCACAGCAGCCCCGACGACCCTGAAGACGCGGATACGCTCGCCCCCGTGCCAGATGCCGTGCCAGATGCTGTGCCAGATGCCGGGCCAGATGCCACCTCCGCCCCCTGCGCCCGATTCACCGGCTACCCCGCCTGCACACTGACAAATAGCGCTACGCCCTGCCCAATTTGGGCAATCTCTGGGCACACCCACTAAAATGGGGCCATGCGGTCGTGCATATGCGCGCCGGAAAATCACATGGTTGACTGAATTCACTGAACGCTTAAGGGAGCAATTCGCATGGAACGCACATTTATTATTCTGAAACCCGATGCTGTGCAGCGCGGGCTGGTAGGGGAAATTATCGGTCGTTTTGAACGCCGCGGGCTGAAACTGGTCGCGCTGAAGATGATTCAGGTGAGCCGCGAGCTGGCCGAAGAACACTATGCCGTGCACCGCGAACGCCCGTTTTTCGGCGGTCTGATTGAATATATCACCAGCGCGCCGGTGGTGGCGTTGGTTTTGGAAGGCACCGGCGCGATTGGGGTCGTGCGCTCTATGGTCGGCGCCACGCGCCCTGCCGAAGCCGCGCCGGGCACCATCCGCGCCGATCTCGGTCTCGAAGTGGGCCGCAATCTGGTCCACGCCAGCGATGGATCCGACACGGCACAAAGCGAAATTGCGCTTTGGTTCGGCGAAGAACTCATCGGCTGGTCGCGCGCCAGCGATCCCTGGATCTACGAATAGATAGCAGCATTTGATTGGGCAATTCCTCGTGAGAGAGTTGCCATATCGAGACGCAACGCGAATGGCAAAATCGGCCGCGAAATGGGCCACAAAATGGGCTGATGACCCGGCATTGGCACGAATCGATTATCTGCTTGCCGAATTTCCCGGCTACACGGGGTCAGAAGCCGCCCTGCGCATACAAACGTTGGGCGGCTTCCGCGTTTGGCGGGCAGCAGACGCAGAAGTCGAAGGTGCGGATTGGGGTCGGGAAAAGGCGCTCCAACTGGTGCAATTTCTGATCACTGTCGGGCGTCAATTTCTCCATAAAGAACAGATTATCGACCGCCTGTGGCCCGAATTGGACGCGGACAAAGGCGACCGGGATTTTAAGGTTGCCCTCAATTCGGCCAACAAGGCGCTGGACCCGGATCGCGAACCACGCAGCGAGCCGCGCTTTGTGCGTCGGCATAGGCTGGCCTATGGCCTGGATATGGATCAGATCTGGCTGGATAGTGAAGTGTTTGAACAGTTGATCGAGGCGGGCAATCTGGCCTATGACAAATCTCAGCATGGGGCAAAGCTCGCCGAACCCGCGCCCCAGGAATCTGCCTCAAAATCAAAAGATATAGAAAAACCGGCCAAGACAGGCAATGATGCGACAGCAGACAAGGAAACCGAGGAGTACTATCGGGCCATCGCCTGTTATGAAGAAGCCGTGCGCCTCTATCACGGTGATTTTTTGCCCGAACGCCGCTATGAAGATTGGACCAGCGCCATGCGCGAACGGGTGCAGGTATTGGCGCTGACCACCATGACCACACTGGCCGAATTGATCTTCACGACCAACTTGCTGGAAGCGTTGCGCCTGACGCAACGCGTGCTGACCATCGACCCCGTCTGGGAAGATGCCTATCGCGTGCAGATGCGCGCCTTTGCCGCCCAGGGCAATCGCCCCATGGCGTTGCGCACCTATGCGCGCTGTGTGGAAAATCTCAAAAAAGAATTTGGCGTGGATCCTCTGCCCGAAACCCAGACCCTTTACGAAGAAATACGGAAGGGTAAATTCTAGGGGGTAAATTCTAGCTGCGTGCCCGCTGCAACCGTGCTGCAACCCCTCTGTAACTTTCCGCGCGTATAAATCATCATATCATTTGATGATTTCGCTCTCCAGGCAAATCACACCAAAAACCGCATACGAGTTGCCCACACTGCTTTGATTTCAATGCACGTATGAATTCCACGTATGAATTCAAAGCAGTATAAATTCACAACAAGGTATACGAATCATGGGATCCCAATGTGACATTGCTTCGTTTGTGTTGCGCTTCAAGCAACAAGTCCGCCACGATGCCGACGGCGCGCCCCACGTCGAGTGGCGTGGACATATCCGCCATGTACAACACGATGCCGAAATGTGTTTCACCGAATTACACGAGGCTATCGAATTTATGCAGGATGTGTTGGTGAGCTTCGGGCCTGCGCTGGCCTGTGCGGGCGGCACAGACGACGAACCAAACGCGGCGGCGGGCGCAGTTTCTATGCTTGCACAGGATAGTAACAAAAGCGGACAGCCCCCACTTACGCATATCAAATAATACCCATATCAAATAATCGGTAATCAGCATCCGGCTGTTTTCTCGATTCCGGTGAATCGCGTCCTGTTCCGGCTTGCCCCGTGTCCTGGGAGCGAGGCGCATTTGAGACATATTTGAGGCATATTCGGCGCGCCGTGGGGTAACAGGCTATGTGTAATGCTGCCCGGCACGGTGCGAGTCACACGGTGCGAGTCACACGGCATGTGATCGGGCGTGCCTACCTCGCTTCTCCCCTCCAAGCTTGACCATCCGCGAGATCGTAAACTACAATAGACAGCTATAGAAACGGGCGGATTGCGCGCGCATATTATTATTATATCGCCGCGCGGCAGACTCGGCCCATCTCGATCAAAATCAGTTATACAGAACCGGCATAAAAAGCCGGCAAACAAAGTCGGTGTTCCACAGGCGACGGCCCCAGGCATGTGTCGCCGGAACCCATTTTTCCTCGAACCAATCCAACGCAGTCATACCCATATGCGCAATGCGCGCCATTGCGCCCAGGAGGAACGCGAGATGTCAGACGGTCGTGATAGCTTTGATACTACGGCATCCAAAAGCGAGGTCTATGCACCTTCGCAGGCAGTGCTAGACGATGTAACGCTGCCCAATTACATGGAGTTGCACACAGAAGCGCTGGCCGATTCGGTAGCGTTTTGGGATGCCCGGGCCAAAGAGATGGTGGACTGGTATGAACCCTATAGCCAGATTGTAGACGACAGCAACAAGCCCTTCTACAAATGGTTCAGCGGCGGCAAGATCAACATTGCCCACAACGCGCTGGATCGCCACGTCAAGAGTTGGCGCAAGAACAAGCTGGCGCTGATTTGGGAAGCGGAAGACGGCGAGCAGCGCACCTATAGCTATTTCAAGCTGTGGAAAGAAGTCAATCGCTTCGCCAATATCCTCAAGAGCATGGGCGTGCAGAAGGGCGATACCGTGACCATTTATATGGGACGCGTGCCCGAATTGCCCATTGCCATGCTGGCGACCGCCAAAATCGGCGCGATTCACAGTGTGGTCTATGGCGGATTCAGCGAAAAGGCACTGGCCGACCGCATCGAAGATGCGCGCAGCAAGGTGGTTGTCACCTGCGATGGCGCGTGGCTGCGCGGCAAGACGGTCAACCTGAAGGACATTGCCGATGCTGCCATCGAAAAGACGCCCATTGTCCAGCGTGTGATTGTGCTCAAGCGCACCGGGCAGGAAGTCAACATGGTGGCCGAGCGCGACTATTGGTGGCACGAACTCTACAATCTGCCCGTCGCCGGCCCCTATTGCGATACCGAACCCATGGACGCCGAAGACCCGCTCTTCATCCTCTATACCAGCGGCACCACCGGCAAGCCCAAGGGGCTTATGCACAGCAGCGGCGGCTATCAGGTCTTTATTGCCACCACGCTAAAATATGCCTTTGACACGCGCGAAGAAGACCGCTATTGGTGCGCGGCCGATCCGGGCTGGATCACAGGCCATTCGTACATTGTCTATGCGCCGCTGATTCTGGGGTTGACCAGTTTCATGTATGAAGGCGCGCCCGGCTATCCCTTCCCGGATCGCTGGTGGCAGCAGGTCGAAAAATATGGCATCACCATTCTCTATACCGCGCCCACCGCGATTCGCGGACTCATGCGCTTTGGCGACGCCTGGCCCGAGCGCCACGATCTGAGCAGCCTGCGCATTTTGGGCACAGTAGGTGAACCCATTAACCCCGAAGCCTGGCGCTGGTATCACAAGGTGATCGGCAAGGAAAAATGCCCCATCATCGACACCTGGTGGCAGACCGAAACCGGCGGCTTTATGATTACGCCTTCGCCCGTGGTGCCGCTGAAACCCGGCAGCGCGACGCTGCCCTTCCCCGGCATTGAAGCCGATGTGGTGCGCGAAGATGGCTCTTCATGCGAGGCCAACGAAGACGGCTACCTGGTCATCAAACGGCCCTGGCCCGGCATGGCGCGCACCATTTGGGGCGATCCCGACCGCTTTGAGCAGACCTACTGGTCCGAATTTGCCAGCCAGGGCTGGTATTTCACCGGCGACAGCGCACGCAAAGACGAAGACGGCTATTTCTGGATCATCGGGCGCATGGACGATGTGATCAAGGTCAGCGGCTATCGCCTGGGCACCGCCGAGGTGGAAAGCGCGCTGGTGAGTCACCGCGCAGTGGCCGAAGCCGCGGCGATTGGCGTGCCCGACGAGCTGAAGGGCAACGTGATCCACACCTTCTGCATTCTGGCAGCAGGATATGAGGGCAGCGACGAACTGGCCGCCGAACTCAAGAACCATGTGCGCCACGAAGTGGGACCGATTGCCGTGCCCGCCGCCATCGAGTTCGTGGACAGCCTGCCCAAAACCCGCAGCGGCAAGATCATGCGCCGCCTGCTCAAAGCCCAGGTCATGGGCCAGCCCGTAGGCGATACCAGCACTCTGGAAGCGTAAATCGTTTACAACTGCGCCCCTCTCGAACGGAGAGGGGCGCAGTTGTAGAGATACCCGGCCCCGTTTAACCAATGGGCGACTGCCGCGGCGCAAAAATTCATAAACATACAAAGGGGTATAAAAATGGCACAATCTACACCCGAAGGGGTTGAAATTCGCGGGGAAATTGCACCCGCGGTGGAAGAAGTGCTCACCGCCGACGCGCTGGCCTTTTTGGCCGGTCTGCATCGGGAATTCGACGCGCGGCGCAAGGCTCTGCTGGCGGCGCGCACCGAACGCCAGGCCGCCTTGGATGCCGGAAAGATGCCCGGCTTTTTGGCCGAAACCGAAGCCGTCCGCAACGGTGAATGGCAGGTTGCGCCCGCCCCCGCCGATCTCAACGACCGCCGCGTCGAAATCACCGGGCCGACCGAACGCAAGATGATGATCAACGCGCTCAATTCGGGCGCCAAGGTCTTTATGGCCGATTTTGAAGACGCGCTCTCGCCCACCTGGGAAAATGTGATTCACGGACAGATCAATTGCAGCGATTCCGTGCGCCGCACCATCAGCTTTCAGAATCCCGATGGCCGTACCTATACGCTCAACGATGCGACCGCGACGCTGGTCATCCGTCCGCGCGGCTGGCATCTGGTCGAAAAGCACATCTGGGTCGATGGCGAGCCTATCTCCGGCAGCCTGGTGGATTTCGGCCTCTACATGTTCCGCAATGCCAAAGAATTGCTGGCGCGCGGCAGCGGCCCCTATTTCTATCTGCCCAAGCTGGAAAGCCACCTGGAAGCCCGCCTGTGGAACGATGTGTTCGTCTACACCCAGGATGCGGTGGGCGTGCCCCAGGGCAGTGTGCGCGCGACGGTGCTCATCGAAACGATTCTGGCCGCGCTGGAGATGGAAGAGATTCTCTACGAGATTCGCGACCACGCCGCGGGGCTGAATGCCGGACGCTGGGACTACATCTTCAGCGCGATTAAGAAATTCGCCAAGCGTCCCGACCTGATCCTGCCCGACCGTGGACAGGTGACCATGACGGTGCCATTCATGCGCGCCTATACCGAGCTGTTGGTGCACACCTGTCACAAGCGCGGCGCACACGCGATTGGCGGCATGGCAGCCTTCATCCCCAACCGGCGCGACCCCGAAGTGACCGAAAATGCGCTGGCGAAGGTGCACGAGGACAAGACCCGCGAATCTGCCGACGGCGCAGATGGCACCTGGGTAGCCCATCCCGATTTGGTGGAGCCGGTGTTGGAGATTTTCAACGCCGCGCTGGGCGACCGTCCCAACCAAAAGGACAAGCTGCGCGCGGATGTGCGCGTCTCTGCGCAAGAGATTCTGGCCGTAGGCGTGCCCGGCGGCAAAATCACCGAAGACGGGCTGCGCATGAACATCAGCGTGGGCCTGCAATATATGAACGCCTGGCTCAACGGCAACGGCGCGGCAGCCATCAACAACCTCATGGAAGACGCGGCCACCGCCGAAATCTCCCGTTCGCAGATCTGGCAATGGATTCGCCACGGGGCCAAACTGGACGACGGACGCCCCGTGACCGCCGAACTCTATGAGCAGGTGCGCACCGAGGAATTGCAGAAACTGGTCGCCACCGGCGCCAGCCGCTTTGAAGAATCTGCCGACCTGCTGGACAAGCTGATTCTCAACGAGGAGTTCATCGACTTCCTCACCTATCCGGCGTATGAATTGCTGGACTGAAATACGCCGCGTATCTGGCTTTAGGAAACAAGGATTATGACTGACACGTATATCGTCTCTGCCGTGCGTTCGCCCATCGGCAAATTTGGCGGCACGCTGGTAGATGTTTCGCCGGTGGATTTGGCCGCCCATGTGATGCAACATGCGCTGGACCGCGCGGGCGTATCGGGCGACGCGCTGGATCTCTATATCCTGGGCAATATTCTGAAACACGGGCACGGCCAGCTCTTGCCGCGCCATGCCGCCATCCGCGCCGGAATTCCCGAAACGGTAGACGGGTATGCTGTGGATATGCTCTGTTCTTCGGGCATGATGGCGGCACTCAACGGCGCAATGGCAATCCGCGCCGGAGAGGCCGATGTGGTGCTGGTGGGCGGCGTGGAGTCTATGTCACAGGCGGGGTTCATGCTCAGCCACCGGGCGCGCTGGGGCTATAAGTTTTTGCAAGGCGCGCCCGAAGGGCTGGCCGATGTGCTGTTGGAAGACGGCCTGCGCGACCCTATGACCGGGGAGCTGATGGGCGAGGAAACCGAACGGTTGGCGCAAACCCACGGCGTTACCCGCGCCGAGTTGGACGAGGTGGCGCTGCTTTCGCATACCCGCGCCGCGGCTGCGGCCAGCCAGGGCAAAACCCAGCCCGAACTCGCCGCGCTCGACGTGCGTCAACGGCGCAATGTAATCCAGTTTGCCCAGGACGAGGGCATCCGCCCCGACACCACTACCGAGAGTCTGGGCAAGTTGCGCCCCGCGTTTGCCGATGACGGTGTGCTGACTGCGGGCAATGCCAGCCAGCTTTCCGACGGCGCGGCCGCGCTGATTCTCGCCAGCAAGGCCGGCGTGGAACGCTATGGGCTGAAGCCGGTGGCGCGTCTGATAGGGGGCGCGTGGGCCGCGGTGGAACCGTGGCGCTTTGTCGAAGCGCCCATCCCCGCGATCCAGAAACTGCTAAAAAAAACCGGACTGGGGCTGGAAGATTTTGATCTATTTGAGAACAATGAGGCATTTGCGCTGAACAATGTGCTGTTGCGCCGGGCGCTGGAGATTTCCTACGACAAGATCAACATCTACGGCGGCGCGATTGCGCTGGGGCACCCCATCGGCGCATCGGGGGCGCGCATCATGGTCACCCTGCTCAATGCGCTGCAACAAGAGGGCAAACAACGGGGCATCGCCACGCTCTGCCACGGCACCGGCGGCGGCACCGCGGCGGGCGTGGAATTGCTATAAGTAGAATTGCTATAGGCGGAGACGCGTACTATCTTCCCGGAAGCGACAAACTTCCGGGAAGATAAACTCTATATAACCTTTACCACTTTATATAACCTTCACCACCACATTCGCCTTGCTCCACAGCTCTTCCAGGCTGTAGTGGTGGCGCATTTCTTCGGTAAAAAGATGGACAATCACATCTCCATAGTCCAATAGCGCCCACCCGGCGCCATCCTCCACGCCTTCGATCCCCAACGGGCGCAGATTTTGCTCTACGCGCAGTTTGCCCAGAATTTCTTCTTCAATGGCATGGGCCTGACGTTCATTGTCTATGGTTGCGATGACAAAATAATCGGCAATCGACGTTTGTTCATGGACGTCCAGCAAAACGATATCAGTCGCCTGCTTTTCTTCGACCATGTCCACAATTTTGCGAGCCAGAGTGCTGCTATCCAGAAAATACCTCCTAGTGGGCATATATTCCAGCCAACGCCGGAATACGCATAAAAAAGTCGCGCCTGCGACACTCACAGGCATCTGCATCTACTATATCCACATCTGATATATAGAACTTATCCAACTGCCGCCATGTTCCCGCATCACGTTCCCGCATCACGTTCCCGCATCACGTTCCCGCATCCGCGATGGCCCGGTGCAACCAGGGTTCTCGATGTTCGGCATGATGCTCATACGAAGCCGTCAACACCAACGCCAGCGGATGGCCCTCGAGCCAGGCATATCTGCCCGGTTGCAAAAGATCCGCCTCGGGAATCGAGTCGGCCAACTCCAGAAAGCGGAGAAAGCCCAGCCGCCAATCGGCATATACATCCGTCCACGGGCGGTCGCCATATGTTTCACGAATCCACGCGTTGATGGCGTCCGTATGGGGATGATGGTCGGGCGTCAGCGTGGCGGACCACGCGGGAAACGCTGGCTCCCTATCGGCCTGCACCGCTTCCAGACGGGCCAGCGAGCGTTGCTGCCACGCCCATAGATGCGCCACCACGTCTTTGATCGATGCGCCGCCCGGCCCGCCCGCGACGCTTGCGTGTGCGGTATGCAGACTGCGCAGGAGACCTTCCCACCGCTGGAATTCCTCGTGCAACCGATCCAGAATAACGCGTTTTCGCTCAGGCATGATTTTTCACCCCTAATACGGCAATTATACCAGTCTAGCACAAGTCGAGGTCGCTCTCAACCGGCGCGACTCCTCCGATTATTAGACTTTTGTATGTATACGCGCCCGGGCTAGCGAAACGCGTCCATGTGTGCGGGGCGCTGGATGGTCTGCGCGGGGGCATGGGGCAGATGCGCCGGGGGCGTGAAGCCACGCACCACCACCACCGGACGCCCTTCGCCGCCTTGTCCCATAAGCAACGCCGCCGCCGCGGCCAGTTCATCGGCAATACATTCTTCGCTGACCGCCAGTTCATAGCCAAACAGATCGTGCTGTCCCCGTTGATCCCACAGCGGCGGCATTCCTGCGCAGCCAATACAGACGCCCACCGTGCCCACGCGCCAGGCGCGCCCGTGGCTATCGGTGATCAACACGGCTGGGGCCGCAGTGGGGGCCGCGGCGGGGGCGACGCCGGTCAATTCCGCTATCCGGGCGCGGATGCGGGCCGCACTGGCGTCGCTGTCCACGGGCAAGAGCGTGAGCCATTCGCCATCATCATCGGGCGCGACATTGCTGCGATCCACGCCCGCGTTGGCGCAGATCCAGCCTGCTTTCTGTTCTACCACCAACAGCCCGCGCCGGGCGCGGATAATTGTATTGCTGTCGTCCAATACCACCTGGGTCACGCGCGGATCCTTGCCCGTGGTCGCGGCGATTTCGTGCGCCGCCGAGGTCGGCGTCACATCCTGGAGCCGCACCAGCCGCCCTTCGGCCTTGCTCACCACTTTCTGGGCAATGACCACAATATCATCGGCGCGCAGGGTTGCGCCGTGCGCGGTCAACTGCTCTACCAGCAGCGCGGCAATGTCGTCGCCCGGCTGCACCAAGGGCATGCCCGGCACCGCAAACAGGGACATAGACGGCAAGGTGGATGGCAGCCCAGATGGCAGTCCAGA
>JBBDIO010000043.1:26330-48144 GCA_040880365.1 Litorilinea sp.
GCAAATTTCAAAGCGTTTGATCAGGTAGTATAGCATCGACGCCGGGGCGACAGCATCATTTCCAGCAAAGCCGCGCAAAAGACTACCCCCCGAAAGTTGCCAGAGGTTCTATTCATCCAGTCGCCCAGTTTCAGGTTTATGCAAAATTCGGTATGATCCAGAAACCCCAACCGTAGCGGAAGGGGAACGCAAACCCACTCACCAATCGAGGAGTCTACTATGAATCGCCCACCCGAAGCCTTTGTGCGCGTGGAAGAAGATCGGCTTTTGGCCTTTGCCGTCGCGTGCTTCCAAAAGGCCGGCTTAAATTCCGAACACGCCCAGGCCATCAGCCGCCTGCTGGTAAATTCCGATCTGCGCGGCGTGCGCAGCCACGGCACGCGCACCGTCAACCACTATTGCCAGGCCTTTGAAGATGGGGCCATGAATCCCCAGCCCGATGTGCAACTGGTCCACGAAACGCCCACCGCCGCGGTTTTCGATGGCGATGGCACGCTGGGCTATTGGCCCATGGTGCAGGCAACCCACGCCGCCATCGCCAAGGCCAAAGAAGTGGGCATCGGCATGGGGCTGGTGCGCTATATCGGGCACTATGGCTCGGCAGGGCACTATGCGCGCATCTGCATGGAACAGGGCTGCATCGGCTATTCGGTGCAGGGCTATCGCAACCAGGGACGCTATGGCAACGACGGCGGCGGCCCCAACCCGGATCGCCACCTGGGCTACTTTGGCAACCCGCCCATCTGTTTCGCCATCCCATCCGAAGACGAGCCGCCCGTTGTGCTCGACGCCGCCACCTGTATCCTGGCCGACTATCAGCGCGGGCCGGAATATGAGGAACTCTTTTCCACAATTCCTGCCGCGTTTTTCAAGAGCATCGGCTATGGCGCAGTCGCCAGCCTCATGGGCGGTGGGCTTACCGGCTTCACGCTTTCGGACGAGAAGCTGGAAAAATGGCCGCGCGCGCGCAATGGCGGCATGGTGTTGGCGATTCATGTGGATTCGGTGGTGCCCGAAGCCATCTTCCGCGCCGAAACCGACCGCATGGTGCGCGACATCCGCGAAACATATCAGCCTATGCCGAATACCGACCGCGCCCTGTTGCCGGGCGCCATCGAAGAAGAACGGCACACCCAATATCGCGCCGAGGGCATTCCCTATGGCGAGATGGAACAACAGGCCGCCGAAAAAGCCAGCGAACGGCTGGGCGTGCCACTGCCCTGGTAGAAACCTGGCAGAGATCCGGGCAGTGGCGCGTATTCAATCCCCTCGAAACTCGTCTGCATCTATAGGAGATATTTTCTCCGCAGCAATGATTGATTTGCAGACCAGAAAGGATTGCCTATGCCGCGAACACAGGCAGGACAGGGTCGCGTGGGCGACACTGAAATGAGGAAACGTGTTATGGGGAAAATTGCTGTGCAAACAAGCAGAAGCAGGCGACGCGGGTTCTATGGGATAGGCGTATTCGGGCTGGCGTTGACCTGTGCGCTGTTGGCCGCTGTGCTGACTGCGCCGGTCGTGGCGGCACAGAGCGAAGGCCCGGCCTGGAGAGTGCCCGGCACGCGCGCCGGTGTGGGTGAAGCCGTCTGGAGCAGCGACGCGCCGACCCGCGGCAGCGCGCAGTGGAGCAACGAAACGCCTACCATCAGTGAACCGGCGCGCGCCCAATGGGAAGACTCAGGATGGGATGAACCCGCTACCACATCCGGCAACGCATCGGGCAATGCGACAGGCAACACAGCGGACAGCGCAACAGGAAATGAGACAGGCGGCACTCATGTAGTGCAGGCGGGCGAAACGTTGGTGAGCATTGCCCAGCACTATGGGCTGACGCCGCCCCAGTTGGTACGCGTCAACAGCCTGGGACAGCCGCCCGCCGTCTATCCGGGGCAGACGCTCACGCTACCGGGTGGCAGCAGCGACTGGGGCACAGCTCAACCGTCTGCCGACGCGCGTCCCGCGGCTACCGAATGGGATACGTGGGAAACGCCGGCACGCGGGGCACAGGCTGCCCCAGCCTATAACATCAGCGCGCCGGATGCGCCCTCCAATGTGGGCAAGACCATTCTCATTTCCACGGCCCAGCAATATCTGTGGGCCTATGCAGATGGCAAGCTCGTGTTGCAGACGCCGGTCACCACCGGGCGACCGGGGGCCGATACGCCCGTGGGCACCTATCCGGTGCTCGTCAAGTATAGCCCCTACCGCTTCGTCTCGCCCTTCCCCGTGGGGCACGAGTTCCACTATGAACCTGTGGATTCCAACTATTCGCTGCGCATCACCTGGGAGGGCCATCATATTCATGATGCGCCCTGGCGCACGGATTTTGGACCGGGCACGAATTTGCCCCATAACAACTCGCGCGGCCAAATGGCGACCGGCTCCATTGGCTGTGTCAATGTACCGACCTCGGCCATGGCCCAACTCTACGAATGGGCCGATGAAGGCATTCAGGTGACTGTGCAGTAGGTAGAAAGCAATTAGCTGCAAGTAGCCGCGGTGCGCAGAGTGGGTAATTGGTAGGCGGGTGATTTTTGCCGTATTTGTCATATGGCACAATCACGCGCTCACCAGTTACCCATTCTGTGCCCTGGAGCAAAGAGCCGCTGGACCCATGACCCTGCGCCCCGCTAAGCGTCGGCGTCGGGCTGGAAGATCTCCTCAATCGGCTGCTCAAACACATGCGCAATCTTGAACGCAAGGGGCAGGCTGGGCGCATATTTGCCCGTTTCAATCGCGTTCACCGTCTGGCGCGAAACATCCAGCCGCGCAGCCAATTCGGCCTGCGACCATCCGAACTCGGCCCGTAAGACCCGCAGCCGGTTTTTCATCGATAGCGTCGATTCGCCAACGCCAGACCCAGGCCCCACAGCAGAATCAAAGTCGGGAACACCCAGATCATAGGCAGCCGAGGCAAGCCGGCAATTTCCAGCCAGCCATAGGCAAAGGTAAGCATCCCGGTCATACCCGCGGCAAAGGCAATCGCCGAAAGTTGAATGCGCAGTTGCAACTCGTCGCTGCCATCCAGCGCACGTAAAAAAGCCCGCATCCCAAACGCCACGGGCACGACCGGCAACAACGCCAACGCAAAGCGCCACACCGAATCGTCTAAACTGGGCAAAAACGCCACCACTACCGGCACCAGCAAAACATAGATTAGCATGGCAATGCCAAATTCCCGGGTATATTGGCGCATGACTCGATTCATAGGGTTTCTCTATCTTTCTACTTGTCGCTACTTGTCGGCCATTTGAATCCCGGAGGCAGGCACGCCGCGCGCACTGCATCCAGCAATCAACAGGCCGCAATCAACCGACTCACTTACGCTTGATGTCAATGTTCCTTGACACAAGCCAGTATAGCCGAATGCAAATTCATTGTCAAGCACGCTTTACTTTTTGTGCGCACAATTTTACACATTGCGCATTTGCAGCGTGCGAAATCGCGCAGTTGGGCCAATCAACGTTACAATAGGAAAAACATCCAACACGCACCGAACTTTTTCAAAATACGTTTCCAAGTCTACGCTGACACCCATTTCCACCATGCGCATGGTTGTGCCCGCGCTATCGCTTGCGCCGGAGAAAGGAAGTCCATCTCGTCATGTTGCGCTTCAATATCAATCTTTCCATGACCCTGACCGATGTTCCCTTTCTGCAACGCTTTCAGCGCGCGGCAGATCTGGGCTTTGGCGCGGTGGAGTTCTTTTGGCCCGAGGAGGATGACCTGGACACTGTCGCCGCGGCCATCGAGCAGGCCGGGGTCGAAGTCGCGCTGATCAATATGGATGTCGCCGATGCGGCGGCGGGCGGGCGCGGCTCTGTGAGTTGGCCGGAACGGCGCGAGTGGTGGCAGCAGGCCATGCGCAACGCCATCACCTTTGCCCAGCGCATTGACTGCCCCAATATTCACGCCGTCGCGGGGCTGCGCGACCCCAATCTGACTGCGGCCGCGCAATTTGATTGTATGGTAGAAAATCTGCGCTGGGCCGCGCCCCATCTGCAAAAAGCCAACGTCACCGTGCTGGTCGAGGCGCTCAACGCCTACGACAACCCCACATTTCTATTGACGCGCCTGGCAGAAATGCTCGATGTCTGCGCGCGTGTCGATTCGCCCCACATGCGCATCCAATACGATGTCTATCACATGCAGCGCATGGAAGGCAACCTGATTCATTCCATCCGCCAGCATTTGCCGGTGATCGGCCATGTGCAGATCGCCGACGCGCCCGACCGCCACGAACCGGGCACAGGCGAGATCCACTATCCCAATGTACTGGCGGCGCTGGATGCTGCGGGCTATGGCGGTTATGTGGGGCTGGAATATCGCCCGCGCACCACGGTAGAAGAATCGCTGGCGTGGCTGCCGGTCGCCGCGCGCAAAACTGCCCAGGCGACCGATTTACAGATCTAGCACGCTGGGCATACCCTGTGTAAGCGGGGCATGGTATGCGGGCCATGCGCACTTGAAACACCGCAGAACACAGCAACCTTTACAAGCTAACCACTATCATTTCCAACTATGTTTTTATTGGATCACAACTTCAAAACCTTAAGGAGCAAAACGCTATGAATGGCTTGGGCGTAACCAAGTTCAAAACCAATCCGGTTACAGATAAACTGCGCAGCGGACAACCCGCAGTGGGCACCTGGCTCACCCTCTGTTCGCCGGTCGCCACCGAATCTATTGCCCAGGTGGGCTGGGATTGGATGGTGGTGGATGCCGAACACAGCCCCGTGGGCTTCGAGACCATGGTCAACTGTTTCCGCGCGGCGCAACTGGGCGGCGCGGTGCCCATGGCGCGCGTGCCGTGGAACGACACCATCTGGATTCAGCGCACGCTGGATGCCGGTGCGATGGGGCTGGTAGTGCCCATGGTCAACACCGCAGCCGATGCCGAGGCCGTAGTCGGCAATATGCGCTATGCCACCAAAGGCCAGCGCAGCTTTGGCGGCAGCCGCGTGGCAGCCTATATCGAAGACGACTATCGCACCTGGGCCGATACCAACCTGGCCGTCATTGTCATGATTGAAACCATCCAGGCCGTGAAAAACGCGGAGGCCATTCTGGCGACCGAAGGCGTGGTGGGCTGTTTCATTGGCCCCAACGATCTGGCGCTTTCCATGGGACTTAGCCCGCGCGATACCGGCCCCGGCACCGAACACGAAGCGGCCCTGATGGACGTTTTGGCCGCGGCCAAAAAGACGGGCAAGGCCGCGGGCAAGCATTGCTTCAACGCCCCCGAAGTCAGCCAGCGCATTCAGCAGGGCTTCCAGTTTCTGGCCCTGGCTAGCGATGCGGCGTTCCTCTCGATGGCCGCGCGGGATGCCTATGCCCAGGTCGATCTGACCGGCGCGACCGCCGAAGCCACAAACGGAGCCAAGGTCGAAGCCAAGGGCACGCTCTACTAAATCCCCCCGCTCATCCCGCACCCACCAGGGCAGGCTGCACCCACATGGGACAGCCTGCCCTGCTTCAAACCGATTGGAGATTTCTCATGGACCTGGGATTGCAAAACAAGGCCGCCATTGTCACCGGCGGCAGTGAGGGAATTGGCAAAGCCGCGGCGTGGAGTATGGCCGCGGAGGGGGCACGCGTGGTGATTGCTGCGCGACGCCAGGATGTGCTGGACGCGGCCGCCGCCGAAATCCAGGCCGCCACGGGTAGCCCGGTGCTGGCAGTGGCGACCGATGTGACCCAGCCCGCCCAGGTGCAGGCGCTGATCGAGGCCACACTCGCGGAATTTGGACAGATAGATATTCTGGTCAACAACGCGGGCACCTCATCCGCGCATCCGTTTGAAGACGCCACCACTGAAATATGGGAGGCCGACCTGCAATTGAAGCTATTCGGCGCGCTTCATGCCATCCGCGCCACATTGCCCCACATGAAAGCCCAGCGTAGCGGACGCATCATCAACATCACGACGCCGGGGGGCAAAGCGCCCAACGCCCGCTCCATGCCCACTTCGGTGAGCCGGGCCGCCGGCATTGCCATGACCAAGGCGCTTTCCAAAGAGCTGGCCGAATATAACATCCTGGTCAACACCGTCTGCATTGGCCTCATCAAAAGCGGACAACACGCGCGCCGCTGGGAAAAAGCCCACGCCGAAGATCCCAGCCTCAGCCTGGAAGCGTTCTACGAAAATCTGGGGCGCAATGTGCCTTTGGGGCGCACCGGCGAAGCCCAGGAAGCGGGCGATTTGATCGCATTTCTGGCCTCGGCCCGGGCCAGCTATATCACCGGCACCGCGGTCAATGTAGATGGCGGCACATCCGCAGTTGTCTGAGACGCAGGTAGGGTGCACCACGCCTCAAATACCCACAGCATATGACGCAATCATCTTCCGCTACATCAAATCCTGGCACACCCAATCCTGACATACCGAACACCTCGCCGCGCGTCAGTGTGGTGATGGCGGTCTACAATGGCGAGCGCTTTCTGGACGCGGCAGTGGAGAGCGTGCTGGCACAGGATTTCACTGATTTCGAATTTATCATTGTAGACGATGGATCCACCGACGGCACGCTGGGCATTTTGCAGCACTACGCCGAGCAGGATGCCCGCATCCGGCTGTTGGTGAACGCGCAAAATCGGGGCACGTTTTATTCCTTCAACCGCGGGATCAACATTGCACGCAGCCCCTATATCGCGTGTATGGATGCCGACGATGTGACGCTTCCCCACCGCCTGGGCCTGCAAGTTGCGTTTCTCGATAGCTACCCCGAAATCGGTTTGGTGGGGGGGCTGGTAGATACCATTAACGAGCAAGGCGTCGTGGGACGTAAAAAATCATTCCTTCCCCACGCAGATATACTCATCCAGTGGTCACTCTGCTTTACCAACCTGATTCCGCATGACACGGTCATGATGCGGCGCGCCCTGGTGCAGGCGGTGGGCGGCTATCGCCAGGAAGCCGGTACTCACATTGGCGATTATGATTTGTGGGCGCGGCTGATCCCCACGACCCGCGCCTGTATGTTGCCGGTACTATTGACGCATATCCGACGCAGCCCCACCTATGTGACAAATGTGAGCAGTCGCCTTGCCGACGAACAAAAGCAAGCAGTCGTCTCCATCGCAAGCAGTTTGCTGCGCCAGAGATTGGGCACGCACGCTCCGCCCAATGTGGAAGCCCTGATGCAAAAGATGTATGCGCGGCCTCACGGCTGGACGTTGGACCATGCAACCCAGATGGCGCGGCTCAAATACCAACTGGCCCAAGTATTTCTGGCGGACGGACAGCTGGGCGAAGATGAAACGCGCCTGCTGCGGGCCAAGGCCGCCACCGAAATCCATCGCCTGTTCCGATCCTTTCGCTATCAGCCGCGGGCCTGGCGCATGTGGCTGTGGATCTGGAAGCTGGATCGCGCGGTCGCCCTGCGCCCGTTCGTGAAAAAGTGGCAGGGTGACAAGGATGGATTCGGATAGATGAAGGGTAAATCGCGCGCCCAGACGGATGCACTGCCCCCACCAGATGCGCCCCCAGTGACCGTTATTATGGCTGTCTATAATGGTGAGCGCTTTCTGGATGCAGCAATGGAGAGCGTGCTGGCACAGGATTTCACTGATTTCGAATTTGTCATTGTAGACGATGGATCCACCGACGGCACGCTGGGCATTTTGCAGCACTACGCCGAGCAGGATGCCCGCATCCGGCTGATTACCCACGCGCAGAATATGGGTGCGTGCGCAGCCCTCAATTCGGCGTTTGCGGTCGCGCGCGGCAAGTATATCGCGTGCATGGATGCCGATGATGTGACGCTGCCCCACCGTCTGGGCCTGCAAGTCGCATTCCTCGACAGCCACCCGGAGATTGATGTCCTGGGAGGACAGATCGAACGCATTGACGAACAGGGCGTTGTCAAACGCGACCCGATCTCCCGTCCCCAGGAAGATATCCTGATTCAGTGGACGCTTTGCTTTGGCAATCCGATTCCGCACATCACGGTCATGATGCGGCGCGCGGTGCTGATGGCGGTGGACGGCTATCGCCAGGAAGTTGGTTCCATTAGTGGCGATTATGATTTGTGGCGACGGTTGTCACCCAGCGCGCGTTTTCACATTTTGCCCGTGATTTTTAGCCAAATCCGACGCAGCCCCACCTATGTGACAAATCTGAGCAGCCGCTTTGCCGACGAACAAAAGCAAGCAGTCGTCTCCACCGCAAGCAGTTTGCTGCGCCAAAGATTAGGCGCGCAAACCCCACCCAATGTAGAAACCCTGTTGCAAAAGATGTATGCGCGGCCCCACGGCTGGACGCTGGACGACGCGACCCAGATGGCCCGGCTCAAATACCAGTTGACGCGGGCATTTCTGGCGGGCGGTCAGCTTGACGAGGATGAAACGCGCCTGCTGCGCACCCAGGCCGCAACCGAAATCTATCGCCTGTTCCGCACCTTTCGCTATCAGCCGCGGGCCTGGCGCATGTGGCGGTGGGTCTGGAAGCTGGATCGCGCGGTCGCCCTGCGCCCATTCGTGAGGCCCCTACGTAAAACCGGCTAGGGGTGCACGGCCGCGGCTTCTTCCAGCCGGCCATCGGGATGGCGCAGACGGACGCCACCGCTGGCAATCTGCGCTTCGACCCAGGCCACAATGGCGGCCAACCCCGTGCCATCTTTCAGATTGCTGAAGATCGTCGGCGCGTCGCCGCGCATGGTTTTGGCGTCGCGGTCCATTACTTCCAGCGACGCACCTACCAGCGGCGCCAGGTCAATCTTGTTGATGACCAGCAGATCGGAGCGCATGATCCCTGGCCCACCCTTGCGCGGAATCTTGTCGCCCGCCGCCACATCGATCACATAGATCCAGTAATCCACCAGTTCGGGGCTGAAGGCTGCGGCCAGATTGTCGCCGCCGCTTTCCAGCAATACCAGCGCCGGGTCAAACGCGGTTTCCAGATCCACCACCGCTTCCAGGTTCATGGATACATCATCCCGAATCGCGGCATGGGGACAGCCGCCCGTTTCCACCCCGCGCACGCGCGCTTCTTCCAAAATGCCCCGGCGCAGGAGAAAAAGCGCATCCTCTTTGGTATAGATGTCGTTGGTCACGACGGCCAGACTATAGCGCGCGGCCAGTTCCCGGCACAGGCATTCGACCAGCGCGGTTTTGCCCGTGCCCACGGGGCCGGCAATGCCAATGCGCAAGGTACGCCGGCCCGGATTGTCCGCCGCCCCGCGCAGAGATGTAGTGCCGTTCGCTGTACTGCCGTTGGATGTAGTGCCATTCGTGTTCAGCATGATTGCCTCGTATGTTCCAGAATTAAAACAGGAAGTAGCGTTGGGCCAGCGGCAGAACCTCTGCCGGCGCACAGGTGAGCAGCTCACCATCGGCGCGCACTTCATAGGTTTCAGGATCGACTTCAATCGTGGGCATGGCGTCGTTGTGAATCATATTGGCCTTGCCGATGATCCGACACTTGCCCACCGCCAGCGGCGTTTTTTCCAGCCCGATTTGCCGGGCGATTCCTGCATCTACCCCCGCCTGCGACATGAACGTGACGCTGGTCGCGGCGGTCGCCTTGCCAAATGCGCCAAACATGGGGCGATAGAGCACAGGCTGGGGCGTAGGAATCGACGCATTGGCATCGCCCATCACGGCCCACGCAATGAAACCGCCTTTGATGATCATCTCGGGCTTCACGCCGAAAAAGCCGGGCTTCCACAACACCAGATCGGCCAGTTTGCCCGTCTCAATCGACCCCACATGGTCGGCGATGCCGTGGGCGATGGCCGGGTTGATCGTGTATTTGGCAATGTAGCGTTTGGCGCGCAGATTGTCGTTGCGCGCCGAATCTTCGGGCAGAGGGCCACGCTGCACTTTCATCTTGTGGGCCGTCTGCCAGGTGCGTGTCACCACTTCGCCCACGCGCCCCATCGCCTGGGAATCGCTGGCAATCATGCTGAAAACGCCCATGTCATGCAGAATGTCTTCGGCGGCAATGGTTTCGGCGCGAATCCGGCTTTCGGCAAACGCCACATCTTCGGGCACCTGGGGGTTCAGATGGTGACAGACCATGAGCATATCCAGGTGTTCGGCAATCGTATTGACGGTGTAGGGCCGCGTGGGGTTGGTAGAAGAAGGCAGGATGTAGGGATAGCCTGCGGCGCGGATGATATCCGGGGCGTGACCGCCGCCCGCGCCTTCGGTGTGATAGGTGTGGATGGTGCGTCCGGCAATCGCGGCCAGGGTATCTTCCACAAAGCCCGATTCGTTGAGCGTATCGGTATGGATGGCGACCTGCACATCATATTCTTCGGCCACACGCAAACAGGCGTCAATCGCGGCCGGTGTGGTGCCCCAGTCTTCGTGCAATTTCAGCCCGCACGCGCCCGCATCTACCTGTTCGCGCAGGGGTGCAGTGGTAGACGCATTGCCCTTGCCCATAAAGCCGAAATTCACAGGCCAGTGTTCCGCCGCCTGCAACATGCGCGCCAGATTCCATGCGCCGGGCGTGCAGGTGGTGGCGTTGGTGCCCGTGGCAGGGCCAGTGCCGCCCCCCAGCATGGTGGTGATGCCATTCGCCAGCGCCTCATAGATCTGTTGGGGCGAGACGAAATGGATATGCGCATCAATTCCGCCCGCGGTGACAATCATATGCTCGCCCGCCACCACTTCGGTAGATGCGCCCACCACCAAATCGGGATCTACGCCCGCCATAACATCGGGATTGCCCGCCTTGCCGATTTTGACGATGCGCCCGTTCTTCACCCCGATATCGGCCTTCACAATGCCCCAATAATCCAGAATCAGCGCATTGGTAATCACCAGATCCAGGGCGTCACCGTCATGGGCGGCACGGGCGGCGCGGCTGCTCTGTCCCATGCCATCGCGGATGACCTTGCCGCCGCCAAAGGCAATCTCATCGCCATAGACAGTGTGGTCATGCTCAACTTCGATAATCAGTTCGGTATCGGCCAGGCGCACCCGGTCGCCGGTGGTCGGGCCATAGAGATCGGCGTAGGTACGCCGCGGTATGGAGAGGCTCATGCTACAGGTTGCCTTTCAGTCTGTATCACAGTTATCAGCATAATCATCATCACAGTCATTGACTCAGCGTATTCAGGGCCGCGGTTTGCACCTCGGCGTCGTCCAGGCGGCCCTGCACCAGCCCGCGCGCGCCATAGACCACGCGCCGCCCGGCAAAATGGGTGAGCGTGACCTCCTTTTCGTCGCCCGGCTCGAAACGGACCGCCGTGCCCGCAGGAATGTTCAGACGCATACCATAGGCCACGCGCCGGTCGAATGCTAGGCTGCTGTTCACCTCGAAAAAGTGATAGTGACTGCCCACCTGGATGGGACGGTCACCCACATGGCGCACCGTAATCGTCGCGGTGGGGCGTCCGATATTTGCCACAATCGGCGCGGCATCGTCGTCAATCAAAATTTCACCCGGAATCACAGGCAATCCTTTCATGGAATGAGAGAAGCGGGAAGGGGATGGTCCGGTTAGTGCATTGGGTTATTGGATCGGGTCGTGGACCGTCACCAGTTTGGTGCCATCGGGGAATGTGGCTTCGACCTGCACATCGTGAATCATGGCGGCAACGCCATCCATCACATCGTCGGCAGAGAGAATACTGCGCCCCCACACCATAATATCCGCCACGCTTTTGCCGTCGCGGGCCGCTTCCATAATTTCGGCGGTGAGAATGGCAACCGCTTCGGGATAGTTGAGCTTCACGCCCCGGGCCTGGCGTTTGCGCGCCAGTTCCGCGGCCACAAAAATGAGCAGTTTCTCCTGCTCGCGTGGAGTCAGGTGCATAGCATATTCCTCACTGATGATGGTGATTCAATGGTAGTGGTTTAATACAGTTTGCGCGGCAGAATCGCGGCGCGGCCATAGAGTGCGGCCTTGGCGTGCTGCCAGAATTTGGGCAAGGTTGCCGCCAACGGTTGATGACGTTTGGCAAGGGCGCGGATGACCAGCCCATGCGCCGCCAGACGACTCACACCCCACAGCACAGAATCGGGGCCAGTGTGATCGGGGCGGGTGTGATGTTGTGCCAGCGCGCCCAGCTCGGTTTCCAGCGTGGTCCACACCGCGGGCGCAACCCCCACCCGGCAGATATAGAACGTGGTGAAATAGGGATAATCGCCCAAGCGCGCGGGCGAGGTCAGCGGGCGTTTGTCCGGTTCCAGCGCATAGGCTTCCACCAGGATGGGCACGCCTGCAGTAGCAATCTCCAGATCGACACCCACACGCGCATAGGCAAAAACTTCGCCCGCGGCCACGCGCCCTGGCGTCACCGTCTCCCAATAAAACAGACCGGCATCGGGCGCGAGTTCGATCCGCGTGTGTTGCTGATAGCGTGCCCCGGCAAACGGGATGAGCGCGTCGGGCAGATATTCCAGCAGCCCGCCCGCCGCGACTTGCAGCGTGGTGGTCTGGCGCGCGTCGGCATACCCAGGGCGATGACGGTAGACGCGCGTCGCGCCGGTGGTGGTGACTTGCGCCTCGGCGTGCGCGCCCACGGCGATATCCAGCTGCAATTGATCGCCCCCCAACACGCCGCCCGACAGGTTGTGCAGATGGACCAGGGCCGCGCCGGTGTGGGGCGCAGTGAATGCGCGCACAACGCGTTGGGGCGGCTCCTGGGTGCGCAGCTGCAAGCGCGTGGCCGCGCCGGGCTTGTCAAAGGCCAGACTCAACCGGCTATCCACCTGGCTATTCACCTGACTCTGTGGGCGCGGCGCGTGTGCATTGCACAGCGCATGGGGCTGGGCATCATCCCGCACAGCGGCTGGGGCCGAACTGGTCGGTGCCGAACTGGTCGGTGCCGAACCTATCGCTACAGAATTTATCGGTGTCGCGGATGAGCGTAATTCTGAAATTGGCATGGTTTTCTTTGGCGCGTTCTATCTGCGGTTCTAACTGATAAGTCTTAACTGATAAAGAGGCGCACGGGCAACGCTGGATGGCGCATGGACGCCAGCTCTACCTGAGGCGCAAAGCTTGCCACGGTGATGGCGGCAACATCTGCCACAACATCTGCCAGAGGAATGGCGTGGCTCTGGGCCAATGCCGCGTGCAGCGCGGGTTTCAGCCGCCAGCGCATGTGGGTGACTGCGCTCTGTCCTACGGGCAGCAGTTTTTGTGCCGCGGCGCAGAGCGCGGCCAGCGCTTGCTGGGCAAATGCCGCGGTGGTGGCATCCGCCTCCAGGCCCAACGCGCCGCCCACCAGCCCAAATGCGGGCGCATGATGGCACGCCACCCCCGCCTGTTGTGCGGCGTCCAGCGCCGCGCGCAGTGCCGTGTTGCCACTGGCTTCGGCGGCCAGGGCCAAAAAACGCCGCCCCAATACTTCACCCGCCACCCGCGTCTCCTGGGCCGTGCGCAGCGCGCCCAGCCGCCGATTCAAGGCCAGCCAGTCAGCAAGTAACTCAGTGTGGCGTGTCGGGTCGGGTGTTGGATCGGGTGCAGTCTGGGCCAAATCCGCGCCCAGGGCATAGGCCGCGCGGCAATAGACACAATCCACTACGATTACTTCTTCTATATAGTCACGCAAAAATGCCTCCAGGTTGGCCGATGTCACCATGCCACTGGCCGTCAACGTTTCCAGGCCAAAGGAATGGGACTGCGCGCCGATGGGCAATGCACTGTCGGCAAGGTGCAACAGATCCAGCAAGCGGTCTTCCTGGCCTGTCCCAACAGAAGTGGGCACAGCCGCAGGCGACGCCGCAACAGGAAAAGGCACGGCATTTAATGGTATAGAGGAAGGCTGGGTGGCGTTGATTTGTGACACGGAAATGAGCATTCTACTGGCTAGAGTGGGCATTGAATTTTCTGGCAACGGTCTATCACCCAGCCTATCCCCCGGCGAGGGTGACCCATTTGACAGGATGATAGTGACATTATGACAGCCCAACCTACACGTTTCTACCGCGAGACTCACAACAATTGGGCCAAAATTTCTATGCACTTTTAACGATAATCGCCCTGTCTGGGCGCAGAATATATCGCCCTGCTTGCGTACAGCCAGATGCTCCCGCCCACCGTCCAAACTTGTGCAATCGGCACACATTTCAGTCAAATCCGCAGCTAAACACAACGCGTTGACGCGCGCCCCCTTGCCATTCACGGCTACCGGCTCATCAATTATGTGCAACATGCACAGATGGCAGCTTCAGCATTGTGTAGCACTTGAACAGTGTAAGTGAAAGCACATTCCGTTATGCTTTTGTCCGAGTAAGGCACCTGTACACCCAAACCAAACCGTACATCCAAGCTCATCGTGCCCTGGGTGTGGTGTGTTACTACGCACCACAGAGACACGTACCACAGAGAAGTTGTAAAAACACCAAAGTCCCATCAGTTCCATCCATCATAGGCACCTGAACGCATATGTCCAGGTGTGCCCACCACTTTGGAGACGATTTATGCAGGAGGAGATTGTGCAAACACTTTTATCGAGGCTACACCCGACGGGCGCACGCACACGCGCCCATGCACGACGCACACCCATGCTCGTCAGCTTATTCGTGCTTTTGGCCCTGTTGATAGCGGCCTGTGGCGCACCTGCCGCACCTGCCACCGAACCGGCTGCCGAAGTAGCGGCCACCGAACCCGCAGCCGAAGAAGCAACAAAGGAAGAAGCAGAAGAAGACGCCGCAGAGGAAGAAACCGCCGATGCCGGTGAGGAAAGCGACACAATCAAGGTCGGGATCCTGCATTCGCTCAGCGGCACCATGTCCATCAGCGAAGTCTCGGTGAAGGACGCGACCCTGTTGGCAATCGAAGAAATCAACGCCAATGGCGGCATTATGGGCAGAATGCTGGAACCCGTCATCGAAGATGGCGCCAGCGACTGGCCGACCTTTGCCGAAAAAGCGCGCAAGCTCATCCAGCAGGATGGCGTAGACGTGGTCTTTGGCTGTTGGACCAGCGCCAGCCGCAAGGCAGTTTTGCCCGTCTTCGAAGAGCTGAACGGGCTGCTGTTCTACCCGGTCCAATATGAAGGTCTGGAATCTTCGCCCAACATCTTCTATACCGGCGCAGAACCCACCCAGCAGATCATCCCCGGCGTAGAATATCTGGTCAACGAACTGGGCGCCGAAAATATCTATCTGCTAGGCTCGGACTATGTCTTCCCCCGCACAGCCAATCTCATCATCAAGGCCCAGCTGGAAGCCCTGGGTGTGGAAATGGCCGGCGAGGAATATGTGCCCCTGGGCGGTACCGAATTCAGCACCATCATCAGCAAGATTCAGGAAGCCCAGCCCGACGCCATCTTCAACACCCTCAATGGCGATAGCAATGTGGCATTCTTCAAGCAATTCCTGGATGCCGGCTTCACCGCCGAAAGTATGCCGGTCATGTCGGTGAGCGTTGCCGAAGAAGAAGTGCGCGGCATTGGTCCCGAAAACATTGCCGGTCACTACACGGCATGGAACTACTATCAGACCACCGAGACCCCCGAAAACGAAGCCTTTGTCGCCGCCTATAAAGAAGCCTATGGCGAAGAGCGCGTGACCAGCGATCCCGCAGAAGCCGGCTATTTCGGCGTCTATCTGTGGAAAGCGATGGTCGAAGCGGCCGGCAGCACCGCCGTGGATGATGTACGCGCCGCGGCCGCTACCGGGGAAATCGAATTCAATGCACCGGGCGGTCTGGTGCGGGTAGATGGCGACAACCAGCACACCTACAAGACCGTGCGCATCGGTCAAATCACCGAAGATGGCCTGATTGTCGAAGTCTTTGCCAGCGAAGAGCCGGTCAAGCCGGATCCGTTCCTGGCGAATATCGAATGGGCCGCCGATATCACCGCCGGGGCCAGCCAATAACCGCCGGGGCCAGCCAATAACTGTCGAGACCTTGTAATTTGTTCGGCGTAATTTGTTCGGCAGTACAGCGGGGATCAAGGGCCGTCGCCCCACGGAACAACGCTTGATTGATTCTGACTGAACTTTGATCGAGTTTGATCAAGTTGAGGTGGCACAAGGCGATGGCGCGTTGAACAAACGCCCATCGCCTTCGTCGCTGTCAGAGGACAACCCGGTTTGTGGTGATAGCCCGCAGTTGGCGACACCAGAGGATCGCAGTCCAGAAGATAGCAGTACAACAGAGGAACAATTCAGAGGAACACCGTAGAGGAATCTACCCTTATGGATGCAACGATTTTACAGATTTTCAACGGCCTTAGCCTGGGATCCATTCTACTGATGGTCTCGCTGGGCCTGGCATTTGCGTTTGGTCTCATGGGCGTCATCAATATGGCCCACGGTGAATTTATCATGATTGGGGCCTATACCGCCTATATGTTTCAGACCTGGTTTGCCTCGGCTTTGGGCGGGGTAGAGCTGGGCATCTGGTTTTTGCTGGCGATTCCGGCCGCGTTTCTGGTTGCCGGTCTGCTGGGCATGATCATGGAAATCACCCTTATTCGCCATCTCTATGGGCGTCCACTGGACACGCTGCTGGCGACCTGGGGCGTGGGCCTGGTTTTGCAACAGGCCGCGCGCAGCATCTTTGGCGCACCCAATGTCAACGTCTCCAGCCCCATGTGGCTCAGCGGCGGCTATGACATGGGGTCGGGCCTGCTGCTTTCCTACAAACGCGTGTTCATTATCGTGCTGGTCATTCTGGTCGTCGCCGCGGTCTACTACTATCTCTATCGCACCGCGGGCGGGCGACGGTTGCGCGCGGTCATGCAGAATCGGGAAATGGCCTCGTGCCTGGGCGTACGATCGCGCACCGTCGATGCCTTCACCTTTGCCCTGGGCACCGGGCTGGCGGGCATTGCGGGCTGTGTACTCACCCAACTCGGCTCGATTGGGCCATCGGTGGGCACCTTTTACATTGTCGATGCCTTTATGGTGGTGGTGCTGGGCGGCGTCGGCAGCCTGCAAGGCACAGTGCTGGCCGCGCTGTTGATTGGCGGCGCCAATACCTTCCTCGAGCTGGGCACATCGGCCACAGTGGGCAAGGTTCTGGTCCTCCTGATGGTGATCGCCTTTCTCCAGTGGAAGCCTTCGGGCCTCACTGCGCTGCAAACGCGCTAGGGAGTACATATCATGCGCAAAATTCTTGACTTTGCCCGCACCTGGACCGTGCCCATTCTCATTTTCGCGTTGCTCATCACCGCGCCGCTCTATTTGTCCGATTTTCGTCTCACGCAACTGGGGCGGTTTGTCACTTTTGCCATCATTGCCCTGGGGCTGGATCTGATCTGGGGCTATGGCGGCATGTTGAGCCTGGGGCAGGGGCTGTTTTTTGGCCTGGGGGCCTATGGCTTTGCCATGTATCTCAAACTCCAGGCATCCAGCCCCCAATTGCCCGATTTTATGTTCTGGAGTGGCCTGAGCGAGCTGCCCTGGTTCTGGGCGCCGTTTACCTCGCCCATTTTCGCTATTTTTGCGGCCATTCTGGTGCCAGCGTTGCTGGCGGCGTTGTTGGGCTTTCTGGTCTTTCGCAGTCGGGTCCAGGGGGTCTATTTTTCCATCCTCACCCAGGCGCTGACCCTGCTCATGTCCATCTGGTTCATCGGACAACAGGCCTATACGGGCGGCACCAACGGCATCACCAACCTGGGCGCGGCGCAAATCTTTGGCCGCCCGCTCATGAGCGCGCCGGTGCAACTCGGCTTTTATCTGGGTGGGGTCATCGCGCTGGCGCTGATCTATCTGCTCTGCCGGGCCATCACCCGATCACGTTTCGGCCGGGTGCTCATGGCTGTGCGCGACAACGAAAACCGGGTGCGCTTTCTGGGCTACAACCCTGTCACCATCAAGCTGATTGTCTTCTCGCTTTCTGCCGCCATTGCCGCGGTGGCGGGCATCCTCTATGTGCCCCAGGTGGGCATCATTTCCCCCTCGAATATGGGCGTCGTGCCCTCTATCGAAATGGTGATCTGGGTGGCCGCCGGGGGCCGGGGCACGCTCATCGGCGCAGTGGTCGGTGCGCTGGCCGTCAGCTATGGACGCAGTTTCCTCAGCGAAAGCTATCCCAATATCTGGCAGCTCTTCCTGGGCGCGCTCTTTGTGCTCACGGTGCTGGTCTTTCCCAAGGGGATTGTAGGCACGCTGCAAGATGGCTGGGCACGCCTGACCCGCGCTCAGACCAAACTGGCGGAGACTGGCGCCGTGACGACTGCCAGTGCCGCCGCCACTGTCCCTACTGTCCCGACTGTCCCGACTGCCGCCAGCAGCGAAGCTGCGCCGGCCAACTCCATGCACGCCATTCAACCTTCCCAGGTAGAAGGAGGTTCCTAAGCATGTCGAACCAGAACAATCACCCCACCGCTACGCCTGTCATGACCCCGGAAACCAAAACGACCGCCCACCCCGCAGGCCGTGCGCCGATTCTGGAGGTGGAGGATGTGAGCATCAGTTTTGCGGGCTTCAAGGCGCTGAACGGGCTGAGTTTTTCCATGCAGCAGGGCGAACTGCGCTTTGTCATCGGCCCCAATGGCGCGGGCAAAACCACGCTGCTGGATGTCATCACCGGTAAGTCGCGCCCCCAAACCGGCAAGGTACGCTTCAATGGGCGGGTCAACGTGTTGCGCACGCCCGAACATCAATTGGTGCAACAGGGCATTGGCCGCAAATTCAGACGCCGACCATCTTTAGCACGCTCACCGTCTATCAGAATCTGGAAGCCGCGGCGGGCTTTAACGATGGCGCGCTGCGTCTTTTCTCGCCCCTGACCCAAGCCGACGCGCAGATCATCGCCGAGACGCTGGAGTTGATCGGGCTGGATGCCCGCCGCCACACCCGCGCCGGCACATTGGCCCACGGCGAAAAACAGTGGCTGGAGATCGGCATGTTGCTGGTGCAAAAGCCCAAGCTGCTGCTGCTGGATGAGCCGGTGGCGGGGATGACGCGCCAGGAACGCAACCGCACAGGACGTCTGCTCCAGGAAATCGCCCAGCGCTGTTCGGTGCTGGTGGTAGAACACGATATGGAATTTGTGCGCAACTATGCCGTCACGGTCAGCGTCTTGCACATGGGTCAATTGCTGGTGCAGGGCGATGTGGAGACTGTCAAAAACGACCCGCGGGTCATCGAAGTCTATCTGGGACGTCAGCACGCGGATGCGCCTGTGCGTACCGCAACGCCGCGCCCTTCCCCCGACGCGTCCCCTTCTGCACAGCCGCGCCGGGGGCCGCTGACCGAAGCCGGCACCGCGCGCATCTGACCAGAAACATAAACCGGCAGATAGAACCCGGAGAATTTGAACATGCTCTCTATTCAGGGATTAACCGTCAACTACGGCGAAAGCACGATTTTGCGCGATGTGAATATGGAAGTCGGACCGGGGCAGGTGGTCTGTCTCATGGGCCGCAACGGCGTGGGTAAAACTACGCTGATGAAGGCGATTATGGGGTTGCTGAGTCCACAAAGCGGCAGCATTCAGCTCAACGGAAAGACCATTGACCGCTGGTCGGCAAGCCAACGCGCGCGGGCGGGCATCGGCTATGTGCCCCAGGGACGCGGCATCTTCCCGCTGTTGACGGTCTATGAAAATCTGCTCATGGGCTTCGAGGCGACCCCATCGCGGCGCGCCGACAACGACGCGTTGAACGAAGTCTTTACCCTCTTTCCCGTGCTCCAGGAAATGCGGGGGCGGCTGGCGGGCACGCTTTCGGGCGGGCAGCAACAACAGCTGGCCTTTGCGCGCGTGCTGGTACGCCGTCCCCAGGTGTTGTTGCTGGATGAACCCACCGAAGGCATTCAGCCGTCGATCATGGCCGAAATCGAAGAACTGATCCGCACCCTGCACCAGCGTCACGATATGTCGATTCTGCTGGTCGAACAGTTTCTCGATTTTGCCCTGAGCGTGGGCAATGGTTTCTATGTTATGGAAACGGGCGCGATTGTGATGGAGGGCACCGCCGAGACATTTGATCCGCAACGTGCGCAGGAGTATCTGGCATTCTGATCGGCGCGTTTAGTACTCTGCAAACTTGAATTGTGCATCATTCGCAGGTCACGCCTCCTGGCGTGACAAATGCTGTCACGCCAGGAGGCGTGACCTACTTTAGCGACAAATAACGCCGTACCTGGCTGGACGCGTCCAGCCAGGTGAAATCAGGCCATGTGTCAGGCCGCCGCGTTTGCCTTGCGCGCCATAAACGATTTGGCAATCTCTACGCTCACCGCGGCGTCGCGTCCATAGGCATCGGCCCCCACTTCGCGGGCGAAATTCTCGGTCACGGGCGCGCCGCCCACCATCACATACACTTCATCGCGCATCCCTTCCTCGCCCAGCGTGTCGATCACCACTTTCATATAGGGCATGGTCGTCGTCAGCAGCGCGCTCATGCCCAGAATGTCGGGCTGGTGTTCGCGAATGGCCACCAGGAACTGTTCCGCATCCACATTGATGCCCAGGTTGATGACCTCGAAGCCCGCGCCTTCCATCATCATGGCGACCAGATTTTTGCCGATGTCGTGAATATCGCCCTTCACCGTGCCCAGAATCATCAACCCAATGCGCGGCACGCCCGTCTCGGTCAACAGCGGGCGCAACACTTCCATGCCTGCCTTCATGGCATTGGCGGCCATGAGCACTTCGGGCACAAAGAGAATCCCGTCGCGGAAATCCACGCCCACAATATCCATCCCCGCCACCAGCCCATTGTCCAGAATAGACTTGGGCGATGCACCGCGCGCCAATGCCTCGCGCACCTGGGTCGGAATATCTTCCTTCAAACCATCATACAAATCATCCTGCATTTGCAGATACAACTCTTCTAAAGACAGTTCAGTGTAGCTCATGGCATTCTCTCGCAATTGAGTAATAAATCGTAGGCACTGCCTTTTTACGCCGTGTTTCTAAAACAGCCCTACCACCTGTCCCGTTTCAAAGTCGATATCCACATTTTCGGCGGCGGGATGACCGGGCAGCCCCGGCATGGTGCGCATTTCGCCGACCAGCGGATAGATAAACCCGGCGCCCACACTGGCGCGCACTTCGCGGATGGGCAGCGTAAAGCCGGTAGGTGCACCCTTACGCGCCGGGTCCGCGGTCAGGCTCAGATGGGTTTTTGCCATACAGATGGGCAGATTGCCAAACCCGTTGCGCTCATAGGTGCGAATCTGCGTCTCGGCCCGGGATTCATAGACCACCTCGCCCGCGCCGTAGATTTCCTGGGCAATGGCTTCGATCTTGGCTTTGATGGGCTGATCCAGCGCATAGAGATGGTGGAAATCGGTGGGTTCTTCGGCGGCGGCAATCACGACGCGGGCCAAATCGGTCGCGCCCGCGCCGCCATCGGACCAGTGATCCGAGAGCGCACAGTGCGCGCCCAGCTCTTTCGCCACTGCAAAAATGGCGTCCACCTCGCTATCGTGATCGGTCTGGAAATGGTTCACACAGATGACCGGACTCACGCCATGCTTGCGCACATTTTCCACTTGTTTGCGCAGATTGGCCGCGCCTTCAAAAATATCGTCGGGATTCTCGGTCAGCATCTCTGGCGGCAAGGGGCGACCCGGCACAACCCGATATTTGCCCGTGTGCAGCTTGAGCGCGCGCACGGTCGCCACAATCACCGCGGCATCGGGGCGCAGACCGCTATAGCGGCACTTGATATTGAAGAACTTCTCGGCGCCGATGTCGGCCCCAAAGCCTGCCTCGGTGATGAGATAATCGCCGGTCTTAATGCCAATCAGATCGGCCAGAATCGAGCTGTTGCCGTGGGCAATGTTGGCAAAGGGTCCGGCGTGGACCAGCGCGGGCGTGTTTTCCAGTGTCTGGAACAGATTGGGCTTAATCGCCTCTTTCATGAGCACAGTCATCGCGCCCGCGGCCTTCAACTGCTCGGCGGTCACAGGCTGGCGGTCGGTGCTCTGCCCGATCACAATG
>JBBDIO010000044.1:0-7961 GCA_040880365.1 Litorilinea sp.
CCAGCCGGTTGCCGGTTAACCCGCGGGAATCAACTTTTTGGATTGCAGGCACACGCAAGCCTGTGCGTTCGCCGAAGCCTGTGCGTCAGGAATGGGGTTGTACCTGTTCCGCGCGCCAGGCTTCGGCCAATGCGCCAAAGATGTCGACTGCGGTGATAATCCCTACCAACCGGGCGCGGCGCGGAAAACGGGGATCCGGTTCCACGACCGGCACGCCGTCGATTTTGTGTTCGACCAGGCGCGCGGCCAGTTCGCCCACCGTTGCATCGGGATCGATAGTAATCACGTCGCGGGTCATAATGTCGGCGACCGTGAGCCAGTTGGCACGCGTGCCCGGTTCGTAGCTGTTGAAAACCCGGCTGGCCGTCTCGGCTTCCAGGATGTCGGCCGCGCTGACCATGCCGACCATACAGTCGTCTTCATCCATAACGGGCAAGCGGCGAAAATTGAACTCTTGCATGGCTTGTGAAGCATCGGCAACCAGTTGGTCCTGATAGATAGTGACCACAGATTGGGCCATGAGCGCGCGGACAGGCAGGCGGTGCAGGGACATGTTTCACCTCTGTTGGTTCAAAATAGCCGGAAGTTCCGACTCTGCCGTAGATTCCAGACAACTGTTCCCATCCATTTGAATTGACCCATCCATTTGAATTGAATGGTACACTTCAGACGGCAAACTCCAGTGTGCATACGGTGCGTTTAATCTGAACAATTTTGTATAGCACACGGCCCGTAACGGTATGTTACAAAACGGTACGCTACACAACGATACGCGCCGGCGAGTTTTCAGTGTAACATGGGTGTGGGGCGCGACAATGGGACATTTGTCACCTTTCTGATGGGAAAATTGGCGGGCACTGGACATGTCGTGCAGGCAGGCGCACAGGGTGCCCGTGTATGCAGGGTGGGCGTATAGGCGGGAATTTTGATGCGACACAATGGGAATAGGGCAAGCCGCGATTGAAAATGGGTAAAACAACGCAGTCATTAAAAGAGAGCCTGAAATTTGAAACTGTGCCGGCTGCGGAGCCTCTGCCGGATTTGAACCTGCTGCATCTGCAATTGGAGATGACGCACATCGATACGCTGTTGGCGGTGGCGGTCGAACGCTGGCAACAGGCCGGCCGCGACCCCAACGATGCCTTTCGCGGGTTGGTGGTGACGGATGAAGAGGCGAGCCAGTTGCTGGCTTTACCCTTTGCTTCGCATTGGGGCGATCTGCCCCAGGAACCCAAGCCTGCCCATGAAATCGCGGCCAAGCGCACCGGCGATGTGCTGGCGCGCCAGATCCGCGAATTGGAGCAACAGGCCGCGGCCCAGGGCATCACGCTGCGGCTGCATCACCTGGCCCAGAGTTTTGGCCTGGATGAACTGGAGGTGCGCGCCCTCTTGTTGGCGCTGGCCCCCGCGCTGGATTTGCGCTATGAACAGCTCTACAGCTATCTGCAAAACGATATCAACCGCAAGCGGCCCATGGTTAGCTTGTTGCTGAACCTGCTCTGTGGCCCCGGCACGGCGCGATTGGCCGGTCTGGGTCGCTTTGGACAAGACGCGCAGCTCTTTCATTTTGGTTTGCTAGAGGCGGTGGTGGAGCCGGGGATGACCCAGCCGTCGGTACTCTCGCAGGGCCTGGCCGTTGACCGGACTGTGGTCGCCTGGTTGTTGGGAGAATATCAGCCCCACGCCGAACTTTCGCCCTATGTGCGGTTGCACCAACAGGGCGCCAGCGCCGAAGACCGGGTATTGGCCCTGCCTATGGCCGATACGCTGGAATATGTGGCGCAGGCCCACGATCCGATTCTGCTTTTTCACGGCCCCGATGCCACTGCCCAAAAAGCCGCCGCCAAATATCTGGCAAATACGCTGGATGCGCCGGTTTTGAGCGTGGATATGGGCGGGCTGATGGCTAGTGGCCTGAGCATCGCGCCGGCGTTCCGTACCCTGCTGCGCGATGCCCGGCTCTTGCGCGGCGTGGTTTCGCTGGAAGAATGGGATGCCTGTCTGCACAATCAGGAAGCGCCCGTCTATCTGTTGACGGAGATCTATAACCATCCTGGTCCGGTGATTATCGCGGGGCGACAGGGCTGGCAGCCGCGCGGCATGGAACGCGCGCGCACCGTTATGCCCGTAGATTTTGAACTGCCCGACTATGCCCAGCGCAAGGTGTTGTGGCAGTTCTATCTGGAACAATCGGGCCTGGCGCGGCACGAGCTGGATCCCGCGGCCCTGGACTCGGTGGAAATGGCAGGCCAGTTTACGCTGAGTAGCGGCCAGATCCGGGATGCCGTGGCGTCGGGTGTGGATCATGCACTGCGCAACCGTGCCCAATTGGCCCAGGCCGATCTGTATGTGGGCGCGCGCATGCATTCGGGCGTGCGCCTGGCCGATCTGGCGCGCAAGATCACGCCCCGCTATGGGTGGGATGATATTATCCTGCCCAACGACCAGGTCGAGATTCTGCGCGAGCTGGTCGCCACCGTGCGCGGACGTTCCAAGGTGCTGGAAGAGTGGGGGCTGGGGCGCAAGCTCGCCAGCAGTGCGGCGGTCACAGTGCTGTTCGCCGGGCCTCCTGGCACAGGGAAGACCATGTCGGCAGAGGTCATTGCCAAAGATCTGGGGCTGGATCTTTATAAGATCGATCTTTCTAATATGGTGAGTAAGTATATCGGCGAAACCGAGAAAAATCTGGAACATGTCTTTACCGAGGCGCAATCTAGCAATGCTATTCTCTTTTTCGACGAAGCCGACGCGATTTTTGGCAAGCGGGCCGGGGTAAAGGACGCACGCGACCGCTATGCCAACATCGAAGTCAGCTATTTGTTGCAGCGCATGGAATATTACGACGGGGTGACCATTTTGGCGACAAACCTGCGTTCCAACATTGACGAAGCGTTTCTGCGCCGTTTACAATTTGCGGTGGATATTCCCTTTCCCGATGAGAAGGATCGGCTGCGGATTTGGGAAACCCTGTTTCCCCAGGATATTCCGCGTGTGCCCGATTTGCCGCTGGATGAGATGGCAAAGCGTTTCAAGTTGGCGGGGGGCAATATCCGCAACATTATCCTCGGTGCCGCGTATCTGGCGGCGGCCCAGGACGAGGCGATTAACACACAACATCTCCTCCATGCCACCCGCCGCGAGTTTCAGAAGATGGGGCGTTTGGTCCCGGAAGATCAACTTTAGTGTATACTACACGGCAGTTCACAGGACTGCCCACAAGACAGCCTACGAAGCAGCCCACTGCTCCGCATGGCAAGCAGCGAAGCCCATCCGCGGGATACTCGTCGCCAATCGCCCCGCCAGTGGTATGTGTCTCAACGTTTGTTGAGATATTTCTCCATGCGGAGCAAGGCTACCCATTAGAAAAATCCATCAATTGTTGGTTGTGATTCACGGTTGGATTGTGCTATCCTTGCGATTGGAAATATAACCACATATATATCCAGGTAGTCATTCACGTAACATTCACTCAAATCGTATGACCCTGTGCCGTTGGCGCAGCGCGCTTCTGCAACTGGGATATCTAACGAAACCGGTTGTGGGTTTACCTGCCTGTAAGGTTTCTGGTGGATGGAATCTTGGGCAACTGATGTGTACCGGCTACAGGGTGCGCCGGCTATGGGGTGCGCCGGCTATGGGGTGCGCCGGCTACGGTTAAGCAATACCCTCACCCAGCCAATCGGCGATGAACACCAATCTGCATGTCGCTTATGGGCAACAAAAAGGCACTATCCAGAATTTGTACCATCCAGATAGATTCTATTCAGATAAAGCACTATAACTGATTCAGTCGGACGGAAGAACCCATGATCGATGAACTGGATGAAGCGTTGCGCGAGATGTTGATTCGCGAAATGCCCATCTCAGCCAATGAAGTCGATATTTCCTTTCAACAGCCCACACGCGATTGGGCATCTCGGTTGAGCCGACCGACTATCAATATTTTCATGCACGATCTGCGTGAAAACAACAAGTTGCGTACCCAACAGCCATATCTGAATGCGTCTATTGGTGTGACTTCGGCGACCATGACGCCACATGCTGTGCGCCTGGATGTGCATTACATGATCACGGCGTGGGCCAACGACCCTGGCGACGAACATCGCCTGATGGGGCGTTTGTTGATGGTGCTCTATCGCTATCGCAATTTCCCCGAAGAGTTTTTGGTCAATGAGTTGCTGGATGATGAGTACGAGATCTGGCTGAAAGTCGCACAGTACGATCAACGCGACATCCGGCGTGAAATCTGGTCTATGCTGGATAACGAAATGCGTCCCATTATCGATCTCACCCTGACGGTGGCGTTTCGACCCTACGACGAGTGGTCGGTGCCGTTGGTACGCGAGACGGAAATTGCCTTTGGGACCTTTGGAGCCGGTGGCGCTGGCGGTATGGGGGGCGCAGGCGGTATGGGAGTCTATAGCGGTGATGGGGGTGGAAGTGATGCCTATAGCTTCAACCCGCAGGATCGCTTTTATACGGTTGCCGGCACAGTCTATGGCGGTGACGGGCTCGACGGGTTTGGACATCTGAGTATTATGCTTTTGGAAATTGCCGTGCCGGTGACCATTAGCCCAAATGGTCGTTATTTCATCCAGAATCTGCGCGAAGGCGTGTATACGCTGGAAGTGTGGACGGGGGAAGGCGAGCCGGTGCAGCATTCCATTTCTGTGCCATCAGGAGATTACGATATTCACCTCTAGCGGGTGCAGAAGTGTGTATAGAACTGATAGTCGTACGAGAGATCGCAGATATACCCACAGGTGTAAAGTAGGCATGCCGTAATTACTGAAGCATTAATGCTTCAAAAACGCTTTCATCGTCTCTAAGGAGGAGCGAATGCCCGAGTATCTGTCACCCGGTGTTTATGTGGAAGAAGTGGATCGGGGTCCGAAACCGATTCAAGGCGTAGGCACATCGATGGCGTGTTTTGTCGGCTTTACCGAAAAAGCTGAAGCGCGTCGCGAAATTGATGGCGAAGTTGTGGTCGAAGATTTGTTGAATCGCCCGCAGTTGGTCACCAACTGGTCGCAGTATGTAGAGCGCTTTGGCGGCTTGGTGCAGGGGGCCTATCTGCCGCACGCCGTCTATGGCTATTTCCTGAACGGCGGCACGCGTTGTTATGTGCTCAGTGTGAAAACGATTCCGCGTGCCCAGGCAGCTTTGATGGGTTCCGATGGCAAGCCCTATGTGCAGGTGCAGGCGCGGCAGTCGGGCTTTGATGGAATGCGTTTGCGTGTGCGTGTAGATGCGCCCGAAGCCTCGCGCGGTTCCGCCGCCGCCAAGAGCAAGGATGGCGATTCCAAGGACGCTAAGGGCGGCGACGCCAAGAGCGACGGCGGTTCTTCCAGCAGCAGCACTCCTAGCAGCAGCGGCAGTGCCCAGCCTTTCACCGTCTATGTGGAACGGCAGACGCCCAGCGGCTCGTGGCAGGTGCAGGAAGTATTGCAGGATGTGACGCTGACCCAGACTGGCGCCAACGGCAAGAAGGAAGCGCGTCTGGCTTTTCGCAACAATCGCCCCTCCAAGCTGGTGGAGCTGGTCTTGCCCGAAGGTGAAAGCGACCTGGACAAGATTATGCCCCGCAGCCAGGAACAGACTCTGAACATCCAGAAACGTCTGATTGAGCCGGCGGAATATTCCGATTTTCAGGGCGATGTAATGGCGCGTTCGGGTGTGGAAGGTCTGGCCCAGTTCGATGACATCACCATGCTGGTGGTGCCCGACCTGATGAACACTATGCCCGGGCAGGAGTTGGATCTGGAAATGGTCAAGGCTGTGCAGACCATGATGATCAATCACTGTGAGGCCATGGGCGACCGGGTGGCAATTCTGGATTCCCCGCCCAATATGAATCCCCAGGAAATCAACAACTGGCGCATGAACACCGCCGGCTACGATTCCAGCTATGGGGCACTCTACTACCCGTGGGTCGAAGTGATGGACCCGGCGACCAACCGCCCCCTGATGATCCCGCCTTCGGGCTATCTGGCCGGGGTGTGGGCACGCAGCGACAACACCCGCGGTGTGCACAAAGCGCCTGCCAACGAAGTGATTCGCGGCGTGACCAACCTGTCCTACAATGTGACCAAGGGCGAGCAGGATACGCTCAACCCCATCGGTGTGAACTGTGTGCGGGCCTTCCCCGGCATGGGCTATCGAGTCTGGGGCGCGCGCACCCTGAGCAGCGATGCTTCGTGGCGCTATATCAACGTGCGCCGCTTGTTCAACTACATCGAGAAATCTTTGCAGCTGGGCACCATGTGGACGGTCTTTGAACCCAACGACCAGCGGCTGTGGAATCGCATCCGCCGTGATGTGACGAGCTTCCTCATGGGCGTCTATTCGCAGGGTGCACTCTTTGGCGCAACGCCGGGGCAGGCGTTCTATGTGAAGGTTGATGAGGAACTGAATCCCGCGTCGCAGCGTGATTTGGGCCAGTTGGTCATCGAAATCGGCGTCTCGCCTGTGAAACCGGCTGAGTTTGTCATCTTCCGCATCAGCCAGTGGTCACCGGACGCCGGCTAGTCCTCACATTCCTCACATTCGTTGGGAACATACACCTGAATTTGGATGCGCCCGGCAAGTATGTGAGAAGCAAATCTGTGTGAGTAATGTGCGGCATGGTTGGAGGGGAATACGCTGGAATATCTGGTGGGCTTGCGTGGCGTGTTTCTCCTTCAACCGTCCAGCACGAATTTATAGAGCGGTTGTGGTTTGCCGCCTGAGATTGCATGTAATGCTGTTGTGTATCTTGAGTTTGCTAAATTAAGCTGTTGATGAAAGGAGTACGGCATGGCTCGCGAGGTCGATCCGCTGGTAGGGTTCCAGTTTTCGCTGGACGTAAACGGGATGACGGGGTATTTCACCGAGGTTAGCGGCATTGGTTCGGAAAACGCAGTGGTCACCCACAAAGTCGTTACCACCGATGCCAAAGAAGTCACGCTCCAGATTCCGGGTCGTGTGGAATGGGGAGAAGTGACCTTGAAGCGTGGTCTGACGACCAATATCGAATTCTGGGAATGGCGCGAAGCCGTTGTGACTGGTACAGTGGCAACCGCACGCCAGGACTGCACCATCACCATGTATGATCGGGAATATGCGCCGGTCGTAGTCTGGAACCTGGTGAATGCGTGGCCTTCCAAATTGTCTGGCCCATCAATTGCTTCGGATAGCAATGACTTTACCATTGAAGAGCTGACGATTGTGCACGAGGGTCTGTACCGCGATGAGATGGCGGACAGCATCCCGGCGCAGGAACCCGCGGCGTAGTCCACACGCAGAACGCATTTTTCGGCGTGCAGTTCGAAAAGCAAGTGTAGGGTGGGCCAACCGGCGGCGGTATTTACTGCGCCGGTTGGTTCGGTTAACTGTTGGTTCTTTCCAGTGATCCCAAAAGAGATGGGTAGATGCCATGCCTGAAGAAAGCGTAATACCAGTGCGGGCGGCGGATCCGCTGCTTGCATTTATGTTTTCGCTGGAAATCAATGATATGACCGGCTATTTTACCGAAGTGAGTGGCATCATTTCGGAAAATGAAGTGATTACGCATTATGTGGTCTCAGCCAATGGCGCGGAAATAACGCTCCAGATCCCCGGACGCGCGAATGGGGGGGAGATCACGCTCAAACGCGGGATGACCCAGAATGTGGAATTCTGGGAATGGCGTGAACTGGTGGTCAATGGGCGGGTCGCCGAAGCGCGCGTCGATGGCAGCATCGTCATGTACAATCGCGCCTATCAGGAAGTGCGGCGCTGGGATTTCTTCAACGCCTGGCCTTCCAAGCTGAGCGGGCCGTCGCAGATCGCCGCCGATAGCAACGAACTGGCTATCGAAGAGCTGACGATTATGCACGAAGGCCTTTCGCTGCACCATGAGAGAACTGCCCAGCCGTTGCATCTGCCTTCGGGCGCAGCCATTGGTGCCGACCCCGATGTCCCAGTCGAAGCATAAGTGGGTT
>JBBDIO010000045.1:0-7957 GCA_040880365.1 Litorilinea sp.
GTCCCTCTGCGCCAACCTTCTTTTCTTGTTAATGTCCAAAGTGATATGTAGCTAGATATTCCTTTGTATTTCAGTGCAAACAGAACCTACGATTTGCCCCGCTTTTTGGCGGGGCGCACCGTTGTGACCGTTGCCAGTTTGCGCGATTTCCGCGGTTTGGGCGACGACGGGGGCAGATCATCCAGCAAGGTCGCCTGCACAGGACCATCGTCAGCATCAGAATCGGCATCGGGTTCAGTCGATGCAGCCGCGGCCTCGAGCGCTGTGTCGGGCACAGTGTTAGGCACAGTATCGGGCGGCTCCACTTTGGTGGCAGATTGGGAAGTCACACGCGTGCGCCGCCGCGATTTGGGCGGCATATCCGCTTCGGCTGGTTCGGCGACGGTCCTGGTCGCGGACTCCGCCGCGTCTACATCATCTACGGTTGCAGATTCGTCCAGAGATTCGGCGTCCGGTTCATCTGGCGCGTGATCCGCTTTGCCGCGTCGAGATGCGCGTCTGCCTGCCGATTTCCCAGCGGTCGTGCCTGTAACTGATTCGCTAGCGGGTGATTTACTTGCCGAAGACCGCCGCGCAGGTGTCGCGTTGTCGGATTCACCATCCAATTCATCCTGCAATTCGCCATCTGATTCCGCATCAGGTTGAGCCTTACGCGCTGGTTCCTTGCGCGGGATAGGCTGGCGCGTCCCGCCAGTCGCGCTGGACGCGCGGCTGGCAATTTCGGCGGCGTGGGCATCGTCGGCGGCATCTGCGACCACGCCTTCGGGAATCTCAATTTTCAACGCTGCCCGCTCACCGGGCGTTGGCGGCGCCACTTCGGGCGCGTGGATAACTGTCTGCAAAGCAATCACCTGGCTACCCGTCTTCAACTCGACTGCCAGCTTGCCCTGCACGCTGCGCCCCATGCTGGGCACATCCTCCACTGCAATCACCTGCCCGCGCCCCTTGTTCAAAAGCGCCATGAGCGCGTTGGGCGGCGTCTCGGTGTCCGAAGGCTCTGCGGGCGGCGCGGGCAGCAGCAGCGCGGCCGCGACCGGGCCGGTACGCGTCGAGTGTTTATGGGTCACAATCCCGCCGCCATTGCGTCCCTGCACACTATATTGATCCAGCGGCGTGCGCTTGGCATAGCCCTGGGCAGTGATGGTCACCAGCTCACCCGCGGCATCGACCGGCGCAGCGTAGATCACTCGGTCGCCCTTTTTCAGTTTCATGCCGCCCACGCCGCCTGCTGCCAAGCCCATGCTGCGCACTTCACCCTCTGCAAAGCGGATAGACTGACCTTGCGCCGAAACCAGAATCACTTCTTCTTCGCCCTGGGTCATAAAGATAAAACGCAGACGGTCTTTGGCTTCCACCCCCATCACCGTGGGATCCATGGCGGCGGTCCCAGCAAAATCGCCCAGCGTAATCCGTTTGACCGCGCCCTGGGCAGTGACCATGAAGAGATAGCCCGGCGTTTCGGTAGAAAGCGTGCGCGGCAACGCCAGCGCCGCGCCGATATCATCGCGCCGGGTAAAGTCGGTCAAATCCGCCACATGTTTGGCTTCCCCGTTCTGGGGTATATCGTGGATGGCAACCCGCCGGCAGCGTCCATCCCCGGCAAAGAGATAGAGATAGTCGCGTGTATTGGCGGCCAACAGCGCGACCTCGCTGTGTTGCCCGATCTGGCGCAGCGTTGCCGCCGAAAGCCGCGCCATTTCCTGGCGACGCAGTTCGCCATTGGCGCCCACCGATACCCACACCGGCTGGTCGGGCAGCAGATCCGTCGTGGTCAGCGTGCCCTTGGTACGATCCACAATCTGCGTGCGGCGGGCGTCGGCATATTGCTCTTTGATGGCGAGCAAATCTTCCTGGATCACCCCCAGAATTTTGCCCGGATTCGCCAGCAATTCTTCCAGATAGGCAATCTGCTTTTGCAGCTCCTTAAATTCATCCTGGAGCTTGCGCCGTTCCAGCGCGGCCAATCGCCGCAGCTGCATATCGAGAATGGCCTGGGCCTGCACCTGGGTAAAGCCATAGTTGCGCATGAGATTGGTGCGTGCCGTGTCTGCGCTCTGGCTGCGGCGGATGGTGCTAATCACCTCGTCCATTATATCCAGCGCGCGCAACAGCCCTTCGACAATGTGAGCACGCTCGCGGGCGCGCGCCAGGTCATATTCCGAACGGCGGCGGATAATTTCGCGGCGGTGCTCGATGAACAATTGCAACATGCGTTTGAGGCTGAGCGTGCGTGGCTGCCCATCGACCAGCGCCAGCATCTGCATCCCAAAGGTCTGTTGCAAAGGTGTCTGTTTGAAAAGATCCGCCAGCACATCCTTGGGTTCGGCGCTGCGGTTCAACTCGATCACCACCCGCATCCCCGTGCGGTCACTCTCATCGCGCAGATCGCTGATACCTTCCAGCTTGCCATCGCGCACCAGCGAAGCGATGCGTTCCAACAGCGAGACCTTATTGGTCTGATAGGGCAACTCGGTAATCACAATGCGGCTGCGCCCGCGGCTCATCTCCTCGAAATGGGCCTTGGCCTGGATCACCAGCCGCCCGCGCCCCACCGAATAGCCCTGGGCCACCACATCGAGATTGCCCTCCAGCTTGTCATCGCGATAGCGGTAGAGGATGCCACCGGTGGGGAAATCGGGGCCTTTGACAAACTGCATCAGATGTTCAACGGTGATCCCATCGACCCGTTCATAGTTTTCCAGCATAAAGACCAGCGCGTCCACAATCTCACCCAGGTTGTGGGGCGGGATATTGGTCGCCATGCCCACCGCAATGCCGCTGGCCCCGTTGATGAGCAGATTGGGCAGGGCCGCGGGCAAAATATCTGGCTCGCGCAAAGAGCTGTCGAAGTTGTCATGCCATTCGACGGTGTCTTTTTCCAGATCGCCCATCATCAACTGGCTGATTTCCGCCAGACGCGCCTCGGTATAGCGCATGGCCGCAGCGTTATCGCCATCCACGCTGCCAAAGTTGCCTTGCCCGTCGATAAGCGGATAGCGCAGGCTGAACTCCTGGGCCATACGCACCATAGAGTCGTAGACCGCAGAATCGCCGTGGGGGTGATATTTACCCAGCACTTCACCGACGATACGCGCGCTCTTCTTGTGCGCCTTGGTATGGTCCAGACCCAAATCGTGGTGCATGGCATAGAGGATGCGCCGGTGGACCGGCTTCAACCCATCGCGCACGTCGGGCAAGGCGCGGCTCACGATGACGCTCATGGCGTAATCCAGATATGCGCCCTGCATCTCGGAGACAATATCGGCCTGGCGCACCAGCCCAAACGCGCCCGCGCCATTAGACTCATGCGCACCGTTCGCGCCATTGGCACCGTTGGCGCCGTTGCTGCCATTCACCCCCGTTGATGCGGTTCCGTTCTGACTCTTTTCTGACACCGTATCAGTTACTCCCTGTCGCTATTTTCGCTATCGTTCATTATTTCTATCGGGCATTTCGCTATCGTGCATTTTTACTGTCATGCAGGGTCACACAACCGTACATTTGTGCCACCCTGCATTTGTGCAACCCTGCATATATACAACCGGCTCACACCTTCATCATGCGTTCCTGGATCTCCAGGCCGCGCAGTTCCACCAGCTGATCGCGCAGCGCCGCCGCGCGCTCAAACTCCAATGCCTTGGCGGCTTCCTTCATTTCGGCTTCCAACTGCCGCATCAGCGTTGCCAGCTCGTGCTTGGGCAGCGTCGCGGGGTCGATGGGTTTCGCTTGCCCTTCGCCGCCGGTATCATATTCGGCCTTGGATTCCGCCATCACCTTCACCCGGTCGGTGAGGTCGCGAATGCTCTTGATAATGCCACGCGGTTCGATGGAATGTTCCCGGTTATAGTCAGACTGAATCTCGCGTCGCCGATCCGTCTCCCCGATAGCAGCCTGCATGGCCGCGGTCATCTTGTCGGCATAGAGAATCGCTTTACCTTCCACATGCCGCGCCGCGCGCCCAATGGTCTGGATGAGCGCACTCTCACTGCGCAGAAAGCCTTCCTTGTCGGCATCCAGAATTGCCACCAGCGATACTTCGGGCAGATCCAGCCCTTCGCGCAAGAGGTTAATCCCCACCACCACATCATAGACACCCAAGCGCAGGTCGCGCAGAATCTCTACGCGTTCGATGGTATGAATCTCGCTATGCAGATAGTTGACCTTGATATTCAACTCGGCCAGATATTCGGTCAGGTCTTCGGACATGCGCTTGGTGAGCGTGGTCACCATGACGCGTTGCCCCTTGAGCACCCGCGTCCGAATCTCCTTGACCAGATCGTCTACCTGCCCCTTGGTAGGGCGCACTTCGACACTCGGATCCAGCAGCCCTGTGGGCCGGATAACCTGCTCTACAATCTGCTCGCCGTGTTCCTTCTCATAGGGTCCTGGCGTGGCGCTCACATAGATGGCCTGATTCACATGCGCTTCAAACTCGTCGAAGCGCAGTGGGCGGTTATCCAGCGCGCTGGGCAGTCGGAAACCATATTCCACCAGCACTTCCTTGCGCGCCCGGTCGCCATTATACATGCCGCGAATCTGCGGCAGCGTCATGTGGCTCTCATCCACAAAGAGCAACCAGTCGGGCGGGAAATAGTCTAGCAGCGTCCACGGCGTGCTGCCGGGGGGGCGTTGTGCCAGCGGACGGCTATAGTTTTCCACGCCATTACAAAAGCCCACCTCGCGCAGCATTTCGATATCATAATTCGTGCGCTGTTGAATACGCTGGGCCTCCAGATGCTTGCCCTGGGCCTGGAAATAGTCCAATTGTTCGACCAATTCGGCCTCAATGTCCTCAATCGCCGATTCCAGACGATCCTGAGGTGTGACAAAATGTTTGGCGGGATAGATATCCACCTGGTCGTGGGCGCGCAGAATCTCGCCGGTCAGCACATCAATCTCGGTAATGCGCTCGATCTCATCACCAAAGAGACTCACCCGATAGGCGGTCTCGCGGTCGGCAGGCTGGACTTCCAGCACATCGCCGCGCACGCGAAATTTGCCGCGCCCCAACACCGTATCGTTGCGTTCATAATAGATATCGACCAGATGCCGCAACAGTTGACTGCGGCGCACCAGATCGCCCACGCGCATATGCAAGACCACGCGCCCATAATCCTGGGGACTGCCCAACCCATAGATACAGGAGACCGACGCCACAATTACCGTATCGCGGCGGGTAAAGAGCGAAGAAGTCGTGGCCAGGCGCAGCCGGTCGATCTCCTCATTGATCTGGGCATCCTTTTCGATAAACGTATCTGAACGCGCGATATACGCTTCGGGCTGATAATAGTCGTAGTAGCTGACAAAATATTCCACTGCGTTGTTGGGCAAAAACTCGCGCATTTCGCTATAGAGCTGCGCAGCCAGCGTCTTATTGTGGGCAATGATCAGCGCGGGGCGCTGCACCTGCTCGATCACCTTCGCCATTGTATAGGTCTTGCCCGAACCGGTCACCCCCAACAATACCTGGTGGCGCATATCGCGCTGAAGCCCATCGGTCAACTGCTCAATCGCCACCGGCTGATCGCCCGTCGGCGCAAAATCGCTGACTACCTGAAACGCCTGCATTATTGTCTTCCTGTCTCTCCAAAGTTCCACATCATCCACCGCGTGCAATCGCCCGACTCGGCACAAGGGAGTGATGCCCACGCATGGGCAAATCTGCCTCCACAAACCCGAATCCGGCAACTCTGTTCTGTATAAGAAGACGCCTTGGCACACAAAAGATACGCGACATTTCACCTTTACAGAACATAAGTTCTCACGAATCAAGTATACTGTGTTGTGTCATATTTGTCTAGCATTCTCGTCAAAAATCGCGCCTCAGGATGAGTCGTCGTAGCGCGCAGCTATCAATGCAGCCCGGAATCCAAGCCGGTCGAATTATGGCTGATTCACAGCCAAGCCGCTATATTGGGGCAACTGAAGTTCGGCTAAAGAGTCTGCCCCTGCCCAACTTCAAGACGAAATGCAAGAAGTCTGCCAACACCTGGAGGCATGGGGGCCAGTCACCCTTTCGCTGATCGAAGCCATGCAACAATGCGCTTGTGGGCTATCAGACAGAACGTTAGAAATGGAGAGAAGGATGTTACAAAACCGTATTTCGATGCAGAATTCGCGGCGATTGGTCTTGCTGCTGGTTACGATACTTGCGCTGAGCGCGTGCAAGCCGATTACCGCGCCGGAACCGGCACTTTCGACACCGACGCCGGGCGAAGAATCCGGTCTGGAGGCGGAACCAGAGAGTGAGGCAGACGCTGATGCTGAAAACGTCAGTGGCACGCCGGAAGCCGCAGCGGACGCAACGCCAGTTGCAGATGAACAGGATGCGGGGCAAGCGGAGGCCGATGCTGCCCAAGCCGTGACGCTGCTGCCGCATACCGACGAACAGTATGGCATTGAAAGCGTTACCCCTGAAGGCTGGGTGAACGCTGGCAACGGTATCTTTGCACGCCAATCCCATGCAGAGGATGTCACCATCATTGTGCAACAGGCGGCGCCGGTGGATGCTGAGACAGTGTTAAACTCGATTCTGCCCCAGCTTTTGCTGACCGAGCCGCCCGAAAGCGTCGGCACAATCCAAAGCCCAGCATTAGATTGGACACTCTACGAGGTCGCTATCGATACAGATGCGTTCGAATTGCAGATCGACATGGCGCTGGCCGAGACCGGCGGCGTTTCCTATCTGCTGCTGTTGCAAGCGCCGACCGAAGAATATGAAGCATTGCACAACGCCGTCTTTCTGCCTACGCTAGACCAGTTTGCGCCGCTCGAACGGGAGATCAGCCAGGAAGATGTCCCGTATTTGATCGAAGATGTGACCTTTGAAAACGAGAATGCCGATGTCACGCTGGCCGGCACGCTGACCCTGCCGCCCACGGACGGGCCGCATCCGGTCGTGGTGCTGGTTTCGGGCAGCGGGCCGCAGAATCGCGATTCCGTGATTGCAGCGGAGATTGCGATTGCGCCGTTCCGCTTGCTGGCCGATGCGCTCACGCGCCAAGGCATCGGCGTGCTGCGCTATGATGATCGCGGGGTGGGAGAATCCACCGGCGATTTTGTGGCGACAGAAATTACCGATTTTGCAGAAGACGCCGAAGCCGCCATTGACTTCCTGCGCACCCACCCGGATATTGATCCGGATGGGATCGGCTTGCTCGGCCACAGCGAAGGCGGTATGGTGGCGGCCATCCTGGGTTCGCGCAATGAAGATCTCGATTTTATCATTGCGCTGGCCGGGCCGGGCGTGCGCGGTGACGAAGTTCTCATCCTGCAAAATCAGCTTGTGATGGAAGCCGAAGGCGCAACGCAAGCCGAGATTGAGGCACAGGTCGCGTTTGTGCGAGAGATGGTTGCGGTGGTCGATGATCCTGAAGCGATTGAAGCACTGACCTATGCGCATACACTCACACAGCTGGAAGCGCTGCCGGAGGAGGAAGTTGCAGGGTTGGAAGATCTGGAACAGTATGCGCGTATAGTGGCCGCGCAGGCAGCGCAACAATATAGCGCCGGCTGGTTCCGCTCATTTTTGGAATATGATGCCGCGTCCGACTGGGCACAGACCACCGTGCCCGTGCTGGCAGTCTATGGCGGCAAAGATGTTCAGGTAGATGCAGAACAAAATGCAACTGCGGTAGAAGCTGCTTTGCAGGAAGCGGGCAATACGGAGTATGAAATTGTGATTCTGCCCGATGCCAACCATCTGTTTCAGGCTGCCGACACCGGCGCGATTTCTGAATATAGCGAACTGGCGGGGGAATTTACGCCAAACCTGGTGCCCACACTGATCGAGTGGCTGTACCAGTATGTAACCGTGGCCGAATCGCCCGAAGACTAGCAGTCTGAGTCGGGTGCACAACAAAAGCAGCCTGGCCGCAGTAGAGGATTCAGAAATCATCAACTGCTAAAACCAGGCTGCTTATTTGTGTAACACAGGGGGTGTATACAGCGTTCCTGC
>JBBDIO010000046.1:0-7912 GCA_040880365.1 Litorilinea sp.
GCGCATCATGTTGCGCCGACTGGCTCGTACCTGACCTTTTCAAACAGTTTCTTAGAACTTCAATTCCAGACAAAACAGCGAGCTTGTTCGGAAATTAGTCGTGTTTCGGCGCGTCTTTGGCCTGGCTATTTAAGCCCAGTAACTTCCGGGTATAGGCTGATACGCACCATATGTTACACAATATGCTTGCCGTCTCAGCTAATATCAGCATAGGCTTTGGCTACGCGTTTGTCATTAGCGCATACGCCAGAATTCTTATAGCAAAAAAGCGACACAGCGCGCGTGCCGTATAGTCTTTTTGGTGTAGGCGATTTGATTGATGCGGTGGGGATGGGGCGGTGGGGATGGGGCTGTGGGCGCAGGATAGGCGACGGATAGGTGACGGGGTGTGATTCCCCGATTACTCGTTTTCGCCGTCGTTATCGTCATTGTCGTCGGTCAGACCCTCGCGCACGGCATAGAGCGCGGCCTGGGTGCGGCTATTGAGATGCAACTTGCCCAGGATGCGGCTCACATGGGCGCGCACAGTGGATTCGCTGACCGCGATGTGATTGGCGATCTCCTGATTGCCCAACCCCTGGGCGATGAGCTGTAATACGGCTAGCTCGCGTGCGGTCAGCGTTTCGGGAGGCGGGTGCTGTTCGATGGCGGGATTTGCCACTTCTTGCAAGAGCTTGCGGGCAATGGTGGGGTGGAGGGCCGGTTCTCCGCGATGCACCTGATGAATGCCGCGGATCAGTTCTTCGGGCGAAGACCCCTTGAGCAGATAGCCCAGCGCGCCGGCCTTGATGGCAGGAAAGAGCTTGTTATCGGCCACAAAGCTGGTCAGAACCAGCACACGCATCTGGGGGTGGCGGGTGGTGATCTGGCGCGTGGCTTCGATGCCGTCCATGCCGGGCATGAGCAGATCCATGAGAATGACATCGGGTTGGGTTTCGGCGGCGCGCAAAACGGCTTCGGCACCGTCGGCTACTTCGGCCACAACCTCGAAGCCGCCCGATTCGGCGAGAAGCGCACGAATTCCCTTGCGCACAATGGCGTGGTCGTCAGCAATCAAAACCCGTATCAGAGACAACCTCCACAATCAATTGTGTGCCCTTGCCCGGCGCGCTCGTATAGGTCAAATGTCCGCCCAGGTGTGCTGTGCGTTCGCGGATGCTGCGCAGACCGCCGCTGTCTCTGCGTGCGGCGCGCACTGCTTCCAGATCGAAGCCTGCGCCGTCGTCGGTCACTTCTAGGCGAATGGATACGGGCGAAAAGCTCAACGCCACGGTGACGTGCCGGGCGGCGGCGTGTTTGTGAATGTTGTTGAGCGCTTCCTGCGCGATCCAATAGAGATCTTCTTCGATGGCAATCGGCAGCCGTCGTTCGCCTTCGACCCGAAAGCGTGTTTTGAGACCCGCCCGTTCTTCCACCGCCGCCAGGCGCGTCTGCAAGACCGCCACCAACCCTTCTGCCTCTAGCACGGGTGGGTGCAGTTGGAAGATGAGCAGCCGCATATCGTGCATCCCTTCGTGGGCGGTTGCTTCGAGTTCGGCCAGATAGCCGGCGGTGGCTTTGTTGTGTCCGGCGGCCAGCGCCAGTGTGGCCGCATTGGCATAGAGGATCACGCTGTAGAGCGATTGGGTAACCGAATCGTGCAGCTCGCGGGCCAGCCGTTGCCGTTCTTCCAAAACCGCCAACTGTTCGGCTTGTTGTTGCAGCCGGGCATGTTCGATTGCCACTGCGGCCTGGTTGGCGAAAACCGACATGACGCGCACATCTTCTTCGGTGAATCCGTCGACCTTGTTGACCACATCCAGCACGCCGATGATGCCCCCATTGACCTGGAGGGGCAGGGCCAGCAATGCCGTCAGTTCCGCGGGCCATTGATAGACCTGGGCCTGGGCAAACAAGGCGGGGTCGTTCATGCGCACCGGCTCGCCACGGCGCACAACCTGCCCCGCCAACGAACCTTCGACAGGCAGACGTTCGACCGCTGCCAGCGGATGCCCCTGGTGATGTTTGACTTCGAGCCAGGTCTGGTCGGTCAGCAGCAGGACTGCGCTGCCCGTGGCGCCAATCAGATTCTGGGCCTCGGCGCACACCACATCCAATACCTGGTCGAGCATGGTTTTCTGCTGCAGGCTGACCAGCACGCGGCCAAAACTTTCGCTTTCGGCCAGTCGGCGCTGGAGTTCGTCGTAGAGTTCGGCATTGCGCAGCGCCAATGCCGCGGCCATATGCACGCGCTCGCTAATCTCGGTTTGGAGCGCATCCAATATCGCTTGCAACTGGGGGATATTGATTGGCTCCGTGATCTGGTGGGACATGTTGGGATGCCTTTGGGGCCTGGGCCAGCCGACTACAGACGGTATAACCAGTGTACTCCACCTATATCTTTTACTCAAGCGCAGATTGACCTGTTTTATGTATAGTTGGCTGGGTAGTTGACAAAGCCACATCGTCATCATCACCGAGATTCTTTGCGGTTCTCAATTTTTCCCGGCACGCTGCATCGGAATCTGCCCACTGTGTGATACACTAGGGCCGTAAACCTCTGCAACAGCCAGTTTCACCACTTCAACACCACCAGTTCACAACCGACAAGTTAGTAGACAACCGACAGTTTGTTTCAAAACAGTGCGTTTCTAAATGAGTGTGACAATCACACGCGAATTCCCGATGCATTTCGAGGAGGATCACCCATGCATAACAAATTGCTCGTGCGGCTGTTTGTCCTTTTGTTGCCCAGCGTCCTGGCTTTGGCCGGGTGTCAGGCGATTTCGCAAGATGACAATACCCTTCGGATTGGCCTCAACGCTGAATTGACCGGCAATATTCCCAAAGTGGGAGAACATTCGCGGGTGGCCGCCGAAATGTTTGCCGAGGAGATCAACGCGGCGGGCGGTGTGGAGATTGGCGGCGAAGTGTATACGCTGGCGCTGGTGGTCGAAGATAACAACGGCACCGCCGAAGGCGCGACTGCGACCGCTAACAAGCTGGTGACCCAGGACAACGTGCTGCTGCTTGTCGGTCCCAACGCCAGCGTGGCGGCAGTGCCCGCGGGCGAGGTGGCAAACAACCTGGAAACCCTCATGATTACGCCGTGGTCTACCAACCCCAATACCACGCTCAATCGGCCCTGGGTCTTCCGGGCACCGTTCCTGGATCCCTTCCAGGGGCCTGTCGTCGCCAACTTTGCCACCGAGGAATTTGGCGCGACGCGTGCCTGCGTGCTCTATGATATTGCCAGCGACTATCCTACCGGGCTTGCCGATAACTTCATCAGCGCCTGGGAAGGTCTCCACGGCGCAGGCTCGGTGGTGGCCGCCGAATCGTTTACTACCGGCGATCAGGATTTCAGCGCACAGCTAACCAACATTGGCGCAACCGACTGTGAAATTCTCTTCACGCCCCAATACTACAGCGAAGTGCCCCTCATCGTAGAGCAGGCGCAGGATCTGGGCATCAGCATTCCTCTGGTGGGCAGCGATTCGTGGGGCGATCCTCAATTGCTGGAGCTTTGTGGCAGCGCGTGCGATGGCTATTTCTTCAGCACCCACTATGTGGCTTCGGGCGCGACGGGCGCGACGGCCGAATTTATCGACAAATTTAGCGAGCGGCACGGCGAAATTCCCAGCGATGTGGGCGCATTGACCTGGGATTCCATGTCGTTGGTGGTGGCGGCGCTGGAAAATTGTGGCACCATCACCGGCGATCTGGCCCAGGACCGGGCCTGTGTGCGCGACGGGATGGCCGCCATCAGCGATTTTGTGGGTATCACCGGCGAGATGACCTTCGACGAGCAGGGCGATCCTGTCAAATGCGCCATGATCGTCCAGATTCAGGACGGCGAAGTGATGTTCTATGAATCAGTTTGCCCGTAATTGACGGGCTGTGACTGATTGGCCTGCCGCGCAGTAATCTGATCAGCCATCTGAATTGGGGGCGGGTCGCCATCTGTCTGATCAAAGTCCCCAATCCAGCTTTATTCTGTGATCCACGGGAAGATGCCGCGAATAGTGCAGCATCTTCCCGTGACCCTATTCGTACCAAGAACAATTCGTTCAGAAGCCTGATTTTCTCAAAAGATTCATTCGTTCAGGAGTATGACGGTGGCACTCGAAACATTTCTCCAGCACTTCCTGAATGCACTGCAATGGGGCAGCTTTCTGGCTCTGATTGCAGTGGGCTATAGCATGGTCTACGGTGTGCTGCTGCTCATCAATTTCGCCCACGGCGATATCTTCATGGTGGGGGCCTATGTGGGCTATTTCATCGGCGCGTTTCTGCTCAACCAGTTCGATTTCCAAATGCCCTTCGATCTGCCGGGGTGGCTGCTCATGCCGGTGACCATTTTGTTATCGATGGTCTTTACTTCGCTGGTGGGGCTGGCGATTGAACGGGTTGCCTATCGGCCTTTGCGCAAACGCGGCGCGCATCGGCTCTATCTGGTGATCACCGCGCTCATGTTTGGGCTGCTGCTGCAATATGGCAACCTGGCTCTGCTGGGCGCGCGCGACCGCCAGTTTCCCGAGCTTTTTGCCAAAGAAGTCTATGACATTGCCGGGTTGAGCGTGACCAACGTGAAGGTGCTGGTGATTGTGCTTTCGGTGGTGACTATGGTCGCGCTGGGGCTTTTGGTGCAGCATACCAAGTGGGGTATGGCGATGCGCGCCATCTCCTACGACCGCCTGGCGGTGCCGCTTATGGGCATTTCGGTCGATAACATTATTGTCACCACCTTTGTGGTGGGGAGTTCGCTGGCGGCGCTGGCGGGGGTGATGTATGGCACGGCCTTTCCCATTCTCAGCTATAACATGGGGCTGCTGGTGGGCTGGCAGGCGTTTATTGCCGCGGTAGTGGGGGGCATCGGCTCCATTCGCGGGGCAATGGTGGGCGGCTATATCCTGGGCTTCACGCAGATTTTTGTGGTGGCGTTCGGGGCTTCGACCCTGCGCGATCTCATCGCATTTACCGTGCTGCTCCTCATCCTGGCGATCAAACCCACGGGCCTGTTTGGGGTTGCCCGCCGCACCAAAGTGTAGGAGCAATTTACAATGCGACGGCAAGGCATGGCTATCCTGGTGGGCATGGTCTTTTTGCTGACCGTGCTGCCTTCGTGGGCCGGGCTGTACAATGGCTATATCCAGTTTCTGCTCATCCTGATTGGCGTCAATGTGATTCTGACGGTGAGCCTGAATCTCATCAACGGCTATATGGGAGAATTTTCGGTGGGCCATGCGGCGTTCATGGGCGTGGGCGCGTATGTGGCGTCTTTGCTCACCGTCTGGCTGCTGGCGCAGGACAATGTATTTGGCGCGCCGCTGCTGGCCCCGGGTTTTTCGCTGCTGGTCTTTCCGCTCGCGCTTGTGGTAGGTGGCATTGCGGCCGCGCTCTTTAGCCTTTTGGTCTCCATCCCTTCGTTTCGCACCCGCGGCGATTATCTGGCAATCATCACGCTGGCGGCTAATTTCATCTTCAAAAGCATTGTCGAAAATATCGAAGCCATTGGCGGCCCGCGCGGTTTTATGGGCATGGGCGCGGTCAATCGCGTGATGACCGAAGTGATCGATCTGCCCTGGCTGATTATCTGGACATTTGTGGCGACGGTGCTTGCAATCTATATCGTGCGCAATTTTGTGACTTCGACTGTGGGCAAAGGCGTGGTGGCAATTCGCGATGACGAAATCGCCGCGGAGCTGATGACGGTGAATACGCGCTGGCTCAAGGTGGTCGCTTTCATGCTTGCCTGCGGGTTGGCAGGAATCGCCGGCGGGCTGCACGCGCACATCATCGGCTTTGTAAACCCGTCCAGCTATTTCATTCTGCAATCTACGCTGGTGTTGGTGATGGTCTATCTGGGCGGCATGGGTTCGCTCAGCGGCTCGGTCATCAGCGCAATTGGGTTCACGATCATGCTGGAATTGCTGCGGCCGCTGGGCCTCTATCGGTGGGTGGTGACTCCGTTGCTGCTCATTCTGTTGATGCTGTTTCGCCCCAGCGGAATTATGGGCGACCGGGAATTGACCGATAGTTTCCCGTGGCTACGCAAATACTTCCGCTCTGCCGAGGAGATAATCGCCGATGACATCCGCCCCGCCTCTGCTGCAGATTGACAGCCTGACCCACACCTTTGGCGGTCTGGCCGCCCTGACCGATTTTCATACCCGGCTGCACAATAACGAACTGGTCGGGCTAATCGGGCCGAATGGCGCGGGCAAGACCACCGTCTTTAACCTGGTGTGCGGACTCTATCGCCCGGCCGCGGGCAATATCCACTTTGCGGGCACGCGCCTGAACGGCAAACGGCCCCACCAGATTACGTCTTTGGGCATTGGGCGCACCTTCCAGAATATTCGGCTTTGGAATGAGCTTTCGGTATTGGATAATATGCGCATCGCCCACTTTTCGCAGATGGACTATGGCGTGCTGGATACGTTCTTTCTCACCGCGCGCGTGCGCGCGGCCGAGCGCGCCGTCACCGCCGAGGCTATGGCACTTTTGCGGCTCTTCAACCTGGAGCAATATGCCCACGAACGCCCGCGCAATCTGGCCTATGGCGTGCAGCGGCGGGTGGAGATTGGGCGCGCGCTGGTGATGAAGCCGCGCCTGCTGTTGCTGGATGAACCCGCCGCGGGCATGAACCAGAGCGAGATCAGCGGCCTGATGGAGTTGATTCAGTGGGTGCGCGAACAGTTCCAGGTGACCGTGTGGATCATCGAACATCAGATGCGTGTGATTATGGGCATTTGTGAACGAATCCAGGTGCTCGATTTTGGCAGGCCCATTGCCGAAGGCACGCCCGACGAGATTCGTCACCACCCGCGCGTGATCGAAGCCTATCTGGGCGAGGAGGTGACCTGATGCTGCTGGCGGTGCGGGATCTGGTGGTGAACTATGGCGCGATCCAGGCGTTGCATGGCGTCTCTTTTGATGTGGAAGAAGGAGAGATGCTGACCCTGATCGGGGCCAATGGCGCGGGCAAGTCTACTACGCTGTGGACCATCGTCGGGCAGATTGGCGAACTGGGCGGCAGAGTCGTTGCGGGCAGCATTGTCTACAAGGGCGAAAATCTGCTGGGCCATAGCGCAAGTCAGATTGTCCGCAAATTTGGCATTTCGCTGGTGCCCGAAGGCCGGCGTATTTTTGGCAATCTCACTGTGTTGGAAAATCTCAAACTGGCAGCGTTTGCCCGCAGCGATGGTCCGGCCATCACACAGGACCTGGAGCGGGTGATTGGCATTTTTCCGCGCCTGGGCGAACGCAAAAATCAACTGGCCGATTTGCTCAGCGGCGGCGAGCAACAGATGCTGGCAATTGGGCGCGCCATCATGGCGCGGGGCCAGTTGATGCTGCTGGATGAGCCTTCGATGGGGCTGGCGCCGCTGTTGGTCAAGGAACTTTTCAAAACCCTGCACGAGATCAACCAGCAAGGCACCACCATGTTGCTGGTGGAACAAAATGCCCATCTCGCTCTGAAATATGCGGGCCGCGCCTATGTGCTGGAAACCGGCGCGGTCACGCTATCCGGCGCGGCCCAAGACGTGGCCCAGAATCCGCAAGTGAAGAAAGCCTATCTGGGCGAATAGCCCGTCTGAAGCGAATCGATTGTAGCTAATCCCGTGAATTTATGTGCAGAGCCGCTCCCCAATTCACAGTAATTCATGTTCACGGAAGAGGTTTGAGCATGTCAGATTTGACTATGTCGCGGGGTAGATTCCCCCTCGATCCGCATAGTTCGAAATGGGTGCGTGTGGTTGCACTGGTGCTGGGCAGCTTGTTGTTGGCGGGCTGTTTTGGGCGCAATGCGCCGCCGACCAACGCCGCGCCCGATGCAGATGGCGTGTCGCCTGTCCTGGAAAAGGGCATGGGGATTGTCACCGATGCCGCGGATATTGCGCCGTTTTTCCTGTTGAGCCTGCCCGAC
>JBBDIO010000047.1:0-7903 GCA_040880365.1 Litorilinea sp.
TCGCCCCGACCACAGACCGCATGACCCGGCTTTTTGTCGGGTTGTGCGGTTTTTTATTGTACTTTCCAGGCTATCAGCACGGCTGTCAATCCACATCTCAATCCACATCCTGGTCTAGCGCGCGCCAACAGTGCAGTCAGTTTGTAGATAACGACCGGAGCGCCCAGATGACCGTAGACAATCCGAGACAATCCGGTGCGGGGTTTGTCTATAGATGCTCAAAGCCGTAGATGCTCAAAGCCGTAGATGCCCAAAGCTACAGTCGCAAGTGGAAATGTAGCCCCAACAAAGCTATAATTTCAATGAATTTCCGAAACATTTCTCAACTTGCGATTGGAGCCGATATGAATAGATTCAGAGTCGTTACGTTTGTGATGTTGACCAGCGTGGTATGGTTGGCGGCGTGCGCACCGATTACCGCGCCGCCCTCCACTTCGGCGCCCGCGGCCACACCCACCGAAGCAGCGGAAGCCGAAGTAGAGTTCACAGTGATTGATACGGCAGACTTTGATTTTACAGACGCGCCCTATTACAAAAAATGCGCGATTGTATCTGCCCGCGCGGCGATGGCAGGCGAAACGATAGAAACTGTGGTAGATGGCTTAACCGAAACTGTGAATGTCGCCAACGATGGGGATTATGTAGTGAGCAATCCCGGCGGCGAAGAGTATATTGTCGAGAAAGACCGTTTTGAAAGCCGCTACACGCTCATCGAAGCAACCGAAAACCAGTTTCTGCCCACCGGCGCGCCGGTGCAGATTATCGAACTCGATCAGAATGTGGAATTCGAAGCGCCCTGGGGCGAAACCCAATACATTCTCGCGGGCGGTTTCCTGATCTTCAATGTAGATGAAGTTTATGGCATTCAGCGCCAGGAGTTTTTGGATACTTATGCCCCGTCCAATGCAGAGGGGCAATTTGTAGACGAAGCGGGCAACCCAATTGACACGCTGGATGTACAATGCGCAGCCAATCAGCCCTAGACAGTCTCTACACCCCTCTACACCCTCTCTACACCTGAGGCGGCAACTGTTTGCACAATGCCAGGTCGTAATCGGCATAGCCCAGGCCACGATAGAGCGCCAGCGCGGGCTGGTTATCGAAGCCGGTGAGGATGAACAACTGATCCGCGCCGGCTTCGATTGCCATTTGCTCGGCATAGCGCACCAGCGCCCGCCCCACCCCGCGTCCCCGATAGGCCGGTTCCACATACAGTTCGGTCAATTCGGCATAGGGTTCGGGATAGAAGATACACGGCACGATGCGCAGCGCGGCAAAGCCCGCCACACAGCCACCCATTTCGGCCAATAGGGGCGTTTCTACCCGCCGGGGATCTTGCAGCCGTTGCGCAAGCTGCCCCGGCGGTTCTTCCTCGCCGTTGAAAAGACTGTTCAGTCGCACCAGTTCGGGCGCATCCTGCGCCGTTGCCGCGCGAATCGAGATTCCGTGCGCCATCCGAAAACCTTCTCCCTCTGTACAAATCGCCTACTCACCCAATTCGCCAAGCACGCGTATATACTTTTCTATCTCTCCACCAACAAGCATACATCCATTTTGGCCGCCAGTGACACCCAAATTGGACACCGACTTGGGGCATCCGATTCGGGACATCAAATTGGCTACGTGCCCCATGTGGTTTTGAGCACACGCAGCCAGTTTCGATAGGCAATCTGGTGCAATTCATCTTCGCTATAGCCCGCTTGGCGCAGCGCATCCAGCAAATTGGGCAGGCCCGTCACATCGTGAATCGGCGCAGGCATGACCGCGCCGTCAAAATCGGAACCCAGCCCCACATGGTCGATCCCCATCCGCTCTACCATATAGTCCATGTGGCGCACCAGCGTCGCCAACTCGGTATCGGGATCGGCGCGCCCGTCTTCGCGCAAAAATGCGCAGTGAAAATTCAGCCCCACAATGCCATTCGACGCCTTGACCGCGTCTAGCTGGCGGTCGGTGAGATTGCGCGCCGAATTGCTCAACGCGTGGACATTGGAATGGCTGGCAGCCAGGGGCGCGCTGCTCAATTCCGCCACATCCCAAAAGCCTTTTTCATTGAGATGGGAAAGGTCGATCAGAATGCCCAGATCATTGCAGGCGCGCACCAATGCCTTGCCCGCCGCGGTGAGTCCGGGGCCGATATCGGGCGACTGGGGAAAGCTGAACGGCACGCCGTGGGCAAAAATGTTGTTGCGACTCCACGTCAGCCCCAGCGAACGCAGACCCGCGGCATAGAGCACCTCCAGCGCATTGAGATCGGCGTCAATCGCCTCGGCGCCCTCAATGTGAAAGACCATCGCAAAGCGTCCCTCGGCCAGGGCGGCGTCCAGTTCTGCGCCGGTGCGCACCACCTTCACCTGCTCGGCGTTTTCCCGTTCCAGTCGCAAGAGCAATGCCGCCATTGCCAGCGTTTCGGCCAGAGCATGGGACTGCTCGACGGGCGCGCCCATGGGCAACGAATAGCCGCCCGTAGCATCCACCGTAGTGCCGGGGAACTTGTCGGCATCGGCCGTGGGCGCGGCCTCTGAGCGCGTAAAAATGGCGAACAGCCCGCCCGCCAGATTGCCCGCCTGGGCGCGGGGAAAATCGATGTGTCCATACTCGCTTTGGGTAAAAAATGCACGTTGCGCGCCGGTGCGTGGCGCATAAAGCGAAAGCAGCGTATCGTTGTGTCCATCGAATACGGGGATGGCATTGGCCGTGGGCGACATGGGGCGAGACCTTTCTGGGCAATAAATTTCAGAAATAAGTGTTGGCAACAGAGTTCGGCAACAGGTTTCAGCAATCAGACACGGCTACCAGCCGGCAGAAATCAGACACCGAACCCCAGACACACGACATCTACCGCCGGTCTGTCTATTCTCAGAGTGTATACGATGGTGCGTGGCTGGGGAAATGATTTGATCCCACGGGCGCGCCACGGTATAATTCACCAAGGTATAATTCGTCAAAGAATAATTCGCCTGCGTTTTCTTGGAGTATGCTCAACAACGAAAAAGGTTTATCAAAATGGCAAGTGGAAAAAAGCGGACACGGCGCAACCCGGCCGGCAATCCCGGCACACGCGTTAATCGCCCCGTCCCCGCGGCGATGGAGACACCCGTAGCTCAATCTAATCTGCAAAGTTCTCCCGCCCCGACCAGCGGCAGCCCCGACACGCCCACTCGCCGCAGCGATGCGGTCGATTGGAATAATGAATATAGCTATGTGATTGGCGATCTCAAACAGATGGCAGTGGTCACAGTGAGTCTGTTTGCCGTCATGATTGCCATCGGCTTCATCATCTAGGCCCACTTTATCTAGGCACGCTTTGCCCAACCGGCGAAGAACATAGGCGGGCACACGGTGCCGAGTTCGGCGAATTTGCAAGCGCACTTATCCGGACAATTGCCAGTGCAATTAGTGGGATAAGTGTCGGGGCATTACCGGGGCAATTGAATGGTTGAACGAAGGGACGTGCAATTTCGGCACGTCTTTTTTTTGTGCACGCCCGCCCAACGCCCTCTTGAAAGGGAAACCAGTCCTAGCGCGGGGCGCGCCCCCACCCAATGTGGGGCATGGCGCGGGGCAGAGCCGTGGGCGCCGCAATGATCTGGGCAATGGCATGGAGCACCCAACACAGCCAAAAATTGAGGGTATAGAAAAAAAGCACGCTGGTGCAGACCAGAATCACCAGTTGGAAGATGGAATGGGCAAAGCTAAGCCGCCGCGCCAGCACTTCGACCAGGACCAGAGCTGCGGCCAGCCAGACTGCCCAATAGCCGGGAACTTCCGGCGGGGTGGGCAGGGTCAGGCTCATTTCCCAAATGGCCCCGCGCAGAAACACCCACTGGAATTCACGCACACCGGCAATTGCCATGGTCGCCAGCAGCGACTGTCGCACCGGCAACTGTGTTGCACCGCCCGCCCCACCAGAGACAGATGCAGCCCCGACAGGCGCATTGCCCGCATGTGCATGACCGGCGCGGCCCCGCTGCTGTTTCTCCCACGGGTCCGGCAGATCCACAGTCGCCCGCACCAGAATCAACAATAACGTTACGGCAAACATGAGGATCAGACCAATGCTCAGGCCCGCATTCCAATCCAGCCGATTCAGACCCATGAGGCGCGGCGAAAGCCCGCCCAGGAGCAAGCCCAGATAGGGAATCAGAACGCGGTGCGCAGCCCAGACCATGCGCCAGCGCAAACGTGTCCAGCGGCGCTCGGCATAGAGCACGACCAAGCTGCCCACCAGGCTCGCCAACAGCCAGAATCCGGGCGTATAGACCGATATTTGATTTAATGCCCATTCACCGAACATAATAAGCTCCGCCGGATCGCTCTGAACCAGACACACAGGACGTCGGGCTAGATTCTAGCAGATGGGCGGGATATGCCGCCAAATTGACCACAGCTGTACAAATACCGCCGCGGGCAGGACCACATTCCGGCACAGCGCCCTGTGCCGGGGGGCGTTGCCCCCCAGGTATTGTCGGCGCGGCAGATATGAACAGGTATGTATGGATTTGCGTAGAGTTATTATCCTATTAGTGTTGCTGGCGTTGATCGTCATCTTCAAGCCGGTGGGCGTCTATGAATATTTTCAGCGCATCTGGCAACGCCGCGAGCTGATTGTCGGAACACTCTTTACCATCATCGTACTCTATCTGGCCTATGGGGTATATACCATGTACCAGGAAAATATGCTGGATTGGCTACTAGAATAGAAGCAGGAGCAGCCATGCAGGTTCCCACGCAGATTCCCACATTGGCCGAAATCGAAGCAACGCGAGCACGCCTGGGCGATATGATCCAGGAGACGCCGGTCTGGCGCTGGACCGAGCCGGACATCCGCGCCGCGGTGGGCGATTCGACCGAGATTATGCTCAAGCTGGAGCTTTTTCAACGCACAGGCTCGTTCAAACCGCGCGGCGCGCTGGCGGTCATGCTGGATATGGATGCCGCGACGCTGGCCCGCGGGGTAACTGCGGTCAGCGCGGGCAACCATGCGATTGCCGTCGCCTTTGCCGCCAGGTTGCTGGGCGCCACCGCCAAAGTCGTCATGCCCAAAACCGCCAGCCCCATTCGCGTCGACCGCTGCCGCGCCTATGGGGCAGAAGTTGTGCTGGTCGATGACGTGCAAGCCGCATTTGCCAAGGTCGAACAAATCCAGGCCGAAGAAGCGCGGGCCTTTGTCCATCCCTTCGAAGGCCCTCTCACCGCGTTGGGCACGGCCACCATCGGGCTGGAATTCTGTCGCCAGGCGCCCGATCTGGATGCGTTTATCATTCCCATCGGCGGCGGCGGGCTGATCGCCGGCATGGCGACGGCCATCAAAGCCGTGCAGCCCCACAGCCTGGTCTTTGGCGTAGAACCCGAAGGCGCAGACAGTATGCGCCGCAGCCTGGCCGCGGGCAGCCCCCAATCGCTGGACAAAGTCTCCACCATCGCCGACAGCCTGGGCGCGCCCCACGCCGCGCCCTACAGCTTCGAACTCGTCCGCCGCGCCGTAGACGACGTTGTGCTGGTCTCCGATCATCAGATGCAACAGGCGATGGCGCTGCTTTTCAATTCGATGAAACTGGCGACCGAACCCGCCGGCGCGGCCGCAACGGCGGCCCTGTGTGGGCCATTGCGCAAACAACTCGCGGGCAAACGCGTGGGCATCATCGTCTGTGGCTCCAATCTGGATATTGATACCTTTGCCAAACATGTACAGGCAGGGCAGACACCCGCCTGAGTGTTCTGTAAACTTGAATTGTGCAGATTCTGTAGGTCACGCCTCCTGGCGTGACAGCGTTTGTCTGTGACCTACACGATTCGTTCCCCAATTTAGTTTACAGAGCACTGAGCGCGCAGCATTCTCGACAAAATCCAATAAAAAGACAGGGGACAGAATTCGCGGCTGAATTCTGTCCCCTGTCTTTTTTGAGAGCCGTTGATCGGACTTGAACCGATGACCTGCGCATTACGAGGGCGCTGCTCTACCACTGAGCTACAACGGCCTGTTTCACATTCCAGGGCCTGGCTGCTGTGCCTGGATCAACCGGCAACAGAACAGCAGGCAATTGAGTTTGAAAGTATAGCCAAAAGCCGCGACATGTGCAAGTTTTTGGCTGGCACATGCCGCTTTGCCTTCATGCATGGCGGGTTTGGCACAGGCTGGGCGTCACACAGTGCCCAGCCTGTCCGATAACTCACAAACAATCGGATTATTTCTGAACGCGCGTCACATAGCTGCCGGTGCGAGTATCCACACGCACGATATCGCCTTCGTTGACGAACATGGGCACATTCAGGCGAAAGCCGGTTTCCAGCTCCACCTGTTTGGTGGGCGCATTGGCCGTATCGCCTGCGACCGCACCTTCGGCCCAGGACACTTTGAGATCGACCGTCGTCGGCAGGCTCACGCTAATCGGTTCGCCTTCGTACGATTCCACGATCACCGTCTGGTTTTCCAGCAGATACTCCACCACGCCTTCCAGCGCAGCAGGGGTCAGTGCCATCTGGTCAAACGTTTCGGTATCCATAAAATGATAGAATTCGCCATCATTATAGAGATACTGAACTTCGTTGCTGTCCAGACGAACATCGCGCACGCGCGCCCCATTGTTATAGGTCTTTTCAACCGTGGAGCCAGTGCGCACATTGCGCAATTTCAGGCGGATGGTTGCGCCGCCCCGCGCCATCTTGATGTGTTGATAGTCCATCACACGCCAGAGCTGGTTCTCTTCTTCATAAATGTTGCCCCGGCGTAAGGTTTGAACTTCGGCCATGTAAACCGTCCTGTTTTTTTCTACTAAATCCTGCGAAAATCCCGGTGATACAGAGCCGCGTGCGTCGGGCCTGCGCTCTGCCAACCACCGGCGAGACTCGGCGTCTCAACCCGGCAAAAATAACTACCCACAAGCGCGCAAATTATAGCCATGCCCAGGGCAGGCGTCAAACGGGGAACGGTATAGAAAAAGGTCTGAATTCAGGAATTGAACTGTTGCAACGCCAGGCGCAGGCGGTCGGCCACATCGGTGGCATCTTTGGGCAGCCGCTGCACCGCGCGCTGCGCTTCGACCACGCTATAGCCCAGCGCAATCAGCGCATCGATCACTTCAGCATCTACACTGTGCGCCTGGGGCATGGCTTGCAGCACATCACCCAGCTGCATTTTATCCTTCAGTTCCAGCACAATCTTGCCCGCAGTGCGTTTGCCAATGCCGGGCACGCGTGCCAGCAGCCCCGCTTCTTCATTCGCAACGGCGGCGCGCAGAGCATCGGGCGCGAGCGCGCCCAGTGTCGCCAGCGCCACCCGCGGGCCAACCCCGTTCACACCCAGCAGCAACTCGAACATGGCAAGCTCTTCTACTGTGGGCAGCCCATACAGATTCAGCGCATCCTCGCGCACCTGCAAATAGGTGTGCAGCAGAATCGCGGTATCCACCGAAGTCGCAGCCGCCACGGCATCGGGCACATAGACCTTCAGGCCCACGCCCCCACCCACTTCGATGACCAAATGGTCCTTGCCGGTATAGAGTACCTGGCCGCGTATGGTGCGAATCATGCGCGCGCTTCCGTAGGCGGGGTGGGTCTGCTATCGGCCACACCCATCGTGTTGAGCTTATAGCCTACGCCATGCACCGTCTGCAAGCGGGCCGGCTCCGAAGGATCGGCTTCGATCTTGGTGCGCAGGCGGCGCACTGCCGCTTCGATCAGGTTGGTTCCCCCCACCAATTCATACCCCCAGACTTCCTGAAATAGTTCATCTTTGGCAACGGGTCGATCCGAACGTTCCATCATATAGCGCAGCAAACGGCCTTCAATCGGCGTCAGGTCTATCGCCTGTCCCGCCAGCGTAACAGTGCCCAGCGTCTGGTTCAAGCTCAGGTCGCCCAGGGTCAGGAGATCGCCCGCGGTTTTGAGATCGCCGCCAACC
>JBBDIO010000048.1:0-4987 GCA_040880365.1 Litorilinea sp.
TAAGCAGTTTTGAAAAGGCGCAAACCGCCTATTGCCGGTTGCTCCAGGAGTTGACGGTTTAGCCCGGTTGTCTATCTATCCCCAATCTGAAATCGGCATGGATGGGGCGTCCACGCACAATCGCGCCGACGCCTCATCTATGCACGCTGCGCAGGAAAGAAGCTTTTGTGAGTACAGACTATGAGTAACGATATTCCCAAATACGCGAGCCACGTGGTCAAGCTGACGGGGCGGAGCGGTGGCAAGTTACGGGATCCGTCCGTTTCGTTTGCTGCCATGCCCGATGATCCCACGATTAGCGCCGATGTGGTGCGCAAATATGGCCTGGTCGATGGCGCGCAGGTCGAGGGCGAAATTCGCGCGGGGCGCAAAGGTGCCCCGCCGCAACTGATCTCCGTGGCGACTATCAACGGGTTGACGCCCGAAGCGTTTCGGGCGCGCACGTCCTTCGAACGGCTGGTGGCGATTGACCCCAGTGCCCGCTTTTCGCTGGCAGAGGGCGATACGTCCATGCGCGTGATCGATCTGGTCGCGCCGATTGCCCAGGGCAGCCGGGTGTTGATCGCGGCGCCGCCCAAGGCAGGTAAGACGGGGCTGTTGGCGGGGCTGGCCCATGCCATCCACGCGGGCAACCCCGATACGCGTCTGATTATGCTGCTGATTGACGAACGCCCCGAAGAGGTGACTCACTTTCGGCGCACGGTTCCCGCCGAGGTGCTCGCCAGTTCCAGTGACCAGAGTACTGCCGAGCATGTGGAATTGGCCGAGCTGACGCTGGCAATGGTGCGCTGCGAGTTGGAATGTGGGCGCGACGTGGTGATCCTGGTGGATAGTCTGACGCGTTTGGCGCGCGCGGTGAATCTGCAAGGCAAGGGCACACGGCGCACATTGACCGGTGGCGTCGATGCGGGCGCGCTGGAGATGCCACGCCGCTTCTTTGGCCTGGCGCGCAATATCGAACATAGCGGCTCGGTGACAGTGGTGGGCACTGCGCTGATCGAGACGGGTTCGGCGATGGATGACCTGCTGTATGAGGAATTCAAAGCCACCGGCAATTGTGAGATTGTGCTGGATCGGGAATTGGCCGAGGCGCGCCTGTTTCCCGCGGTCAGTATCCCTGATAGCGGTACGCGCCGCGAGGAATTGATCTTTAACGAAGACGAAATGGCGCGGATTACCAAGCTGCGTCGTTGGTTGGCGGGCGGTTCGCCCAAAGCCGCGTTGACTGCGCTTTTGAAGTTAGTGGAACAGACAGAAACCAACGCCGAGTTGCTGGCGCGCATCAAGGTTTAGGACGGCGTTCGGTGCGCGGTGGGATGTGGGATAGGGTGTGCAGTCGGGTGCGGGGTTTGGGTGTCATGCTCAATGTGCGGACGATCCCAGTGGAGCGTGGTGTGAATGGCAAGATGGTCCGACAGATAGCCCTGGCGGCTGTCCATCAGCTCAACCTTGTCTGAAAAAGCCAGTTGACTTTCGATGTGGAAGCCGGGTAGTTTGGGCGCGCGCACAAAGACGAAATCGATGGGCAGGGCATAGTAGCTGGGCACACCGGGCAAGGGGCGATAGGTCGCGCGATCGTCGTCGGCCAGAGTATCGCGCAATCCGCTTTCTTGGAGAAACTCTTCGTAGAGCCACGACCCGCGCGGCACATTAAAATCCCCGGCGACCAGCACCACGGCATTGGCCGGCTGGCTGCGAACCAGTGCGGCAAGCTGGCGCAGCTGATTGATCTGCAATTGGGCCGCGCCGGCGGTCTGGCTCCAGTTGGCTGTGTAGTTGGCGATGAGGTGGGTGTTCATCACCACAATCGGCACGCCGTGCCAGAGGGTGCGCGTGATCAGCACGCCCTTGCGCAAAATCCAGTCCATGACCGTGGGCGTATAGAGTCGGCCCTGTTCTTCGTAGCGCACAAAATGCTCTTCGACAAAGGGCGAGCGCGCGACGGTGATTAGGCCCCCGCGCGGACAGTGCAGGTGGGGGACATAGGCGATGTGGTCGTAGTCTTCCAGCGCGGTGGTGATGACTCGCCGCGCCATATGGGTTTGGATCTCCTGAAGACAGATAAGCTCCAGATCGAGATCATTCAGTTCGCGCGCCAGCGTCAACAGGCGCAGGCGCGTGGTCCAGCCCAGTATGGCAAAACTGTTGAATGTGAGAAACGAAAATGGATTCATTGGTAGATTTTTTTTCCTTGCCACAAAGTGCGATTATACCACCAAAGTTCCCAGTCTGCCTGTGCGCGATACGCCAAATCGGGGTTGAGATGAGAGGCAGCCGCAGACGTAACGGTAGGCACGGCTGGCAGGGTGGGCGCGGCCTGGTGGAAAAATCGGCGACTCTTTGACCGTCTCCCGCGGACTATGCTACAATCAACACGATGTTGACCGGGTGTGTTGACCTGATTGGTCAACCTGGCTTTCACAGGGGCATAGCCTCGGTATTTTGACCGAGCAATGTGACTGTATTATGACCGAGTATTGTGACCGGTTGGAAGCCGGTTTAGCACAGGAATTTTATATGCATTCGACTTTGGAAGGCACGCGGCCCGCCGGCATCGCACGGCAATCATCGCCCGACGCACCGGCAAGGCACGCGCCCGCAACTGCATCCACGCCGCCAAAAGCTGCCCACCGGGGTGTGACCGCGCCTACTACACATCCTGACGCGGTTCCCACACCGGATGTGGGGATTATAATTCTGAATTACAATACGGTGGATCTGTTGCGCGACTGTCTGCATTCCCTGTTGCGCGACCCCGCGGGAATGGCTGGCACAGGGGTAGATGGCGCAGGTGCGCGCCCCGCTGTCGCGTGTGAGATGGTAGTCTGTGTGGTCGATAATGCCAGCACCGATGGCAGCACCGCAATGGTGCGCGCCGAATTTCCAGAGGTGCGGCTGTTGGTGAACGCGGCCAATGTGGGGTATAGCGCGGGCAACAATGTGGGGCTGCGCTGGCTGGGGTTTGACCCTACGGTTTCGGTGGCCCATCCCTGTCCACGCTATGCGCTGCTTTTGAACCCGGACACGGTGGTGCCGCCCGGCGCGCTGGATGCTATGGTCGCGTATATGGACGCGCAGCCCCAAATTGGGGTAGCCGGTCCGCGTGTGCGCCGACCGGATGGCGCGCTGGATCTCGCCTGTCGTCGTAGTTTTCCCACGCCTACGGTGAGCGCATACCGCATATCGGGGCTAAGCAGGCTCTTTCCCAAAAGCCGGCGCTTCAATGCGTATAACCTGGCCTATATGCCCGAAGACGCGGTGCATCCGGTCGATTCGGTGGTGGGCGCGTTTATGCTGGTGCGGGCCGCGGCGATTGCCACCGCCGGGTTGCTGGACGAACGCTTTTTTATGTATGGCGAAGATCTGGATTGGGCCAAGCGAATCAAGGATGCGGGGTGGCAGGTCTGGTACAATGGACAGGTGGAAATTGTGCATGTGAAGGAAGCCGCCAGCCGCCAGAGCAGCAAGGCCCGCATTGATTTTTATGAGGCCATGTGGCTTTTTTATCAGAAACACTATCGCGCCACAACGCCGCGCTGGTTGGAAATGCTCATTCTGCTGGGAATCGTCGCTTCGGGAAGTCTGGATATTGCGCGCCACTTGTGGCGGTTTGGGCGTTCACGCCCCCCTGTGGGGCGGAAATTGGGGAAGCCGTGAGCCAGAGTCTGAGTGGCGTCGCGCATCCGTGGCTGGATGGTGTTCGGCAAAGTCTGGGCAGCCTGGATTTGCATAGCCGGGATTTGCATAGCCTGAATCTGTGTTGGCAAACAGTTGAGATAGGATGATGCAGCAGGGTCTCACCGACGAAACTTCTGTGACACGCGAGTATCCATCCTACGAATCCCGCGCGGGGCGGCGTCCGGTTCTTATGAAACGGACGCAATTTATATTTATGATGGCCCTGTTGGCGCTGGATGTGGGCATGGTCTGGATCGCGTTCTGGATCTCCTATTGGCGGTTGGAGACCAACCCCGAAGTGCTGATTGGCCCTTTCTGGGAATTTTTGCCGCTGCCGGGCGTCTATACCGTCGTGGTGATTGGGATTCTGTTTACCCAACGCATGTATCAGCGCCGCCGCCCGGTGAGTCATTTGGACGAGTTCTTTAAGCTCATTCTCTATAACCTGTTTGCGCTGCTGGTCACAGTGGCGTTGCTCACACTGGGGCTGCGCGATTTCGACTATCATCGTCCTCTGGCATTGGTGGGCTGTGCGCTGACGATTGTCTTGCAGACGGTGGCGCGCACGCTGCATGCCCAGGTGCAGTGGCGTGCCCAGGCGCGGGGCATCGGTGATGACCGCGTGTTGATTGTGGGCGCGGGCGAAGTCGGACGCATGTTGTTGCAAAAGATTCACAATAGCCCTAAGCTGGGCTATCAGGTGGTGGGTATCATCGACCCCTATGTGGGCGAGCGGGGGCGCACCATCGAGAAGTTCCCTGTGCTGGGCACACTGGCGGATATTCCGCGGGTGATCGAACAGTTGACGGTGGATGAGGTGATCATTGGGTTGCCCGAAAGCAGCCATCAGGAATTGGTGGGCATTATCAGCCTGTGTGAACGCGAAAAAGTGGGCATTCGCGTTTTCCCCGATGTGTTTCAGATCATGGCGAGCGAAGTGGGCATTGGCGATCTGGGCGGGCTGCCGCTGCTCACCATCCGTGATGTTGCGCTCCAGGGCTGGAAGCTGACGCTCAAACGGGGACTGGACCTGGTTTTCAGTGGCGTGGCGCTGGTGCTCATCAGCCCGTTTATGTTGCTCCTGGCCTTGCTGGTCAAGCTCGAAAGCCCCGGTTCGGTTTTCCACGTGCAGGAGCGCATGGGGCTGGATGCGCGCCCGTTCAAGATGATCAAATATCGGACCATGCGCGCCGATGCCGAGGCAACGGGGCCAGGATGGACAACGCCCGATGATCCGCGTAAGACGAAACTCGGCTCGATTATGCGGCGTTTAAGTATGGACGAGCTGCCGCAACTGGTGAACGTGCTG
>JBBDIO010000048.1:4997-7869 GCA_040880365.1 Litorilinea sp.
GCGATATGAGCCTGGTGGGGCCGCGGCCCGAACGCCCGGTCTATGTGGAACAGTTCCGGCAGAGCATCCCCCGCTATATGGATCGGCACCGCGAAAAGGCCGGCATGACCGGCTGGGCGCAGGTCAATGGGCTGCGCGGGGATACGTCGATTATCGAGCGCACCAAATATGACCTGTGGTATATCGAAAACTGGTCTTTGGCGCTGGATATTAAAATTATTATTCGTACTGTCGTACAGATTTTCCTGGATGCAAATCGCAATGCATATTGATGCAGCGCAAAACAGCAGTAATAACAGCAGTAGTAGCATGAGTGTGAGCAGTCTGCCGCTTGAAACGCTGACCGAACGCCAGCGCACTATTTTGCGTTTGGTGGTGCAGGAATATGTAGAAACCGCGCAGCCGGTGGGGTCTACGGTGATTGCGCGCCAGGGTGAATTGGGCGTGAGTCCGGCGACCATTCGCAACGAGCTGGCGGCGCTGGAACGCGCCGGGTTGCTGACCCATCCGCATACCAGCGCCGGGCGGATTCCTACCGACGCGGGGTATCGCTTTTTTGTGAAGCATCTGATGGCCGCGCCCGAACTGCCTTCTGCCGACCGCCGCTATATCCGCATCCAGTTTGGCGAAGTGGGGCAGGAGATGGATCAGTGGCTGCGCCTGAGCACCTCTTTGCTGGCGCGCACGACCCAGTCTGCCGCGCTGGCGACCGCACCGCGTTCGCATCAGAGCCGCTACAAGCATGTGGAACTGGTCGCCATTCATGGCGCGAAGATTCTGGTTGTGCTGGTGTTGCAACAAGGCGCGGTTTTGCAGCAGATGGTGGATTTGGAAGAGCCGGTGGCACAGCCCGAATTGAGCAAAATCAGCAATGAACTCAACGACAGGCTGGCGGGGCTGGGTGCGCCGGGGATACGCAAACAAGATCCGATCCTGTCTGCATTTGCGGCCCAGGTCGCCGATTTAATCGTGGATATGATGCAGCGATTGGATAGCCAGGGCGCCAGCCAGATCTATCGGGATGGTCTGACCCAGGTATTGGATTTGCCCGAATTTGCCGAAGGCGACAATGTGCGGCGAATTGTGCATGTGTTTGAAGAACCTTCGCTGCTGGAACAAGTGGTGGAAGATTTTGGACACAATCTGTCGGGCAGTCTTATTGAGAGTACTGGCAACCGGGCGGGTCCTGCGGGCGATATTCATGTGCTCATCGCAGGTGATGGACGCTTTGCCGAGCTGCGCGATATCAGCATTGTGCTGGCGCGCTATGGCGTCTATGAAGAAGCGACGGGCGTATTGGGCGTGATTGGGCCGGTGCGCATGTCTTACCGGCGCACAATGGGCGCGGTGCGCTATGTGGCGGCGCTGATGAGTGAGCGTGTCGAAGAACTCTACGGTCCCCAATCCCAGGGATAGGGGGTGGCGGGCAGATGGGTCGGACGCGCATGACAAATAAAATCTGGTATGCAATCAATTTGATACACGAGATTGCATCATGAATTGCATAGTGAACTGAGTAGTGAACGAGGTAAATTGATTATGGCAAACGAAAACGAAAATAAATCAGCAGGCAAATCTTCAGATATGGACAGCGCGGTGAACAAAAAAGAACATGTGCCCGAAGATGATGTGGTGAACGACGACGCCAATCCCCCCGAGCGGGATATGATGAGCGAAGGCTCGCCGCCGCCCTCAGAGATTGAGAGCGACGTGGACCCCGCAGAACTGGACGAGTCGGTGACCATCGACGTGCAAAGCGATGCGGAAAGCGATGCGGAAAGCGATGATGGCGAGGCAGGCACAGGGGAAGATAGTGACGGCGCGCCCGACGATCCGGTGGCGGTTTTGCAGGCGGAACTGGCCGCAGCCCAGGCCAAAGCCGCGGAATATCTGGATAGGATGCAGCGCACCGCGGCCGATTATCAGAATTCCCGGCGTCGCCAGGAAAAGCAGATGGCCGATGACATTGAACGGGCAAACGGCCAGCTGATTAAGCGTCTGTTGCCGGTGCTCGACGATTTTAATCTGGCGTTTGAGAATGTGCCGGAACATCTGGCGGTGGGCGCGGCTGCATCTGAAAACGGCAAGAGCGCACCTGCATCGGAAGACGGCAACGCCGCCGAGCAAGCCTGGGTCAACGGCTTCCGCCAGATCCACAAGAAGCTGCTGGATACGCTGACCGAGCAGGGGCTGGAAGTGATGCCCAGCGAAGGCCAGTTCGATCCCGCCTGGCACGAAGCGATTGCTTCGGAGCCGAGCGAAAGCGTGGAAAGCGGGCACATTCTGGAGACCCTGCGCGCGGGCTATCTGTATAAAGGACAGGTGCTGCGTCCGGCGATGATTCGCGTGGCCGGCTAGGGTTGGGCAGAAGTTAAGGCGTCCTGGTAGGGGACGTGGGAATCAGGGGGAACATGGCTGTTCTAGATGCCGCGCCGGGGCGCATACGCAGCGGGGTTAAATCGGGGCTACGCGCCTTTGATATCGGGCGCGATTTGCGTCCGGTGGCGGAATTGATCGCCCAGGCCTTTATGAATGAACTGGATCCCCGCGGCCAGGCCGCGTTGCGCGAGATGCGTCTGTTGAGCCACCTGAGTGGGCTGATCAAGCTGCTCAATCGGGGCACGGGCGAATTCGATGATGTCTTCAACGGCTTTGTCTGGGTGGAAGAAGGCAAAATCGTGGGCAATATCACGGTGCAGCGGGCCGATAAATTCGGCAATCGCTGGCAGATTGCCAATGTCGCGGTGGCCCCGGCCTATCGGGGACGCGGGATTGCCCGCGCGATGTTGGCGCGTGCGCTGGAATACATCGACGATGCCGCGGGGCAGTGGGCCGTGTTGCAGGTTTATGACCGCAACCAGGTGGCGCGCAC
>JBBDIO010000049.1:0-5046 GCA_040880365.1 Litorilinea sp.
GGATCCAACCGGGTGGCGCGCAGGGCCGGATAGAGACCAAACACAAATCCACACCCGGTGCTGACCCCCAAGGCGAGCATGAGCGCCTGGGGTTCGATGAGAATGGCGAACGGAAAGCCGGGAATACTGCTGATGAGCAAGGCCAGGCCGTAGCTGATGGCCGCGCCGATGCTGCCTCCCAACGCGCAGAGTACCAATGCCTCGACGACAAATTGCATGAGAATATCGCGATCCTGCGCGCCCAGCGCCTTGCGCAGCCCGATTTCGCGCGTGCGCTCGGTCACCGAAACCAGCATAATATTCATGATGCCAATGCCACCGACCAGCAGACTGATCGCGCCGATGCTTCCCAGAAAGACAGTGAGCGTCGTCGTGATCCCGCCCACCAGATCCAGCAGATTGGCCTGGTTGAAGATGGTAAAATCGTTGTCATCGTCGGGGCCTAAACCGTGGCGCAGGCGCAAGGTCTGTTCGATGCGCAATTCTGCCAGGCTGACCAGATCGCGGTCGGCTACCTGCACACTGATGCCCGACACCACCGCGGCACCCCGATAGCGCGCCGCGGCAAAGAGCCGGCTTTGGGCCACCGTCAGGGGCACAAACGCACGGTCGTCATCGCTGCCAAAGCCCGACCCGCCCGTAGCTTCCAGCGCGCCAATTACCTGAAACACTTCGCCGTTAATGCGCACAGTGCCGCCCACGCCATCGAACCCGCGAAAGAGGTCGCGGATCAGATTGGAGCCGAGTACCGCCACCCGCCGCTGGTTGCGCACTTCGTCGTCATCGAAAAAACGTCCGCTGGACAATGTGAGATTGCGAATGACCGCATAGTCGGTCGTGGTGCCTACCGTGGCCGCCTGGAGGCTGGTATCACCGTTGATCAGCGTGGCATTGCCCGAAAATTCGGGGACGACTGCATCCAATTCGGGGTGCAAAGTGGGGTTTGCCAGCACATCCACATCGCCCATTGTGAGCCGCGACGCGCTGCCGCTGCCGTTCACGGTGAGCAGATTGGTGCCCTGGCTTTCGATCTGCCCGGTGATATTCGCGGCTGCGCCCGCGCCGATGCCCATTGTTGTCAACACCGCACTCACACCAATGATGATGCCCAGCATGGTCAGAATGGCGCGCAGTTTATGCGCCAGAATACTTTCTACGGCTACCCCAAAATATTTTAAGAGTTTCATGGCGTGTGGCGTGCCGACAAGACCGGCGCGGAGTCATTCGCCTCTACGCCTCGGCCATTGGGCGCGTGCACATCTGCATCGGCCTGTTCATTGGCCTGTTCATCGGTGAGGTTATCTTCTGCGCTGTGATTTTCAGGGGTGTGTGCCACGGCAGACGCTTCGCCGGTTTCGGGTTCGCCGGTTTCGGGCTGGTTGGGCACGTCGCTGAGCACCAACCCGTCTTTCAGGGTGATGATGCGTTGCGCCTGGCGCGCCACATGCATATCGTGGGTCACGACCATCAGCGTCAACCCCTGGCGGTGGAGATCGCGAAACAGGGCCAGAATATCGTTGCCCGTTTTAGAATCCAGCGCGCCCGTCGGTTCATCCGCCAATAGCAGGCTGGGCTGATTGACCAGCGCACGGGCAATCGCCACACGTTGTTGCTGCCCGCCCGAAAGCTCATCGGGTTTGTGGTGCGCCCACTCGGTTAATCCCACTTTTGCCAGCGCATCCATCGCCATCTGCCCGGCGCGGCTGCCTGCGATCCCGGCATAGAACAGAGGCAGTTCCACCTGTTTACGGGCCTGCGTGCGCGCCAGCAGATTGAAACGTTGGAAGACAAAGCCAATTTCCCGATTGCGCAGATCGGCCATGCGATCCTTGCTGAGCTGGCTCACATCGGTGCCCCGCACCCGATAGGTGCCCGCACTGGGACGATCTAACAGGCCGATGAGATTCATGAGCGTACTTTTGCCCGAACCGCTGGCGCCAATCACCGCCACATATTCGCCAGAGCGCACGGTGAGCGAGACCCCGCGCAAGGCCTGAAATTCGTTGGTCCCCATGCGATAGACTTTGGTGACATCGTGCATTTCGATGACGGGGTGCATTTCGATGACGGGCGGGTGTTCGGCAGAATCGCCGACAGTGTCACGCGGGCGGGGTTGGGTCAATTCGGTCATGCAAAACAATTCCTCACCGATTTGGATAATCGTATAGCAGACAGATCGTATAGCAGACAGCGAGGCCGAAACGCTGGAGATGAAAACGGCGAGAGGGACGCGGAATAGACGAGATACATTGACCTGTGCCTACTTTTTGCGGCTCGCCTCGTAGTGGGCAATATATTCGTCGGGCGTCACCGCGCCGATGACCGCGCCCAATGCATCCAGAGGCAGGTCGTCGAGCTTTTTGAAACGCAGACACGATTTGCCCATATCCATCTTCTTGCCTGCCGCATCAAACGCCGCGCGCAGCGTGGCTTCCTGTTCCGAATCGGCATAGACGCCCATGAGATAGAGCGCATAATGGCGTTTTTGCGCGGCCAGGGCCACATAGCCCAGCGGCTGGCCGTTGTAGGTCTCAGGATAACGGCTCAGAGGAATTTCGTAGGTGATCATGCCCCAATTCATACTTTCCACATAGCCGGCGGGCAGGTTGCGCAACACCAAATCGCGCACCCGGCTCACCACGGCCCGGCGATCTTCGGGCAATTCTGCCAGATACTCATCTACGGTTGTCGCAGCACTGGATGCCATAGCCTACTCCCTTCTCACAAACAGGTTGCCGCCCAAAACTCTGCTGCGCAGCCCATGCCAATATAGTGCACAGCCAAACTCTCTGCCCGGCGGCGCAGGAACAGATGTTTGTATTATGCCGGTGCTATTCATCGCCGCGCAAATTGCGTCGGCATCATCATTCTACGCCAACTCTTTTTAATTATTGGGGTAGGACTGCTACAATCGAACAAGCTATGCGTTTGCGCTCCGGTGCATTTGCTGTGCGTTTGCCCCAGCAGCACAGATTGCCAAAAACCTGATTCATCAGAAACCTGATTACGAGAAACCTGATTACGAGAAACCGAGGGACCATGTACACGCTTGCCAATGATGCGCTGGAAGTTTCGATTCTCGACCCGGTTGCCGACAAGGATCGCTTTGGTGTGCGCTATTGCACCGGCGGCTATATTCTCCAGGTCAGCGACAACAAACTGGGCGATTTACTTTCCGGCCCCACCTATCCCAACGACTTCAACTGGTTCGACGGGCAGGGCATCCCCGATGCCTTTCACCTGCAACCGCTGCGCGACCCCGCCGCGCAAGATGCGCAAGCCCTGATTCTGGGCATCGGCATCTGCGATCCCGTGGAAAAGACCATCCTGGAGCTGTGCAGCTGGGATGTGACCCAAAGCGACAACGCCATCCAGATGCGCACGTTGCACAGCTTTGCCAATTACGAAGTGGAATTGACGCGCACCGTGGCGCTGCTGGGGCGGACTGTGCGCTCGACGACGCGGCTGCACAACCAGGGCAAAGCCCCGGTGGCCCTGCGCTGGTATCCCCACCCCTTCTATCCCCAGCCCGAAACCGACGAGCTGATCAAGCTCAATATTCCGCTGGATCCCTTCACCAGCGAAGGCTATACCGTTTCCGAAAACGGCTTCATCACGCGCCAGGGCTGGCCGTGGGAAAAGGGCTTCTATCTGGCATTGGATCACCAGGCGACCACCAATCTGGTCGTCCACCAAAAACACCCCAAGCTGGGGCTGGTCGGCGCGACCTGTAGCTACATCCCCCAATACTTCCCCATCTGGGGCAACCCCAACACCTTCTCGTGGGAGCCTTTCCTGGAGCGTTCGGTGGGCATGGGCCGCGAGTACAGTTGGTGGATTGATTACGAGTTTTAAGGATTTCAAGGGATTTTGCGCTTCCTGGAAGTGAGTAATGTAGGTCACGCCTCCTGGCGTGACGCCCGCCGGTTGCCGACTTGTCACAGCTGGAGCTGTGACCTACGCAGCCCCTGCATAAATGTTGTTAACAATCCACTAATAACTCTCGTGTAACGCATCACTTAACCCTAAAACCGCGCATCCTGGAAGCAACCCACTTTCAGGATGCGTATCCCACCTCATCCTGCCCACAGAATCTTGCGCACATCCATCCCCCAACAACCACACAACACGCAGCCGTGAGCCTGGACCAGGGAACCTTTGTTTTGCGCGGCTGCGTTTATGGGGCGAGGTTTATGCTGCTATCCAGCATCAGCAAGGCCAGCATTGGGGAGGAGTCTACTCGTGACAGGGCGCGCACCGTTCACACGGTTCATGCGGATTAACATGTTGCTATTCATCGTCCTCGCGCTGAGTGCGGGGTGCGATGGAGGCATGGATATTGGCGCGCGCCCCGCGCAGGATCCGCTGGTGGCGACGGAAGCCTATTTGCAGCTCTACCAGCCCGGCCCCATGCCGCGCGTCTTCCAGACCACACGCATCTTTGACCGCAACGGCACGCTGCTGACCGAACTCTGGGACGAAGGCGACCGGCGCTGGGTTGCGCTGGATCAAATCTCGCCCCACCTGCGCCATGCCACCCTGGCGACCGAAGATGCCAGCTTCTATGCCAACGCGGGCATCGATCCGGTGCGCATTGTGGGCGCGGCGTGGCAAAGTTTCAACGCCGGGCAGGTGGTTTCGGGCGCGAGCACCATCACCATGCAGTTGGCGCGCAATCTCTTTCTGGGGGCAGACCAGCGCTATAACCAGACCATGGACCGCAAAATTCTCGAAGCGGGGGTGGCCCAGGAATTGACGCGCCAGTTTTCCAAAGACGAGCTGCTGGAGATGTATCTCAACCTGATCAACTACGGCGCGCTGCGCTATGGGCCAGAGGCCGCCGCGCGCGCCTATTTTGGCAAGCCTGCCGCCGATCTGACCCTGGCCGAAGCATCGCTGCTGGCAGGCATTCCCCAACAGCCGGCCAATCTGGATCTGTTTCAGAATTTTGAAGCGGCCAAACGCCGCCAGCGCATTGTGCTGGATCTCATGGTGCGCCACGGCTATCTCACCCAGGTGGGCGCGGATGCCGTCTTTGAGCAGCCG
>JBBDIO010000049.1:5146-7860 GCA_040880365.1 Litorilinea sp.
CGGCGCGCGCCCCACTTTGTCCAATATGTGATCGAATCGCTGGACAGCCAGCTCGGTGCCGGCTACACACGCCGCGCCGGTCTCAGCCTCATCACCACGCTGGATCTGCCCATGCAAGAGATGGCGCAGACGCTGGTGCAAAATAAAGTCGCCGAGCTGCGTCCCGAATTTGATATGAACAATGGCGCGCTGGTCGCGCTGTCGCCGGCCGGGGCCGAAATTCTGACCATGGTGGGCAGCGCAGATTTTAACGACGCCACTATCGACGGGCAGGTGAACGTGGCGACCAGTCTGCGCCAGCCGGGCAGCGCCATCAAGCCCATCCTCTTTGCTGCCGCGCTGGAAAATGGGATCATCAGCCCCGCGTCAATCATGTGGGATACGCCGGTCGCGTATGAACTGCCCACGGGCGAAGTCTATACGCCCCACAACTATGACCGCACGCTGCACGGGCCGGTGACGGTGCGCCATGCGCTGGCGAACAGCTACAACATTCCCGCGGTCAAGCTGCTGGATCGGGTGGGCGTGTCCCAGCTTCTGGAATTTGCGCGCGACCTGGGTCTGCGCAGCCTGGATCGCGAGGCAGGTTGGTATGGTCTCAGCCTGGCAGTCGGGGGCGGCGAAGTGCGCCTGCTGGATTTGACCGCCGCCTTTCAACCCTTTGCGAATGGCGGGCAACAGCTTGCGCCCCGCTATCTGCTTTCTATGACCAACAACCGGGGCCAGCAAATGCTGGAAACGCCCCAACCCGATCCGCCCGTGATCACACCGGCTACGGCCTTTCTCATCACCGACATCCTCAGCGATAACACAGCGCGCAGCCCGGCATTTGGGGTCAACAGTCCATTGGTGCTCAGCCGCCCCGCGGCGGTGAAGACCGGCACCACCGACGACTGGCGCGATAATCTGACCGTGGGCTACACGCGTCATCTGGTCGCGGGGGTCTGGGTCGGCAATACGGATGGCAGCCCCACGCGCCTCTCTACCGGCATCACCGGCGCGGCGCCTATCTGGCAGGCGTTCATGGAAGCCGTGCTGGCGGATCCGGCGCGGTTGGCGCGGCTGGGCGCGCCGCCGGTGGATGACGACGCGGGCTGGGTCTTTGCCCCGCCGCCCGACGTGACCACAATCGCAGGTGGCGAGGGCTGTCCGCCGCATGTCATCTGTCGCGAGCAGGCCGAATTCTTTAGCCAGGCGTGGCTGGCGCAGTGGGGCGACCAGGGTCCGCTGGCGGATAGTGTGATCGTCTGCAATTCCGGCGAAAACAACAATCGCGACAACCCACAGATGCGCGCGCTCCTGTTGCCGGGCGCGCAACGATTGCCCCCCGCAGCAGACGCGAATCCGGGCGCAACGCCATCTCCCGCAGCAACAGTCACAGCTCCAGTCACTGTGCCAGTTACCGAAGTAACATTGGCAGACCAACGCCAAGCAGAGCAGGACGAAGCGCGCCGTTGGAGCGAGGCCAATCGGATTGCCGTCAGCCTGGGCGACTGTGCGGCAGGCTTGCAGCTGGCGCAGCCCTGAGCTGTGCGCGCCATAGTCCGCGTGCAGCCGTTTTCCCCCACAAACTCTATCGCCGTCCCGGAACTTGTCCCCAGCCCAAAACGTTTGGCCCATACCGTTTGGCAAAACGAATATGCCGAAATTATGGCCGGAATTCATGGTCAAAAGTCGTGAGGGAGAATTTTCGATGGTAGATCGAATGGTTGCTAAACTCGTAGATGAACGCGGAGCGATGACGACCGCGTCCCCCAAGCACAATCCGCGCAACCTGCGCCGCGCCCTGTTTGCGCCCGCACTCCTGCTGCTGGCGCTACTGGTCGCCGGGTGCGCCAATCTGCCCACACTGTCGGATCTGACGGGTGCCGCCTCCGCCGCGCCAATGGGACAGGCGAACGCACAGACACCCACCCAGCCCAGTGTGGGCAATGCAACCAACAATGTAACTGACACTGCCGCCAACACGTCCACCAATATGGCATCCCTTGCACCATCCATCGCCGTAGATCCGCCCGCAGGCTATGGCGGCATCTATGTGCGGGTGACAGGTGAAGGTTGGCCGCGCAATATGATGGTGGTGGTTGCGCTGGAAGACGGGGAAAGCACGAGCCACACGCTCGCCGCCATGGATACCGACATGGAAGGCACGCTCTCCACGGGTTTTCTCTATCCGATTGACGCGCGCTGGCTCGACGATGCAGCCTATCAGGTGGTGGCGACCACAGCCGACGGCCAACACAGCGCCGTGATCAATTTTCGGGTGGCTCAACCGGGCACCGCGCCCGAAGCATTGGCATCACTCCCCACGCCCAGGCCGACTCCTACCGCGGTCCCCACAATCCAACCCACGGCGGCCCCGGTCGCACAGCCCACAGTTGCACCGACTGTCGTCCCGACTGCGATTCCCACAGTCGAGCCGACTGTGCCACCCACCCCGGTGCCCCAAACTGCCGAAGTGCGCATCGACAACGATGATGCTGCCCCTGCGGATTCGCCCCCTGCCGCCCTCAGCGCAGAGCAGATTGACCCGGAAAGCATTGTTGCCGGTTTCCTGCCCATCAATGTCAAGCGCAACAAAGGCGAGTGGGTGATCCAGGCCGGCACAGTCGGTCCATTGGATGCCGCGCATACGCTGGTAGCGGTCATCGAGACGCCGCGGTTGGCGGATTATGATGACGACGACTTCGATCTGGACCGCGACGACGACTGGG
>JBBDIO010000050.1:0-3139 GCA_040880365.1 Litorilinea sp.
GCGCATCATGTTGCGCCGACTGGCTCGTACCTGACCTTTTCAAACAGTTTCTAAGAACTGCTATGTCACATTTCCGTTCCTCCCCGCCCCAATCGAATCTGCGACCCCGCCGCCTGTCGCGCACGGCGCACATTGCCCTGCGCACAACGATGGGCGTTGTGTGGGCACTCTGTCTGGTCGTGCTGCTGGGCGGCCTGCCCGGTGCGCCGATGGCGAACTCGCCGGGCCGCGTACATGCGCAAACCGAACCCGGCACCTATACCGTTGTGCCGGGCGATTCGCTTTCCGCACTTGCCGACCGCTTTGGGGTCACGCTGGAAGAACTCCAGCGCGTCAATGGCATTGCCGACCCCAACCTGCTGGAAGTGGGCCAAATCCTTATCCTGCCCGGTGCCGGCGCGCCGCCGCCCAGCCAGGCCAGCACGTTGCCCACTGTGCGCGCGGTGCCGGGCGATACCCTGGGGCGAATTGCCGGACGTCTGGATGTAGAGCTTGCGACCCTGGCCGCGCTCAACGGGCTGGATGAGGCCGCGCGCCTCTTTCCCGGTCAGCCTATCTACTTGCCTGCCGACCGCGCCGCGCAAGTGGCCGAAAATACTATTCTGCGTTTTGGGGCCGTGTTACAGGCCAATGTGCCTGCCGCCCTGCGCCAGGGGCGTACCGGGCGCATCCGCGTCGATACCCGCCGCCCAATAGAACTGCGCGCCACCTGGAACGGGTTGCCCATCAGCTTTACTCCCAATGGCACAAATCCGTTGCGCCAGACGGCCTTGATCCCCGCGCCTGCCCTGATTGCGCCTGCTTCCTATCAATTGGTGGTCGCCTATACCGCCGCCAATGGCCGCGAGCTTAGCTATACATGGCCCATTGCGGTGGTCGATGGCGGCTATGACAGCCAGGTGATCAATCTGCCACCCGACCGCGGCGCACTGCTGGAACCGGAGATTGTCGCAGACGAGACCGCCAAAGTAGTGGCAGTCTGGTCACATACCAGCCCCCACCTGTTGTGGAATGCGCCCTTCCTGCGTCCCGTCGCTGCCGAATATCCCACCACCAGCCCCTTTGGCACGCGGCGCGCCTACAATGCCGGGCCGTTCAGCGACTATCACGCCGGGCAGGATTTTGGCGTGCCCACAGGCATCCCGGTTTTGGTGCCCGGCGACGCAATTGTCGCGATGGCAGCCCCGCTCACCGTGCGCGGCAATGCGGTCATTCTGGATCATGGGCGCGGTATCTATTCGGGCTATTGGCATCTCAACGAAATCAACGTGGAAGAGGGAATGTTGGTACAAGCCGGGGATGTGCTGGGCACCGTGGGCAATACAGGACTCAGCACGGGCGCGCATCTGCACTGGGAATTGCGCATTCACGGCATTGCAGTCGATCCCATGCAGTTTCTGGAAGAAGGCTTTCTCCAGCCAGCCCCCTGATACGCCACCGCATACGACTCGCGTATATCAGAAATCAAAAACGCCCGATCCCCATAGGGATCCGGCGTTCGTATATCAACACTCTGGCACATCAACAGTCTGGCACAGTCGTCTGCTACAGAGTCAAGGCAGTCATGCCGCCTGTGCTTCTGCCATTCTTCTGTCCAGTGCGAGTCGTGCGACGTTAGTCTTCGTCCGATTAGTCTTCGTCCGAATCGTCGCTCCGGGCATCCGCATCGCCCTCTTCATCGCCTTCTTCACCCACCACTTCAGGCTCCACATCCTCATCGGCGATCTCTTCGTCCAGGTCTTCTTCGCGCGTGGCGACGACCGTGAACACCACTTCATCCGCCGGGTCTACATATTCGACACCGGGCAGTGCGGGCAAATCGGCGACCGTAATGGAATTTTCGGCGGAAAGCGCAGTGATATCCACTTCGATAGCAGCCGGAATATCCGCGGGCAAAGCCGAGATCAACACCGAATCCATCGACTGTAACATCATCAGACCAATCTCAAATTCCGGCTCTTCACCGATTGCCACAAGCTGAATCGAGACTTCCTGCTTCTCGGTCATGTCCACAGCATAGAGATCGGCGTGCATAAAGCGATGGTTTACAGGGTGGCGTTGAATCTCGCGCAACAGCACGTTGGTGGTCTCGCCGCCCTCGATTACAACCTCGAACAACTGCGAAGCGCCACCGTGCGCCAGCACGCGCTCCAGATTGCGCTGGGTCACCTGCAAATGCGCGGCTTCCATGGTCTTGCCATAGACGACCACCGGGACCAGGCCCTTCTGACGCAGTTGGCGCACTTTGCGCCCAAAATGTGTGCGCGTTTGCGCGGGTAACTTCAACTCGGCCATTTTTTGCTCCTGAATCGACCTAACTATTCCACTATCAATTTTGGTAATACAGATTTTGTCGGGCTTACCTTCGGCATCAACCAGTTTTGCAACAGTTATTTTTTCAAAAACCGCCGCGCCACCGTGCGCAGAGCAAACCAGACAATTCCAAATCCAGCGCCAAATGCCGCCGCCGTTAACGGGGTGAGCATGGCCCGGATGTTGCCTTCATTTTTTCCCGATACCAGAAAAACGGTGCGCACCTGCTCGGCTTGCACCTGTTGCGCCATCACAAACGAGGCGTTGACATCCTTCAGATGCACATCGCGCCCATAGACCAACCCCAATGCGCTCTCGCTGATTTCCAGCGACCCGCCACGCACAGATCCTGCCGCCGAATCTTCCATATGCAAAGCACTGGCTTCGACAGAACGCGCCGCCGAATCCTTCATGTGCACCTGCCCACCCTGCACGCGGTCTTTCGACGTGTTCGTCACTTCCACGGTTTTCCCGTGCAAGCCGGCACTTGCTTCTGCGGCGACGTCGTCCAACGGATTTTCGGGTCGTTTACGCGCATCTTGCGACATGTCAGGGCCTCCAGAAACTTCAGCCAAACACTTCAGCCGGAAATAGGGTCAAACGGACGCGCAAGTGCGGCACGCGTATACTCATTTCGGCAGGTTGTGATGGCCACACGCACAGTGTAGGCACAGTGTAGGCACAGTGTACTGGCACAAGACACGCTGCCGAAAAATTGCATAAAGAGTAGTATACGTGGGAAATCATAATGGGTCAATTTTCTGCCCGTTTGCGACATCTTGTTGTGCAGAGCATTTTGCAGGTTCCCATGCAGCCCGGATGCGGC
>JBBDIO010000050.1:3239-7850 GCA_040880365.1 Litorilinea sp.
CGATGCGCGACCCGGCAGGTTGACAGCATACGCCGGTGGCGAGTACGATCCGCCGCACCATGAACACACTCACCCACGCGCCCGGCGCGCGTCCCAGCTTGCCAATGTGGTGCATCAATTGACCGCGCGCAAAGGTCTGTGGCCCCTGGGTCCGATGCTGCTCGTGCTGGCCGGCCTCTGGTTCGGCGCAGGGATGTGGCTTCCGGCGCAGTCGTTTCCAGGGCAGTGGCTTCCCATCACACCGCCGCGCCTCGCCGCCACGCCAATCCATGCAGGTATCATACCCACCACCCCCAGCGCTATCTCGGATACACCCACCGTCCTCACTGCGGGGACGGTCGCGCCCATGCACAGCGCCGGGTTGGTCTATAGCCCAGGCTGGCAGGTGGACGCCCAGGGCGCCGACCCGCCCGAACCTGCCGACCCCTGGCAAACGCCCGCCGGTGTGGTGGAATTCACCTATGCGGGGCGCGTGCTCGCCCTGGCCCTGGCCCAGGGTGACTATTGGGGCTATCTCTATGTGACTGTGGATGGCGAACCTGCCAACCGTCTGGCCCGGATCCCCGACAACGTGGATAGCCGCGGACGACTGGCAGGCTATACCACGCTCTACGCGCCCGATCACACCATACCAGAAACCGGCGCGCCCGCCCCGGCGTGGCATGTGGTGCATATCGAAGACGCACACGCAGCGCGCGAAGTACGTGTGGAAGTCTGGCGCAGTTGGGGACAAGTTCCCCTGCGCGGCGTTGCCGTCGATGCGCTACCGCCGCCCGCCTGGCCCAGTTGGCCCGGCGTTCTGCTGGCGCTGTTGGGCATAGCCAGCCTGGCGCGCACGGGGATCCCGTTCCGCATAGCAGTATGCCCGCGCGTGTTTGGCGAAGTGCGCCGCCGCGCCGCCCATACACGCGACTGGCTGCGCATCGGCCTGGGCCGCGCGGCCTACCGGCTCCAGAACGACCTGCCCGCGAGCAGCCTTGCGCTCCTGGGCACAGGGACAGCAGGCGCGCTCTGCATTGCGCTGGCGGCCGGGCAGGGCATCTGGTGGCTCAGTTGGCTGGGACTGGCCCTATTGGGCTTGAGTGCGTTCCTGCGTCCCAGCTATTGGCTGGCGGCAGTCGCCTTTGCCCTCCCCTTCTACTATCAAACCGCGCTCCCCCTGCTGCCCCAGCGTGCGTTTGGCCTGCTCGACGTGGGTCTGGGCCTGGGTCTGGTGGTAGTCATGCTGCACAGACTATTGCTAAACCCGCCTACGGAATCTGCACGCACAACTCCACGCCACGCGCGCCCAAACGCCATCTTCCTCTGGAGCCTCATCGGCTGGGCATTGGTAGCAACCGTCGCCGCCCTCTATGCGCCCCAGGCCTGGTATGAATGGCGCACGGTCTTTCTGGCCGCGGGGCTGTTCTGGCTTTTACTGCGCGCCGGATTGCCCCAGCCTGCCCGCAACTTTGCCGATCTGTGGCTGGTGCTGGGGGGATGGTTGGCCGGCGGCACACTGATGGCGGGGCTGGCATTGCTGCAATATGGCAGCGCGCTGCTGTTCCCAGAGGGGACAACGCTGTGGGGAGCCGCCAGCCTGATCACTGCCGAGGGCGTGAGCCGGGTACGCGGTCTCTATGGGTCGCCCAATAATCTGGCGCTCTATCTCGACCGCACGCTGTTGGTCACACTGGGCCTGGCGCTCTATCTGCCCACGCACGCGGCAGGCCGTTGGCGCGCCGCGCTATGGCTCGCGACCGGCATCCAGCTGGCCGCGCTCATTCTCACATTTAGCAAAGGCGCATTGCTGCTGGCCGTGCCGGCGGGATTTGCCACGCTGTGGCTGGGGGGGCTGTTGATTTTGCCGCGCACCCGCCGTGCGCGCCGTCCGCTATGGGGATTGCTGGGGCTGGCCGCGGTCGCTCTGCTTGCGCTCGTGCCCTTTCTGGGCACAGAACGGTTCCGCAATCTCATCGATCTATCCCAGGGCACAGGCTTTTTGCGGCTGCAACTCTGGCGCAGCGCACTGGCAATGGGCTGGGATCACTGGCTGTTGGGCGTAGGTCCCGACAATTTCCTCTATGCGTTCCGCAGTCGCTATCTGCTGCCCGCGGCGTGGCAAGAGCCAAACCTGAACCACCCCCACAATCTGCTGCTCGATGGCTGGACGCGGCTGGGGCTGCCGGGGCTGATGCTCCTGTTGGCATGGCTGGGGTCGGGTGTGTGGGAACTGTGGCGTGGGTTAAAAACCAGATTGGACGCGGCGAAACCCACCGACACAGCGCGGGTAGAACGGGTAGCCGTACAACTCGCGCTCCTGGCGGCGGCGACGGGCGGCATAGCCCACGGTCTCATCGATGTGAGCTATGCCCTGCCCGATCTCATGCTGGTGTGGATACTACTCTTCTATGTGGGTAATGCCTTGCGTCAGCAAGGCTTGCAAGATGCCTCGCGCGGGCAAGGCCGGCAAAACGCCGCCCGCGGGCAAGGCTAGCGCCAGATTTCGGCAATGCCTTCGGCCAGCGTAATGCTGTTCATTTCGCCCAGCCACAGATGGCGCACCACGCCGTCGGCATCTACGAAATAGGTGGTGGGCAAGCCCTGCACATTATATAGACGCCCCACCACCATATCGCTATCCAGGGGAATGGGGAATGTCAGCCCCATTTCATCCACATAGGGCTGCACCACCTCGCCCGCCTCACCCTGATCGATGCCCAGAATCAACACCCGGTCGGCATAGCGCTCGGCGGCGGCTTGCAGAGCAGGCAGCTCGCGCTGACAGGGTCCGCACCAGGTCGCCCAAAAGTTCAACACCACGGGCGTGCCCCGCAATTCGTGCAGTTGCAGGGTTGTGCCATCCAGCGTGACCAGCTCAAAATCGGGAGCGATCCGCCCAATCACCGGGTCTTCGCTGGGTGCGGGTTGCGCGGTCAAGGGCGCACGACTCCACCACAGCCAACTGCTCCCCGCCAGCAACACCACCACAAACACACCATACCATCGGTTCATGCGTGTCTATATCCTGAAATCCTCGGCAACTCGCAACGCCTACTGCTCTGCTTCCGATTCCCAACTGGAATGGAAAGTGCCCGGCTGATCCACCCGTTCATAAGTATGCGCGCCAAAATAGTCGCGCTGGGCCTGGATCAGGTTGGCGGGGAGACGCTCGCTGCGATAGCCGTCGTAGTAGGCGAGACTTACGCCAAACGCAGCACACGGAATGCCCAGCCCCACCGCGGTCTGTACCACCTTGCGCCACGCGGGCAAACGCTCGCTGACCGCCTTGCCCAGTTCCTCATCCAGCAACAGATTGGGCAGCGCAGGGTTGCGCACAAACGCCTCGGTGATGCGGTTGAGGAAGCGCGCCCGGATGATGCAGCCGGCCCGCCAAATGGCCGCGACCTCGCCCAGATTCAGGTCATACTCATATTCTTCGCTCGCCATGCGCAACAGCGCCATGCCCTGAGCATAGGCACTGATTTTGCTGGCATAGAGCGCCTGGCGCACGGCCTCGATGAGTTCCTGCTTGTCGCCGGTATACTCGGTTGCAGCCTGGGCCGGGAGCACTTTGGCGGCGGCGACGCGTTCAGCCTTGAGCGCCGACAAAATCCGCCCCACCACCGCGCTGTTAATGGTGGGAATCGGCGCGCCCAGGTCAAAGGCATCCTGGCTGGTCCATTTGCCCGTGCCCTTTTGCGCCGCCTTGTCCAACACCATATCGACCAGTGGCTTGCCTGTTTCCTCGTCGATGCGGCGGAAAATCGTCGCGGTAATCTCGATGAGAAAGCTATCCAGCTCGCCCTGATTCCACTCGTGAAAGATCTCGGCCAGTTCCGCGGCCGAAAGCCCCAGCGCGCGCTGCAAAATGTCATAGGCTTCGGCGATCAGCTGCATGTCGCCATATTCAATGCCGTTGTGCACCATCTTCACATAGTGGCCTGCGCCGCGCGGCCCCAGATGCACCACACAGGGCTTGCCATCTTCGGGCGCTTTGGCCGCGATGGCCTCGAGCATGGGCTGTACCAGCGACCAGGTCTCTGCCGGTCCACCGGGCATAATACTCGGCCCCCAGAGCGCGCCTTCTTCGCCCCCAGAAACACCTACCCCCATAAACTTGAAGCCCTTGGCATCCAGCGTCTCGCTGCGCCGCTCCGTATCCGAATAGAGGCTGTTGCCCCCATCCATGATGAGATCGCCGGGGTCGAGCAGCGGCAACAGGCTTTCGATCACCGCATCTACCGCGGGGCCGGCTTTCACCATAATCAGTACACGGCGCGGCGTTTCCAGGCTGGCGACAAAATCTTCCAGCGTGGCGCTGCCCACCAGCTTCTTGCCGGGGTTGGCGTCGATAAATTCCTGCATGGTCGATGTGGTGCGGTTATAAACGGCCACAGTAAACCCATTGCGCTCCAAATTGAGCACAAGATTCTGGCCCATAACCGCCAGACCAATCAGGCCAAGATTTGCTTCTGTCATCGCGCGTTTTCCTTATTTTTTGCAACTTGCATTTTGAAACTGCATGATTTCACAGTAGGTCACCGCTCCTGCGGTGACATGGGTAGCAGAGAATGTCACCGCAGGAGCGGTGACCTACACGGCCCGTGCATAAATTTTTCAACCCATTAC
>JBBDIO010000051.1:0-7757 GCA_040880365.1 Litorilinea sp.
ATCTATGCGTCTGATCGATAAACTCCAATCACTATTTATACTTGCCGCAATCGCAATAGGTCTGGCATTGGGTCAGGTGAATGGGGTCGCGGCGCGGGCAGATAGCATGATCATGCCGTTTCTCATGATCATGCTCACGGTTGTGTTTCTGCATATCACTTTACGCGGCTTTGGCGATGCGTTCCGCCACATGCGCTTCACGCGCTTGAGTTTGGGGATCAATTTCCTCTGGACGCCAGTTTTTGCCTGGCTGCTGGGGTTGTTGTTTCTGCGCAATACCCCCGATATTTGGGTGGGTTTTCTTATGCTGCTTGTCACCCCATGTACCGATTGGTATCTCGTCTTCACCCAAATGGCGCGCGGCAACGTGCACCTGGGCGCCACGCTGCTCCCCTGGCACATCCTGTTACAGCTACTCCTGCTGCCTATCTATCTGTTCATCTTTGCCGGCGCAGTGGTTCCCCTCTCGCCGCAAATTCTGCTGCAAAGTGTGGGGCTGGTCTTGCTCATCCCCCTGCTCACCGCCAGCGCGCTGCGGATGGCCTTGACCGCCCGTTTTGGGAAGCTGTGGCTCGAGACTGCCTTCCTCCCCAAAGTTGCGCCGCTCCAGATCATCTTCTTGTGTATGGCGATTGGCGCCATGTTCGCATCCCAGGGAAGCGCAATCCAGGAACGCCCCGAACTGATCGGGGTCCTGCTTCTCCCCCTGGGCATCTTCTATATGAGCAATCTCGCGCTGGGGCTGCTGGCAGGACGCGCCGCCGGGCTAGACTATGCAGCCTGCACGAGTCTCTGTTTTGCCACAATCGCCCGCAACTCGCCCGTCGCGCTGGCAGTCGCCGTGGCCGCGTTTCCCCAGCGCCCGCTGATAGCCTTGGCGCTGGCAATCGGGCCACTGCTCGAATTGCCCGTTTTGGCGGCAATTTCCCAGCTTTTGCAGCATCTGCCCAAATGGATCCCGTCGCTGACTATCCCCCGGCCCACAAGCCAGAGTCGGTAATCGTACAATAATTCAGCGGTAGATTTATTGCACCGGCCCAAGTGCACCCGGTTTATAATGCTCTAGCCAATAGCGGGCGATTTCATCGCGGCGCGCCCACCAGACCCGGTCATATTGCTTGGCATAGTCCAGAAAGCAGCGAATGGCAGTCACGCGTCCGAAGCCATAGATGGCCGCAGCAACGAATCTTCGAGATATTCCAGTCCCTCAGGTCGCGCGACCATACAGAAAACAGCGGTATCGGCCTCACCGTCGTCAAAAAACTGGTCGAACGCCGCGGTGGCGCCACCCACGTCGATTCCGTCGCGGGCGCGGGCGCGTCCTTCACCTTTACTTGCCTGTGGCCTAGCCACACGGGTTGATCATGCCGTTTCTCATGATCATGCTCACAGTCGTGTTTCTGCATATCTCTTTGCGCGGCTTGACGATGCTTATCCCAAACGCAAAAGACCTCTTTGGTCCATACAGACGCGATGTGCGCCCGAAATTGCCAAAGAGGTCTTCTATTCACTACTTGTGCCGTCCCGCGATGGGCAGTGTCTGGCTAAACCTACACCCGGCAGCGACCTCAGCCAGCCCGCATCTTACTGCGCGGCTTTCCACTCCGCATACTGACGCTCAATTTCGGCCTTCACCGTATCAAGTCCTGCCGCCTTCAGATCCTCGATGAACTGGGGCAGTTCGGTGGCCGGGTCAATATAGCCCGTCAGCAGCGCGCGCGCCGTGCCATCGGCAACGGCGTTGACCGCAGTCAGCTCTGCCGCTACCGGATCCGTACGGAAACGGAAACCCAACGACGGATGGTCCATCGAATCATTGGAGTAATCGATTAACAGACGGTTCTTGTCCGGATCTTCCCGGTTCGAAACAGCCTGCAACAGCGTATTGCCCAAGGTCCACGCACCACCGTGCGCGCCATACCAGGCGCTGTCCAGGATATTCACGCGGCCGTCATCCTCAAATTCCCAGTTGACCCCTTCGACGCCAAACAGCATCATATTGAGCAGCGTGGAATCGGAGTGCATGAGGTTGATGAACTGCATGGCCTCGACCGGATATTCCGAGACCACAGGAATGGCGAGCATGGAACCGCCCGAATGCACCGTGATGTTAATCTTGGGCTGGGCGTAAATTTCCTTCAACTGCAGGTCGGCATTGCCCGAAGCGTTCACCAACTCTTCAGCCTTAATATTGTCACCCTTCAAGGGCTGGGGCTCGATGAAAAACCGTCCGGCATTTCGGGTTTCGGCAGTGTTAAAGGTCATCAGACCGGCATCGGGATGTACCCAACCTTTTTCATACCACTCTCGCATGAGTGCAGTATATTCCTGTGCCCATTCGGTCTCCATAATGCTGACGATAGTCTCATCCCATTCGCCGTTTTCGTCGGGCGCAAATGCCATATTGATCAGATCATTTGGCACACCTGCGGCGAAGCCCGGCACCCAGGGTTGAAAGGCTATCCCACCGCCGGTGAGGAACGGATAGTCATCTGGATTGGCCGCTTTGGCAAGCTCCAGCCACGGTTCCAGATCGCGCAGATTCGTAATGGCGGCTGCGTCTTCCTCTGTAAAGCCGATTTCTTCGGCCACCGCCACATTGTAAATGAATCCCTCGGGTACGGTCAGTTCCTTATTGGTGGGAACGGCATAGTTGATGCCATCCACCTGCGTGCCCGTGATGAAGGCAGGATTCAGACCTTCGAGAATATCCTGACCATGTTCCTCCAGCAGATTGCCATAGGGACCGTCGTCATCATTCAGGGGGAGGAAGAGACCCTGGGTGGCAAGCTGCATGTAATTGCGCCAGTCGGCGGTAAAGAAGATATCCATCTTCTCGCCCGCCTGCAAGCCGGTCACGGCGCGGGTTTCCCAATCGCCCCAGCCAATAATATGAAAGACCACATTGGCGCCAATCAGGGGTTCAATATATGCATTGATCGCGGCTTCCACATCGGCGCGCTGGCTGGTGTCACCATTCCCAATCCAGTAATAATCCAGCACTGCCACTTCGCCCGAAGGCGGCGCGGCCGAATCTCCATCAGACGTGGATTGTTGCGGCGCTGTAGCAGGCGAACATCCCGCCACAACGAGCAGCATACTCACAAATACAAATAACGAAATAAACTTTCTGAACATTCTTGGGGCTCCTTTGAAAACAGTTTATCTAGGGTAAAACAATGAAAATTGCCGAAAATTGGGGAGTAGTTCGCTACTATCCAGGCAATTCCAAACGAATTATAGGCCGGGGTCGCGTTTGGCAAAGTGCCTACCCCTTGAGCGCGCCGATGGTAAGCCCTCGGATAAAGTACCGTTGGAAAAAGGGATATGCCAGAATAATTGGCCCCACCGTCACGACAGCCATCGCCATGCGAAACGTCTGCGAAGGAAGATCAGAAAGGTTAACCAGCCCTTGCATACGGTCGGCGTTTTCCAACAGAAAGCGAATATTATTCAACGTGGTATAGATGGTGAATTGCAAACTGTAATAACGGGCATCGTCTACCAATATCAGGGCGTTGAAAAAGTTGTTCCAGATGCCCACCGCGCTGAACAAGGCAACCGTCGCCAGCCCCGGTGTCGAAAGTGGCACAACGATTTGCAGATACGTCCGCCATTCGCCGGCCCCGTCGATGCGCGCGGCTTCGATAATTTCGTTGGGCACATTCAAGCGATAGAAGGTGCGCATGACCAGCACCCAGAACGGGCTGAAGGCAGAGGGGAGGAACAGCGCCCACAACGTGTTGTTGAGTTGCAAAATCTGGCGCGCCACCATGTAATACGCGACCAACCCGCCGCTGAACAGCATGGTGAAGAAGGCAAAGAAAGTGAAGAAGGTGCCAAATTTGAAGTTGTCACGCGAAAGTGGATAGGCGTATAGCCCCACCATGATCACCGCCAGAATTGTGCCCACGACGGTTGAAATAATCGTGTTTATATAGGCGGTGATGACAATCGAGCCTTTGCTGAAAAGAAATGTGTATGCTGAAAAGGAAAATTCTTCGGGCCAGAGTCGATAGCCATTGGCAGAGAGCGATGCTTCAGATGTAATCGACGCGATCACAATCACATAGACAGGAATCAGTGTCACAAGACAGGTCAAAATCAGAAGGCCGTTCAGCAGCATATTTGCCACCGGAGAAAGAGCCAGAACATCTCTTTGTTTGCGGACTCGCACCCGTCGATAGATACGGCGCGGCTGAATCTCGGCAGTTGTAGCCATGAGTTTGCTTCCTTAATAGACGCCCTAGAACAATGCCAGTTCCGGCCTTGTCTTTTTCACAACATAGTTGGTAATCAGAATCAGAATGAAGCCGAACAGCGACTGGACGAACGCAGCCGCAGCCGGATAGCCCAGCGGTGTGCTGGTGCGCAACATGCTATAGACAAAGACGTCCAGCGTATACGTAACATCCTTGACCAGCGCCGCGCCATTTGGCAGGGCATAAAACATATCAAATTCCGATCCCAGAATTCGGCCCACAGCCAAAATCTGGAGCAGAACGATCACCGGCATCAGATGTGGCAATGTGATCGCGGTAAATTGCTTCCATTTTCCCGCGCCATCCACCGCCGCCGCCTCATACAATTCGCGTGGAATCCCCGTCACCGTCGCCAGATAGATGATGGACCCGTAGCCTGTATATTTCCAGATATTTGCCAAGAGAAATATGAACGGCCAGAAAATCTTCTCTTTGTAGACTTCGATTGGATCCATGCCGAGCGGCGCGAGGATGTCATTGTTGATAATGCCGCCGGCACTGCCCAGGGCATAGACCACATAGGCAACCACAATCCAGGAGATAAAATAGGGCAGAAACAGAATCGAGTGATAGAGCTTGGCCCAGAAACGGTTGGTTATTTCGAAGATGATGACCGCCAACGCGACCGAAAGCACCAGCCCCACCACCATGAAGGCCAGATTGTAAAAAATCGTATTGCGGACATACATCAGGGTGTTGCCAATATTGGTGGATAGTGTGAGATATCGGAAGTTTTCAAAACCCACCCAAGGACTGGTCATGAGACTGTACACAAACGTATTCTGAATCAATTCGTCTTGGGGTGGCCGCGCAAGCCGATAGGTTTTGAAGGCCATGATGATGCCCGGCATAGGCAGATATGCAAACAATATCAGCCAGATTGCGCCCGGCAGAACCATGACCAGATACGCGAGATTGGTCTTCACCTTGTAGACATCCCAGCGTTTTTTTGGAACGGTCGCCGGTGCAACAGGGGGCGAAAGCGGTGGTGCAACTCCGAGAGACATGAACCGATCTCCTGTTCGAATGTGAACTCAATATGCGAACATCCCCGCGCGGGGAAACGACTCAATTTGGGCAACCAACAGAATAATGATGCGCGCGTAGATTCTGGCGGCGCGTGACCACCAAAAAAAATTCCTGTGAGTACGGATTAAATTGGTATATCGGACGTAGGTAATATGGCCTAACTGTAAGGAGCTGAATCTGGCCGGCCCACTGCGCACAGTGGGAAACGGTTTTCCCGTAGCACCGACTTAACCTGCGCCATGATCGGTTGTACGTATGACAGAGGTCAGAGTGTACACCTCATGCAATAATACCTCTTGCAATATCAGTGTGTCAGCACATAATACCGGCAAGACAAATGGATTTTTGCATACGGTTCGATGCTTGTCAACTGCGAAAAATCTGACAATCTGACAACGGGGATATCCCGCCCGCCGACCTTTTTGGAATCGTCCAAATCAACCGTTGGCAGCGGCCCTGGTTTCTGTTTATTCGATCCTGGGGATATGCTTTCTATGGGGCGACTACGGATTGTATAGCCTGAGGATGTCAACAAAATAGCACCGCGCACATGGGTGCGGGAAGGTATATTCAATTTCACATGCAAGTATCATTGGTAGATTTAACGCCGGTGTTGCCGGGCGAAAGCCGCCACGCGGCATTTCAACATAGCATTGAAGTCGCGCAACATATAGAACGGCTGGGCTTCCATCGGGTGTGGGTGGCAGAGCACCACGGCGCCGGCTCGGTTGCCGGGCGTGCGCCCGAAGTTCTTATCCCCGTGCTGGCAGCCAATACCACGCGCCTGCGCATTGGTTCCGGTTCCGTGTTGCTCAATCACTACAGCCCCTACAAAGTCGCCGAAGTCTTCTGCACGCTGCATGAGATCTATCCCAATCGGATCGATCTGGGCGTAGGGCGTGCGACGACCGGCCCATACAGCGATCTGGCGCTCCAGCAGGATCGTTCGCGCCACTGGCGCAGCGATTCCGATGCCCAGATTGTCGAGTTGCTCGCCTGGCTGGAAGATGGTTTCCCGCCCGAACACCCATTCGCGACCATTCCGGTTCGTACCCTGGATACATTGCCGGAAGTGCATTTACTCGGTTCGAGCGGCTGGAGTGCAGGCGCGGCCGCCCAGTTGGGTCTGCGCTATGTGTTTGCCGGCTTTATTGCCCAAGAGACCACCCCCCAGGCCATTCGCAGCTATCGCGAAAACTTCAAGCCGGGTACAGGACCCACGCGTAGCGCAGAGCCGGAAGTACGCCTGGCGGTCAAGGTGGTCTGTGCCGATACCGAGGAGGAGGCTCGCCGCCAACTCGCGCCTGCGCATGTAATGTACCGCAATCTCGCCCAGGGCAACCTGACTGCGCCCTTGCTGGCGCCCGACGAGGCCGTAGATGCTTTGGGGCGATTGCCTGACCTCCAACCCTACGTATCCGGCACGGGTGTGCCCCCCAAATTTATCGGGGGAACCCCCACCCAGGTCCACGCGACTCTGGCGGATTTAACCCGTGATCTGGATGTCAAAGAGCTGTTTGTGCAGGATCTGCTCACGGATCATGCTGCCCGGTTGCGCTCCTATGCGTTGCTGGCAGAGGTATGCGCAACGCTGTGAGGACAGTGCGGCGTATCACGCACGCCGCTTGCCTTGCACAGGACACAATCACAAATACTTCTCAATTGCGCCCAAAAGCCGTTCCATATCCTCTGGCGTGTTATAGGCCTGCACCGAAACCCGAATCAGCGCTTCGTCATTCCACTGTGGCAAAGGTACTTCGATTTTGAATTCGGGCCACAATACCTCGCGCAACTTCTCGGCGGTGGCCTGGGGCAGACGCGCCACAAACATCTGCGAGAACCAATCGATGGAATCTGGGCACACAGGCTCCAGCCCGGTCATTTCGTTGATCCGGTCGCGTGTCTGGCTTGCCAGCGCGTGGCACGCAGCACGTACCGCAGGCCAGTTGTGCTCGCGCTGAAAGCGCACCGCCGCGCCCACGCTGATATAGGCCGCAGGATCCATAGTTCCTGTCCAGGTAAAGTTATCCAGAAACTTGGATTGCTCCGTGTGCGGGCCAGACCAACCATGCGAGACAACCAGCGGCTCCAGCATGTCATCGCGGCCTGGGGCAGCATAGAGAAATGCAGAACCCTTCGGGGCAGTCAGCCACTTGTGGCTCTGGACCAGATCGACAAAACATCATCCTTGCTGTGCGTCTTCCTTTGCTCAAAACCACCGAATCCACCATATCCTGGGATAGCGCCCAGGTATTGCTGGCATAAAAAGGAGCTCGGTAGGCCATTTATGATAGAATAGACCAAGATGCATAGTCTTGACTACGCATCTTGGTTTTCGATTTTTTGTCCATCCATAGTTGCCAGCCGACTATTCGTCTAGATAAGCGACATATTCCTGCATGCTTAACCGCGCATCCTCTGTCCTCACCCTGCCTCTGCCTAAACTTGCCGACCAGTTCCTACTTA
>JBBDIO010000052.1:0-6044 GCA_040880365.1 Litorilinea sp.
GCGGCTACCTGGCCCCCACGCCGTGGACGGAGGAGATCGAGGCGGTGGGGCTGGATGACAATTTCTTTGATTTGGGCGGCGATTCCATTCTGATGACCGGCCTGTTGGTGGCGGTGGAACGCCGTTGGCAGACGTCTATGCCCAACGATTTTTTTGCTACGCCTATGGTGGCGATGATGGTCCGAATTTTCCAGGGGGAGGGAAGCGGATTGACGCCCCAGCCTGGGCAGGCTGCACTGGGGGCGACAACACAGGTCGCGGCTACCGGGCTGCGCACGCGCCTGTATCGGCGGCTATTTGAAATCGGGCCGACGGTGGGCAGGGTAACAATGCCCTATGGCCTGGGCGCGCGGCTGCAACGCATGTTGTTGCGCCGGCCCGCATTGCAGGCGCGCTATCCGCGTTCGGTGGCGCGGGTGCGCGAATGGCACGGGCTGGTGCAGGATTCCGCGCCTGTGGAGGAGGTGATTTTGCACCACCTGATGGTGAATACATGGCGCGAGTGGCGCACGCGGGCGCTGGTGCGCAACCCCCAGGCGTTTGCACGTTGGGTGACGGTCGAGGGCCATGAACACATCGCCCAGGCGGTCGCGGGCACAAAGGGCATCATCCTGGTGACACCCCATACGTATCTGGGGCGACTGGTGCGCGGGATCCCGGCATGGCAGACGCGGGAATCCATGACGATTTCGGCCTCACCGGGGCGCATCGGGGTTGATAAAGCCCTGATCAACGAACCCCAGCTCATGGGGCAACGTGCGCAGCAATTGATGCAGGCGCGCGCGCTGTTGGCGCGCAATGGGCTGGTACGCATTGTGGGCGACGGGCAGGCGGGCGTGGGCGGGATGCCAACCGTATTGGGTGACAGGCAGTGGGCCATTCGTTTTGGCGCAGCGGAATTGGCGTTGGAAACGGGCGCGTGTCTGTTGCCCATCTTTGCCTGGATGCAGCCCGACGGCCATGTGACATTGCATGTGTGTGCGCCGCTTGGGGCGGGCGATGAGGCGGCCAGGGGCGCGGCGCGTGAGGCCATTACCGCCCACTATGCGCAACTCTATGGCGCGTTTTGGCCCCGGCAATATCCGGCGATGGAGTGGGGTTTTCTCGCGATGTATCTGGCACAGCCGCGTGTGGGTGCGGGGGTGATGGGCAATTAGAAGGGACGACATTTTCTGAACTTGGATCACATAAGTACGACGGCCTTTCGTGCGCCCCAAACGCCTATGGAGATTGAATTGTGCGCGGTGTGGGCGGCACATCTGGGGGTGGCACAGGTAGGCGTGGATGATGATTTTTGGGCGCGCGGCGGCGACGCGACGCAGTTGGCCGCCCTGGTTGCTCAGGTCGAAGGCGATTGGGGGCTGGCGGTGCCGCCTGCGTTTATGGCCCGGCCCACTGTGGCCCATCTGGTGCAGCTGTGGCAGGCTGATGGGGAGGAAAGCCCAGAGGAAAACACAGGGGTATATGCAGCGGAAACCCGCGCGAAAGATGGTGGGGCCGCCACGGCTCCAGGCACTAGCGCGGGGGTGGTAGATTCCGGTGTGCTCTTGGGGTTGGGGCGGCGCGGCGAGAATCGTGACCAGTGGCCGCGCTGGCTGACCCATCGGCTGCTTTGGCGCGGGCCGCGTGTGCGCAATGTTGCCCTGCCCTATGGTATCGGGGTGCGGTTGCAGCGTCGGCTTGTGGGCTGGTCTGCGGTTCAGACCCAGCTGCATTCCAGCCTGGCGGTGCTGGACGAATGGCGTAGCCTGTTGCAGGATCCCACACCGCGCGATGCAGTGGTCGCGGCGCATTTGATGGCTGCTACCTGGGACGCCTGGCGCACACGCACTTTGCGACAGGATTCGGCGAGCTTTGAACGTTGGGTAACTGTGTTGGGCGCAGCGGCGCAGGATGCGATGGCGCGCGCGCAGGGGGGGGTCGTTTTGGTCGTTCCCCATACCCACGTGGGGCATTTGGTGGGGTCAGTTTCTCAATTGCGGGGACGTCCCCGCATGACGATCCGGATCGACTTGCAGTCTTTGGCGTCCAAACCAGGCTCTCTGCACCGGCCAGAGCAGGTAAAATATCGGGCGCGTCAGGTGTTGCAGGCGCGCGATATTCTGGCGCAGAATGGTGTGGTCTTTGTGGCCGGTGATGGTCAGCTGGGCGAAGGTGGTACAATGGCGAGGCTGGGAGAACGCTATATCTGGATACGACGCGGCGCGGCAGAAATGGCGGTAGCCAACGATGCGTTGATGGTGCCGGTGTTTGGCTATATGGTGCCCGATGGGCATATAACGCTGGATTTTAACGACCCCATTTTGCCGGAGGCCGGTTCCCGCGCTCAGCAGGTAGATGGTATGACGGCGCGCTATGCACGGTTGTTTGAGACAAAATGGTTACGCCAATATCCGTCGATCGAACCGATTCTCCTGCGCACGCTTCTGGCGAAACGGTGTCCGGATTAGCGCATCAGGATCGAATCGGACTGACTATCGAACGCACTATCGGACTGACTATCGAACGGACAATTGTATGAACCAATTGGCCGCAGAAGCCGCAAGGCCGCCCGCATCTCTTTCGCGCCCCGCCATTTCTATCCTCATGGTCACACACAACTCATGGCCGGTGTTGCCCCGCTGTCTGGATTCCATCGCCGCGCAGACGCGCACGCCCTATGAGATTATTGTGGTGGACAATGCTTCGACAGATGGGACACCCCACCTGATCCGCCGCGACTATCCGCTGATGCGCGTGGTGGAAAACCGCGCGAATGTGGGTTTTGCCGCGGCGGTGAACCAGGCCGCGGCGTGTGCGCGGGGCGCGTATCTGTTGCTGCTCAATCCTGATACGGTGATCCTCGACGGCGCAATCGACCGGCTTTATGCGTGGAGCACGGCTGAAGAAGCCCGCGGCCTGCGGGTGGGGATCTGGGCGCCGCGCACGGTGGACCTGGATGGCAAGCCCACCCAGAACAGCCAACCTTTCTATCGGCCCTATCGGCTCTTTTGGACTGAGTTTCGGAAAGGTCCACTGCGCCCGCTGGCAGATTGGATATTGGCGCGGGAGAAACCGGCAGATAGGGGGCCGGCAGATACCGGCACTGACGATCTGACCTATGACGATCTGACTTATATTGATGCCGCATATGGGTGTGCGTTGATGATTGCCGCGGCGCTGTATGCACAAATCGGGGGGCTGGATGAACAGTTTTTTATGTATGAGGAGGATATCGATCTCTGTCTGCGGGTGAAGCAGGCCGGTTATGTAACGGCCTATGCGCCCCACGCAACCGTGGTGCATATGGGCGGTGCCAGCGCCACAGGCGGGCCGGAGGCACATTCTGTCGGGCGTACGCATGTGACTCTGCGGCGTACCCGCTCGCGTCTCGTTTATGCCACCAAGCATTTGGGCGCAGGGTGGGTGATTTTGCTGCGCGTGCTGTATGGGGGCATGGGGCTGGCGTGTCTGTTGGGCAGCCTGATCCCCGGTTCTGCGTGGCGGAATGAGCGGCGGCGCTGGCTGGGCAAGACCTATCTGGCGTCGGCATGGCAGGTGCGCAAACCGCGCACCTGAGATAGAAATTCAACCCCAGGGCGCAGACCGGGCATTTGCCAACTCGGCGCGTCTATGCTAGGTTCAGGGGGTGATGATTGAGGAATCCGACGCAATCATTGTTCAGGCAGTATTGTTTATACGGCATATCGTTACTATTTTGTACGCACTATTTTGTACGTAATTGTACGCAGTACCTTCACAAGCGTAACTGACGACTGTACTGTGCGTAATTTTTGCGCGCATTTGTGCAGTTGATAATCGCATGTTGTTCCGGGGCCATTCACAATGGCTGTGATGTGCCCGCGGTGATGTGCGTTGGGCAACTATGATGGGCTTTTCCACACTTTGATTCTGGCACGCGTCATTCGTTTTTGAATTGGCGTGGGCCAGGTGCCACTTTGCAACCGCGCAGCCCGTATTTCTTCATTTCTACACTTTGATGCCCACAGGGGAGATTTTGCGCTTTTGCGCGAAATCGGTCCGTTAAATTTTCTGGATGTGTTTTTTCTGGAAAAGATTGCCCGCTGCGCGTTGGTCTGGCGTGGTGGGGGTGGTGGTTTCCGCCGCGGTACCGCTTTGTCGATCCCGAAGGTTGTTCCTTCGCGCCGTTTTGCCGGGCTGTTTTGCCATGCTGTTTTTTGTGGGGCTTGGCAGGGCACGCGCTGCGTGGTGATTTGGGGTTGTCGTGGTGTAACTGATGAAGATACCCGGTATGAAGAGCGGGATATATGGGATATACGGGATATATGGGATATGACGAGCGCGAACTATGGAGGAAGTATGACTAGCACAGAAAATGGGACAACTGAAACAGGAAAGAGGTCTATACCCGATACTATGAGCAAACTCGATGTGAGCAAACTCAACGGCAATACACGCAATGGCAACACACAACCGCACAGGGCTGGGGTACAAGGCACGCAGGCCGAACCTCTGGAGACGACGCTACACGCGCGTTTCGAATATTGGGTCGCTGCGACGCCCGACGCGATTGCTTTGGAATATAAAGATCAGCAACTGACCTATGCCCAGGTGAACGCACGCGCGGATGAGGTCGCGGCGCATCTGCGCGCGCATCTGGCGGAGGCAGAGTCACACACAAAAACAGGGGGGGCAGAGGGCCAGATGGCTGATGCGGATCCCTATTCGACGACTCACGCCGGCGAGACACTGATTGGCATCTGTATGGAACCTTCGCCCGAGATGCTGGTGGGGGTGTTGGCGATTCTCAAGGCGGGCGCGGCCTATGTGCCGCTGGATCCTGCCTATCCGCGCGACCGGCTGGGATTCATTGCCCGCGATGCGCAGATTCCGCTGCTGCTGACGCAAAAACGGCTCTTGAGCGGGCTGCCCGAACATGGCGCGCGGGTCATCTGTCTGGACGATCTGCCGCCTGTGCCTGCCGCCGATCTCACGCACACGAATGACAGTGCAGATGCAAATGGTTCCATCCCTTCTGCTGCCCATACTGAATCTCACAGTGAGGCTCAGAATCTGGCCTATGTGATTTATACATCGGGGTCGACGGGCAAGCCCAAAGGTGTGCTGATTCAGCATCGCTCGGTGAACAATCTGCTGAACTCTATGCAGAGCCGGCTGGCAGTAGAACCGGCGGATCGGTTTGTGTTGATTACGACGCTGTCGTTTGATATTTCGGTGCTGGAAATCTTTTTGCCGCTGGTGACCGGCGCGCGCTGTATCATCGCGCCGCGCGCGATTGTGGCGGATGGTCTGGCGTTGTGCGAATGGCTGGACGCGACCGCGGCGACAGTGGTGCAGGCGACGCCTTCTTCGTGGCGGCTGGTGCTCAATGCCGGTTGGCAAGGCGCGTCGGGGCTGAAGATTCTGTGTGGCGGCGAGGCGCTTTCTGCCGATTTGGCGGGCAAGCTGGTCGATAACTGCGCCGAACTCTGGAACGTTTATGGCCCAACCGAGACGACTATCTGGTCTTCGGCCACGCGCATCGAGGCCAAAGACCTGGACACGTTTATCAATATCGGCGCGGCGTTGGATAATACGCAGCTTTATGTATTGGATGTGGATCTCCAGCCGGTGGCGTCTGGTGAGGTGGGCGAGCTGTATATCGGTGGTTCGGGTTTGGCGCGGGGCTATCTCAACCGCCCCGAGTTGACAGCCGAACGTTTTGTGCCCAATCCGTTTGCCGATGGCGCGGTTGCCGATGCACCGGTTGCCGGGGCTGAGGGCACGCGCATGTATCGTGCCGGCGATCTGGTGCGTTTTCACGGCACGGGGCAGTTGGAATTTGCCGGGCGGGCCGATAGCCAGGTGAAAATCCGGGGTTTTCGGATCGAGTTGGGCGAGATCGAGACCGCACTGGTGGAACATCCGGTGGTGGAAGAAGCCGTGGTGGTGGCCCATGCCTCGGAAAGTGGCGATAAACGGCTGGTGGCCTATGTTTCGTCGACTGCGGTAGATGGCGCTGGGAGTAGCAACGGTGATGCGCACGATAATGGCGCGCACAGTGATGATGTGCGCAGTGATGA
>JBBDIO010000052.1:6144-7725 GCA_040880365.1 Litorilinea sp.
CAGTGATGATGTGCGCAGTGATGAAAGCGGCAACGGGGTCGACGCCGCGTTGGCTGCGGAACAGATTGATGAATGGGCCACGGTTTGGGATGAGACTTATACCCGCGAATCGCCCGAAGCCGATCCGACTTTCAATATTGTGGGGCTAAACAGCAGCTATACGGGAGATTTGATCCCCGCCGCCGAGTTGGGCGAATGGGTGGATTGTACGGTGACGCGCATTTTGGGGCTGGAACCCCGGCGCGTGCTGGAAATCGGCTGTGGTAGCGGGCTGTTGCTTTTCCGCCTTGCGCCCCATTGCGAAGCCTATCACGGGTCGGATATTTCGCCGGCGACGATTGTCAATTTGCAAGAGCAGGTGGATAGTGGCGACGAGAAGTGGCAGAGTGTGTCGCTTTCGAACCGCCCGGCCCACGATTTGAGCGGCCTGGAAGCCAAGCGCGCCGATACGATTGTGATGAATGGGGTGACGCAGTATTTCCCCACGACTGACTATCTGTATGAGGTGATTGAGCAGCTATCTGCATTTGCGAAGCCGGGCGGCAAGATTTTTATTGGCGATGTGCGCGGCCTGGCCTTGCTGGAAGCCTTTCACGTTTCGGTAGAACTGTTTCGAGCTTCGCCCAGTATGCATGTGGAAGATATGGTGCGTTTGGTGCGCAAGCGTATGCGTCAGGAAAAAGAGTTGATCATCGATCCCGATTTTTTCCTGGCCCTGCCCCAGCTGTTGCCCCAGGTGGCAGATGTGCAGATTCAATTGAAACGCGGCTATGCCCAGAACGAGCTGAATAATTTCCGCTATGATGTAGAGATTCGCGTGGCTGGCGGCACAGATGCTGACGGCACAGAAAAAGCTGCGTCTGCACACAAGGCGCGAACTGGCGCACTGCCGCGTATGGACTGGCAGGATGCAACGTTGAGCCTGGACGATGTGCGCGCGGTTCTGACCGAAGAGGGGGCCGAGGGCGTGCGCATTACCCGCATTCCCAACCCGCGTCTGACCCGCGAGTTTGCGTGTATGGAGCTTTTTGCCCGCGACGATTGCCCGGAAACCGTGGGCGAACTGGATGCGTTTTTGCGCGAGGCTGGTCCCTGGGCAGCAATGGCGGACGCGGCCGTGGAGCCGGAAGCGGTCTATCAACTGGGAGAGGAACTGGGCTATACGGTGGTTGTCGACTGGTCGAAGCTGGGCGGCAATGGCTGTTTCGACGTGGTGTTCAGGCGTCCCCAGGCCGCGCAGTCTGCTGACACAGTGGCTGACACTGTGGCTGACACTGTGGCTGATAGTGTCGCTAATGTGGATGCCGATGAAGCGCGCACGCGCGCGGCAGGTGCTCCGCTGCGGGCCGATTTGAGCATGGAGGCGTTGCGCCAATATGCCAATAATCCTATGGAAGAACGCACGACCCAGGCTTTGATTCCTGAATTGCGAGAACATCTGCGCGGGTCGCTGCCCGATTATATGATGCCTGCCACTTTTGTGGTGCTGGATGAATTTCCCCTGACGCCCAACCGCAAGATCGACCGCCAGGCGTTGCCGGCCCCCAGCCACAGCCGCCCGGATCTGGATGTGCCCTTTGT
>JBBDIO010000053.1:0-307 GCA_040880365.1 Litorilinea sp.
GGTTGCTTTCTACCTGGTATTTCAGCCGCTTGATTGTGGACGAAGGAGCCTTGCCACCCCGCCAGACCCGTTCGCTGGGCGACCTGGTGAACATTGTGCGCGGCAATCGCAATTTCGCGTTGCATCTAACTGCATTCGCCGTTTTTGGCTTTGGCGCGCTCATGGCGTTGCCCCTCTATCCGCTGGTGCAGGTGGATCGACTGGATCTCTCCTACACGCAGATTGGCTTGTTGACCACGGCACAGTCGTTGGCGTGGTTGCTGGGCTTTCTCTATTGGGGGCGGGCGGTGGATCAGCGCGGCGGGCT
>JBBDIO010000053.1:317-7723 GCA_040880365.1 Litorilinea sp.
CGGGCTGTGGGTGATGCGGGTGAATCTGCTCATTGGCGCGCTGGTGCCGGTCAGCTATATTTTTGCGACCGATGGCTGGATGTTGCTGCCCGCGTTCATTGCCCAGGGGGTCATTTCGGCGGGTGTGGATCTGGGGTTGATCAATACCTGTATTCAGGTGGCAGAGCCGGAAAATGTGGTGGAATATGCCGCGATTCAGGCGACGGTGGTGGGCGTGCGCGGCATGATTGCGCCCTTTGTGGGGGCGGGGCTGATTGCGCTGGGGGTGGGCGAAACTGCAATATTTGCCGCAGGCACGCTGCTCATCATCGGCTCGTGGGTGATTTTGGGCCGCGTGGAGATTCCGCTTTCGACCGCGGAAATGCGGGTCAAGCGGCGGCGTCTGCGTTTTCGCTGGCCTGTTCGCTATCGGTTTCCGCGCGTATAGCAAGCACTCAGTACTCTGTAAGCTTGAATTGTGCATCTTTCGTAGGTCACGCCTCCTGGCGTGACAGCGTTTGTCACCGCAGGAGCGGTGACCTACATGATTCGTTCACAAACTTAGTTTTCAGAGTACACACGGTATAGATGGGCGAGGGTCTAGCTTTCGCCCGGTTTACTGGTGGCGGCGATTAGCTCTGGCTCGTGGGCCAGTAACAGCCGTTCGGCAAAGTTCAGGCCCAGGAAGAAGATCACCGATCCATAGCCCAGGCTCAACAGCGCGCCGGGTACAATCAGCCATTGCAGATCCTGCCAGTAGATGAGCGCAAACAGCCCGGCAATGGGCGCATTGATCGCCATAATACCCATCGGCATAAGCAGCCCGTTGACCAGACCTGTGATGCAGCCGCCGCCCGTGTTGCCGGTGTTGCGACTGGTGGATTCGAGCTTGACGGGGTGGGCGAAGCGCACCGAGGCTGCCAGGGTGACGGCAAAGCCGGCCAGCGTCGTGCCAAAGGCAATGATCCAGCCGGGGATTACCCACCAGCTCTGGATCACCAAGCCCAACGCGAGTGCGAGCAGGGCGTTGATGCCGATGATCTGGATGAGAATGCCCAGGGCTTTGCCGGCGAGAAGCGTGCGCCGGCGGATAGGTGTGAGCAGGAGCATTTGCAGCCCCGGGCCTTCCCACCCCAGCGTGTTCTGGCTGGCAGCCCAGAGCGCCATGATGGTGTAGCCGGGCAATATCAGAAAAAGCCACGGTGTGCTGGGAATGACGCTGGTTTCGCCCCACGGGTTGACGCCCCAGATCACCGCGAAGAGCAAGGGCATGAACAGCCCCTGGAGCATACCGATGCGGCGTTGTGGCACGCGCCAGGTCTGCACCAGCTCTTTCCAGGCGAGTTGGCGCACGGGAAAGGGCAGCCATGCCCACAAGTTGCGCGCCGGGGTCAGGGGTGTCGTCTTATTGGGCACAGGCACAGCTTTGGGCGCGGGTTTGGGAGCAGTCGCGGCGAAATTGCCGAAAATGCTGGCCCCCGTGAGAATCCGTGTGGTGACATGCCACCACCCCCAACCCAGGGGCGCCAGCCACAATGCTGCCAGACCCAACCACAGCAGCGAGGCCAGCCAATCGTTGGCGGCGGCGCGTTCGATTGCGCGCGCGGCTGCGCCCGGCGGCGTCCACTGGAGCCAGACCAGGGCGCTGAAATTTTCAAACGATTCGCGGCTGATATCGCGCAGGAGATATTGTACGAACTGGGAGACGAAATAGCACGACATGCCAAAGAGCGAGAAGATGACGATGCTCAGATCGCGGAAGCGCCGGCTGCGCAAAAGGCCGCCGCTGGCGTGCAGCACCATTTGGCTGCTGAGCATGAGTTGGGCATACCAGATTGCCACCGCGAGCAGGATGATGGGCAGCACGGGCAGCGCAAACCAGCCCACGAAGATGGCGAGCACGACGGGCAGGGTCAGATAGCTGGGCAGGTCGAAGATTGTACCCGCCACGCTGGCTACCAGAATGTCGCGCCGTCGCAACGGATAGACCATGAGCCGCGCCATATCCAGCCCTTCGTTCAGGCGGTAGGATACCAGGGGCGCCAGCATCCAGACCGCCCAGATCAGCGTGAGCACGGCCCCCAGAATTTCGCCGGGCCAGGGATCGGGCAGCATGAGATAGCCGGCGCCGGTGCCAATCCCCAGCCCCAACGCCACGGGCAGGAAGAACGCCAAAAACCCCAACATGCCCGCAATCTGGCCTGGCTCGCGCATGAATTGCCGCCAGGTGAGACGCGCACGCAGCCGAAAGAGGGCCGATTGCTTTTGCGGATCCACACCCAACTGCGCGTGACCCAAGCGCGCGTGCGGGGGACCGTTTAGTTCTGGGGATCGGTTAGCCATGAAAGAGTTCGTTCACGCGGTGGTGTATTTTCCAAACTTTTATCGGCAACGGCCTGGAGAAAGACCTCTTCCAGGGTAGAAGATTCGCCGGCCTTGGCGCGCAGTTCGGGCAGGGTGCCCTCTGCCACCACGCGCCCATTGGCAATCACTGCCAGGCGCGTGCAGAGACGTTCTACTACTTCGAGAATATGGGATGAGAAGAAGATGGTTGTGCCCCGGCGCACCAGTTGCAACAACACTTCGCGGATGGCGCGCCCCGAAACCGCGTCGATGCCTTCGAAGGGTTCATCGAGAAACAACACACGGGGCGCATGAATCAACGCCGCGGCCAACGCGGTCTTTTTGCGCATCCCGTGGGAATAATCAATGATGAGCTTGTCGGCGTCGGGCGTCAGATCCATGAGATCCAGCAGCTCTTCGCCACGGCTGGCGGTTTCGACGGCTTCCAGACCATACATGGCGCCGGCAAAGCGAATAAATTCGCGAGCGGTCAGCCGTTCATAGAGATTCAGGCCTTCGGGCAAGACGCCCAGCAACTGCTTGGCCGCCAGCGGGTTCTGCCAGAGGTCGATGCCCGAAATGCGGGATGTGCCACGGGTAGGACGCAGTAGCCCCACCAGCATTTTGATGGTAGTGGATTTGCCGGCTCCATTGGGTCCCAGAAAACCATAAAATTCACCCGGCTGAACTGCCAGGTTTACATTATCGACGGCGACTTTGTCGCCAAAAAGTCGGGTTAGACCAATGGCCTCGACTGCCGGTGTTTCCATATAAACTCCATACTGATTGTAGATTTTCAAGCCTGTTGGGATAAATAGCCCAGCCCGGCGTTTGGGCATTGCGCCACAGTTTACCGCAGCCACAGCTTGCCGCGGCCACAGTTTACCGCGAAAGCGAAACCACCGACAATATTGGGGGCAGGATCAGACTTTACATTCGACTGACCATCCTGCACTTGACAACATGTGGCATAATTATATATAGGATAGGGTAAAAGTGGGGTTTGTCTGTATATTTATCTGACTTTTGCCTGACTCAACTCAATTTGGCGACTCAACTACTCACGAGTCGTGACTACCGCGTTAGGAAAGGAAGAATTACCTGATGGCTTTTACACTCCAAATTGGCGAATCTGCGCCCGATTTCAAACTGCCCGCGACCGATGGCAAGAACTATTCTTTGTCCGATTTTCAAGATGCCGATGTGCTGGTTGTCTTTTTCACCTGCAATCACTGTCCCTATGTGGTCGGTTCGGATGAAGTGACGCGCAAGACCGTGGAAAAATTTGCGCCCAAAGGCGTGAAGTTTGTGGGCATCAACGCCAACAGCGCCGTCACCCACCCCGACGATTCCTTTGAGCACATGGTGGAACGCATGAACGAGAAAAAGTTCCCGTGGGTCTATTTGCGCGATGAGACGCAGGAAACGGCACTTGCTTATGGCGGGCTGCGCACGCCCCATTTCTATGTCTTCGACAAGAATCGCAATCTGGTCTATACGGGCCGTGGCGTAGACAACCCCAAGGATACCAGCAAGATGACCGTGAACGATCTGGAAAATGCGCTGGAAGATCATCTGGCCGGGCGCACGGTCGCCACGCCGTTGACCAATCCCCTGGGCTGCAATGTGAAGTGGGATGGGCAAGACGCGCATTGGATGCCGGCAGAAGCCTGCGACCTGGTATTTTCCACACCCGCGTAATTTTGCGCGTCATTGACGGTTAGCTGGGCGCGGCCTATGGGCATGTGCGATGTACGTCCCTGAAATCCGTCAGAACATTTCTATTCAGAACGTTTCTATAGAGAATACAGAAGGGCACGACACTGCCAACACGCGGTGTCGTGCCCTTTTTTGTTGAGTCGTTTCTGTTTGGTCGTTCGCTCTCGCTTCACATGTGCCTGGACTGTGGGTTATAATGCTGACCACGGTGTTTTGCCGTGCAATTCTGCCGGGCGGCCTGCCCGGTGCGAAAACCTGGGACTCACTAACCAGAAACCACCAACCACTTAAACCCATCAACAACCGCAGTTTTCACCTGTGCGATCCATTAAACCAATTTCATATTTTTTCATATTCGTGTGCATCTCTGGCCAGATGCCTGTGAAGCAGAAGGATCAACTATGAGTATTTATGAGGAACTTGGGGTACGCCCCATTGTTAACGCCAGCGCGACCTTGACGCGCCTGGGCGGTTCGGTTATGCCGCCCGAGGTTGTTCAGGCGATGGTCGATGCATCCAAGCACTTTGTAGATCTGGAAGATCTCCAGCGCAAGGTGGGTGATCGCATCGCCCAGATGACCCGCAACGAAGCGTGCTATGTGAGTTCGGGCGCGGCCGCAGGGCTGGTGCTGGCGACCGCTGCCTGTATTACGGGCCAGGATCCCGCGGCCATTCAGCAGCTGCCCGACCTGACCGGCCTGAAAAACGAGGTCATTGTCCACAAATCACACCGCAATGGCTATGACCACGCGGTGCGCCAGGTGGGGGTGAAGCTGGTCGAGATTGGGCTGGCGACCAGCACCCAGCCGTGGGAACTGGAAGCGGCTATCAACGAGCGCACTGCGGCTATTTTCTGGTTCCAGGGGGGCATGACCGGGCACGGCGACCTGCCGTTGGAAACGGTGATCGAGATTGCCAACAAGCACAATGTGCCGGTGGTGGTCGATGCCGCGGCCCAGGTGCCCCCGGTAGAGAATCTGTGGCGCTTCACCGAAATGGGCGCGGCGCTTGCCATCTTCAGCGGCGGCAAAGACCTGCACGGACCCCAGTCTTCGGGGTTGGTATTGGGACGGCGGGACCTGGTCGAGGCCATCCGTCTCAACGGGCCGCCCAACCACTCCATTGGTCGCCCCATGAAGGTGGGCAAGGAAGAGCTGGTAGGATTGATGACGGCCGTCAAGGTCTATCTGGAAAAAGATCACGAAGGGCGCGCTTCCCAGGATGAGGAAGTGGTTTCGGGCTGGTGTGGCACGCTCAACCAGATCAATGGTGTGCAGGCGGAACGCGCTTTCCCCAACGAAGCCGGGCAGCCTCTGCCCCGCGCCAAAGTGGTCATCGACGCGGCCAAAGCGGGCATCTCGCGTGACGAGGTGGTGCGGCAGTTGCGCGAGGGCACGCCGTCGATTGCCGTTTCACAGGCAGGCGACGACGGAATCTACCTGAACCCCATGACGTTGGGCGACGGTGAAGATGATATTGTCCTGAATCGGCTGGCGGAGATTCTCAAGAGCTAGTCCCGATTACCGCGTTGTCAATTGCCCTGCGTTGAACTGCGATTCGGGTTCGACGCAGGGCAATTTTTGCCTGTGCCCCAACAATTTCAGAAATAGAATATTCAGGAAAAGCAATGTCAACGGCTTCTGCTCCGCGCAATATACAAAACGACACGCAGATGAAGATTCAGGCGTTGGTCTTCGATTTTGATGGGCTGATTGTGGATACGGAAACGCCCGAATTTGCCGCATGGCAGGCAGTTTTTGCCGCGCGCGGCTGTGAGCTGCCGCTGGCGACATGGGTGCTCAATATCGGAACCCGCGGCGTCGTGGATCCCTATGCACTATTGGCAGAACAGTTGGGTGCGCCTGTGGAACGGGAAACCGTGCGCGGGCAGGTTCGCGCCCACTACGATGCGCTGATCCAGGATCAACAACTGTTGCCGGGCGTGGGCGATTATCTGGAAGCCGCGCGCCAGGCGGGGATTCAACTGGCGGTGGCGTCCAGCTCGCGCCACGATTGGGTAGATCCGCATCTGCACGCCCACGGCATTCGCGACTATTTTGCCGAAGTGGTATGTGCCGATGATGTGACCGAGGTGAAACCCGATCCTGAACTCTACCGGCTGGCGTTGCGCCGTCTGGATCGCGCCCCTGCGCAGGCCATTGCATTGGAAGATTCGCCCAATGGCGTGCTGGCAGCCAAGGCGGCAGGCATGTATTGCGTCTTTGTGCCCAACGCCGTCACAGCGCATTTAACAGCCGCGGGCGCCGATCTGCAACTGACATCGCTGGCCCAGATGCCGCTCGCTGCGTTGGTGGCGACAATTTTGCCTGCTGTGTAAAAGGCGTATGGCAATTGAATTTGTAATCCGCAGCACAGTTTGTGCGCTCATTTAGTTGCATATTCTTGTTTGATCGTCACGTTTTGGTGCGGTTTGGCGTCTTGATTAGTAGCGCGGCCCCTATTTTGGGGTGTGCGCGGATTCAGTGCCGCGGTCGCCAAAGCGTCCACAGCCAACCGCATCACGCGATGGCGCACAGAGGGGGGACGTTGTCGATGAAGATCACCGATATCAAGACCTATTTGATGCACGCCAATGTTGCCGATAGTCCGGGCTGGAAGTCTCGCAACTGGCTTTTTATCAAAGTTTTCACCGATGAAGGCGTTTATGGCGTAGGCGAGGGCAGCGGTTGGCCGCGGGTCATCGAGACTGCGATCAAAGACCTGACGCCCATTTTGATCGGCGAAAATCCGTTTGACACCGAGAAGCTGTGGCAAAAGATGATGCTCGCCATGATGGGCCACGGCATGACCGGCGTGGTGGGGGGCGGCGCGATGACCGCCATCGAAATGGCCTTGCTGGATATTAAAGGCAAGGCTTTGGGGGTACCGGTGTATGAATTGTTGGGCGGCAAGATTCGCGATAGTGTGCGGCTCTATGCCCACGCCAGCACGCCCGACCGTGCCCGCGAACTGGTGGAACGGGGATTCACGGGTCTGAAAACGGGTGGCGTGCTCGAACCGCTGGCAAAGGTGGAAGCCATTCGCAATGCGGTGGGTCCCGACATTGATCTCATGGTGGATATTCACGGCCCGCCCTGGCTCACCACCCGCGACGCGATTCGCATGGGGCAGGCACTGGAAGAATATGACCTGCTCTTTTACGAGGATCCGGTAGCGCCGGAAAACATCGAGGCCATTGCCCGGGTCGCGGCGGCGGTCAATTTGCCGATTGCTGCGGGCGAACGCCACGCCAGTGTGTGGGGTGTGCGTGAATTGATCGAACGCGAGATTGTCGATGTGATCCAACCCGATACCGGGCGCGCAGGCGGACTGTTGCAGATGAAGAAAATGGCCGCGCTGGCCGA
>JBBDIO010000054.1:0-7584 GCA_040880365.1 Litorilinea sp.
CAGAAGCCAGGCATTACGAAACGCCCGTCCAGATCGATCACCTGGATCGGCGCGCGGGTCGCGGATGGCAGGGCTTGCCGCACCGCGGTTTCTGTGCCGACGGCCACAAGTTTTCCGTTGTGGCAGACAAGTGCATCTGCCCAGGGCGTGGACGCGGAAGCGGTGAAGATCCGGCCATTGCGATAGAGCGTTGGATGGGATGTTTCCGATGATTGGGATATACGCATGGTTGTCTGGGCTTTTTGCAGGTTCGTGTTGTGAAATTTGGCTGCTTCAATTTGACAGATAGCTGCTGAAATGATAAATTATAAAAATCAACTTCTATGCCTCAAGGCGCATAAAACTTGGTGCAACGTAATGAGTTGTGCCGGTTGATTGCGAGGATTGAAAATCGGAATTTGTCCATGTGACAAACTGATTCTGTCCGTGAATTTGAGGAGGCGTGGTGTAGCGGTTAGCATATTGGCCTGTCAAGCCAAAGGTCGCGGGTTCAAATCCCGTCGTCTCCGCCAGAAGTTGAAAGAAGAAGCCCTTGGGCATTTGCCCAAGGGCTTCTTTGTGTCTTTGGCGCAAGGAGCGAGCCTATTCGGCGAACTTCGATGGATCCGGCATACCCATAATATTATAGCCGCCATCCACATAGAGGATTTCGCCCGTAATGCCAACGGCCCAGTCACTGAGCAGGAAGCGGGCGGCGTCGCCGATATTGTCCTGGGTGACATTGCCCATTGGGGCGATGCTTCCTGCGACGCCCAGGCTCTTGCGGAAACCGGCAATGCCCGAAGCAGCCAGCGTCTTGATGGGGCCGGCGCTGATGGCGTTCACACGGATGCGGTCGTTGCCCAGATCCCAGGCGAGATAGCGCACGCTGGATTCCAGCGCGGCTTTGGCGACGCCCATGACGTTGTAGTTGGGCGCGACTTTTTCTGATCCGTAGTAGGTCATGGTGATCATACTGCCGCCATTGGGCATCAGGGTGCGGGCGCGCTTGGCGAGTGCGATCATGCTATAGCAGCTCACATCCAGCGCAATGCGAAAGCCCTCGCGGCTGGTATCGCTGAAGCGTCCGCTGAGTTCTTCGGACGGCGCAAAGGCGATGGCGTGGACCATGAAGTCGAGCGTGCCAAATTCGGCCTCGGCCTTTTCGAAGACGGTGTCGATTTCGTCGTCGTTGGTTACATCGCACTGTTCGACAAAGGTGCTGCCAATGCTTGCGGCCAATGGTTCCACGCGCTTTTTCAGGATTTCGCCCGCATAGCTGAAGCCCAGGGTTGCGCCTTCCGCATGGAGTGCCTGGCTGATGCCCCAGGCAATCGAATTTTTGTTGGCAACGCCGAAAATCAACCCCTTTTTACCTTCAAACAGACCCATGAATCTTCTCCTCGATGTTCAATATTATGTTCAGAATCGCGGTGAAATCTCCGCTGTGGCAAGCTCGGAAACCATTCAATTTCACCGGCTCTGGTTCTAGTCCTGCGCGACGACGCCACAAATTTCGATCACGCAGGTAAATTATATAACGTGTTGTGTGTAGTTGGTCCGGCGCGTGTCTGCCGACGAGATTGCAGGCCCAGATATGCCGGGAGCGGACGCATATTCCAGTCCCGGTGCACAGATGGTGCACAGATTAAAACACGCTCCATGCCCAATGGTTGCGCAGAAAGCCGTACGTGCGAAAATTTTGACGCAAATTCAATTTCTATCTGCGATTCGGGAAATTTGTTGCGTAGTTGCGAATTGTGAAATAAAACACGCAATGCATTTCTTTACAAGCGGAAAAAGATGTGATACTATCATAAACATGAACTGCTCGTTTATTGCGGTGTGGCTTAGTCCACTATCGGGGGAACCGCAATAGACGGCAGTTCTTTTTTTTCTCTCCGCCACTTTTCTTTCTCACTTCTCGCCAGATCTACCCTGCACTAACTACATTGAGAAACCGACGTTTGCCCACCTGGATCACCTGTGTGACACCGGGGGTGGGTGTTAGCTGCTGGTCGGGATCTTCGACCTGGGCACCATTGCGGCGAATGCCGCCTTGCTGGATCAGGCGGCGTGCTTCGCTTTTGGATTTGACCAATCCTGCCGCCTGCAACACATCGACCAATGCCGTAGCGGCTGTCAGCTGAAATTCGGGAGCGTCGCTGGGCGCTTCGCCCTGATGCATACGCGCGGCATCCTGTGCCGCACTTTGCGCCGCGGCATCGCCGTGAAAAATGCTGACGATTTCGGCGGCAATTTCGTGTTTCAGATCGCGCATGGTAATCGCATTTTCGGCAAGCGCCGTGAAACGCTGATTGATTTCGGAGAGTGTCCAGCGAGTAATCAGTTCGGCATAGTTGCGCATGGCATCATCGGGCACATTCAGCACTTTTGTGAACATGACGCCGGGCGATTCATCTACGCCGATGGAATTGCCGACAGATTTGCTCATGCGCTGGACGCCGTCGGTGCCAACCAGAATACGCGAGGTCAAAACGACCTGGGGGCGCATCCCCTGGGCTTCCATCAATTTGCGGCCTGCCATGAGATTGAACAGTTGGTCGGTGCCGCCAATCTGGACATCCGTTTCCAGGGCCACGGCGTCATAGCCTTGCATGAGCGCATAGAAAAACTCATGGAGCCAGATGGCATCGCCATTGGTATGGCGCTTGCTGAAATTGTCGCGCGCCAGAAACTGCTGCACAGTGAAGTTGGATGCCAGGTCGATTACGTCGGCAAAATTCAGATTTTGCAACCATTCGTGGTTATAGCGGACGGTGGTGCGCGCCTTGTCGAGCACACGCCAGGCCTGGTCGGCATAGGTTTTGCCCTTGGCCAAAGCGTCGTCGAGGGTCTGCTGTTTGCGCACGCTGTCCTTGTCACTGGGGTCACCAATAATGCCTGTGAAGGTACCAATAAGGAAGATAACTTCGTGGCCCAGATCCTGAAACTGGCGCAATTTGCGCATGGTAATGGTATGGCCCAGATGCAGGTCGGGCGACGACGGATCATAGCCGCAATAGACGCGGAGCGGTTTGCCCGCTGCGCGGCTCTGTTCCAGGCGCAGACTCAGTTCCTGCTCCATATTTTTGTAGGTTTGCTCATCCCCAAAGTCGACACCGCGCATGAGGATTTCCATTTGTTCTGCTACGGGGAGAAAGCCCGTCATTCGTTACTCCTCAACAATGTCTGGAATAATTTCTTTGATCGTTTTTGGTCGTGATACGTGTGTCTTGCGATACGGCAAAACACGCGTGGCAGACCGGCCACGCGTGCAACCCCAGAGTGCATCATTTTATGAAAATGATACTTCATCTGACCCGCGCGGTCAATCTGGGTATGTACATCTGGGCATGTACTTCGGTCTATAGGTCCAGGTGTAGATGCGCACCCGCTGATTTACTGGGGCGCAATGGACGAGATGCCGCCGGCGCGATTGAGTTCAAGCATCCACTGGCTGCCGGGATTACAGCTGGCAAATATACTTTCGCTGGTGGTGCGATAGGTGAAGGTGCGCCCATCGGCACTGAGCACACATTGCAGCGTCTGGCTCTGTGCGCCGGCGCGGTGGTCTTCGGTGAGGGGGATGACGGGCCAACGGAGATCGTGGCCTGTGCCGGTCAATTGTACTTCGTCGTAGCGGCCCCACTCCAGGGATTCATATTCGCAATATTCGGCCAATACTTCATATTCGCACTCTTGCACTACTTCGCCAAAGCCGGTGCCCTCGTCGATCACATAGGGCGTGCCACATACTTCGCGGGAATTGGGCACGGGGTCGGAGACTGTGCGCTGAACCTCCTGACGACAGGCAAGCAGCGTTGCGTCCTGGGGAATATCCTCGCGCCAGGCTTCATGCGCGACAGGCATGAGGGCTTCGACTTCGATGGTGCGGCTCCAGCGGGCTTCGACCACGGTTGCATCTACGGTTTCGGCGCTGCCGGTGAAGAAATAGAACACACCAAAAATGATGAGGCCAATGACGCCCAGTACCACGGCGATGGCAACCCAACTGCAACCGCCTTTGCTCTTTTCCGGCTCGGGCTTGGGTTCCGCAGCTGTGGCCCGGAGCGGCGCGCCGCAGCTTTTGCAGGTATAGGCGGAGGCAGGATTTTCGGCCCCGCAGACGCGACAGGCAATTTGCGCCGCGGGATCATTTTGCAGCGCACCGATGACCTGGCCTTCGGTGCGGGCGGCGCCGTCGGTGAGATCGCCGCCGCACTGCACACAGATTGTGGCATCGGCGCGGTTGCGTGCGTTACAATAGGGGCAGTGAATATCGGGCGCGGCTGCGGCCTGGGCTAGTTTATCGGGATCTTCGATCAGATCGGTGGAAACGGGATTCTTAAACTCTACGTGATCCGGTTGGGGCGCTCCGCAGCCGGAACAGACCCGACTGCTGCCTGGGTTGCGATTTCCGCACGTAGGGCACTGCCACTCTAGCTCAACATGTCCGAGAGATTTTCTTGCCACAGCTCAACCTTTCGCTGATTCTATGGTTGACAGGTTTATTAGCCGAGTCTATGTGCTTTGGGCAGACATGTCAATCTGTCTGGGATGGAATTGAAGGCAAGCGCCAATGTTCCTCAACCGCGTATTCAAACAATAGAATTTAGGATGGCAACTCTGCACCCAACATCGGACAGCTATGCCACCGAAGGCTATATTCCCGAAGGCTATCTAAAGACCGCGGCGTTACGGCGCGCTCTGGATCGCGGGCTGGCTGCCTGGCGTGCGGCGCCATCGCCCACTTCCTTTGCTTTGTCAACGGATGTGCTGGCCGCGGCCCTGCGCTATCTCCAGGCGGGCTATCGGCTGGACGATCCGCACCTGGCTTTGATCCTGCGTTCGGCGTTGGGGCATGGTGTGGGTGTGCTTACTGCGCTGCGCTATCAGCGGGACGCGGAGACCGTTGCGGAGATTGTGCTGGAAGCGCTTTTGCGCGCGCAGCCGCCGCTGGCGTTGATGGTGTTGTGGCGAATGCAGTTGGCAGATGACGCACCTGGTAATTGGCAAAACCGGCTGGCGACACAGTTGCACGCGGAATTGGAGGTTGTGGATCCGTGGCGGCGCACACATGTGGTGGCGGCGCTCTATCAATTGGAAACGGGTTTGCCGGTTTTGGAAGACGTCACGCGCGCCGAGGACACTGCCCCGCCCGGGCAGGGCATCCAGTGGCGCAACTATCTTCGCCAAAGGTGGGTGGTGGCCGCGCTGCTAGTGGCAGGCATGTGTGTGGCGGCAGGAATTTGGTTGGGCGCGCGCAATTGGAGCGACCGCGTTGGTATGCCTGCCCTGGCAGGTATACCGTCCGGTGAGTATCGCGTGGGTGATGCGGCGTTGGGCACTGAACGCCCGGTCGCGTTGGATGGATTTGAGTTGATGGTGCACGAAGCAACCAATTCTGATTATCGACGCTGTGTGGACGCGGGTGCGTGTCGATTGCCGGCTATGCCCGATAGTGCACAGCACAAGAATTACTTCTTCGACGGGCGGTTTGCCCAGCATCCGGTGGTGAATGTGACATGGCGTGATGCGGCGGATTTCTGCGAGTGGCGCGGTTTGCGTCTGCCGCGGGCTGACGAGTGGGAAGTTGCCGCGGGCTATTCGCCGCTTACGGGCCAGCGATATCGCTATCCGTGGGGCGACCGATTTGATCTCCGGTTCGCCAATTTTGCCGGCAGTGCCCACGGCGATACGCAACCCGTGGGCGCGTATCGCCCACACGGTAGCAGCGCGTTTGGGGTGGATGATCTGGCAGGCAATGTGGCCGAGTGGACGGATATGCGCGGAGGAAGCGCCGGCGAAATCCCCGATAATATCCCCGATGCAGCGACTTATGTGGTTAAAGGTGGTAGTTTTTTGGATACACCAGACTCGCTGCAGGTTGTATATGATCGGTTCGTGGCCGCGGCACAGACTGAAAACTGGCTGGGATTTCGCTGCGCACGCTAGGCGCACGCGCCGCGGCCGGGCGACAGCTGCGAACCCTGTGTGTCAACTTGCCGTATACTTGCTGGTGGTCTGAACTGTTGCTACAATCGGTAGGCTCCGGCACAGAGTATTCATCTAGGCGGAAATGTGCCGGGCCAAACTAAAACTGCATGACACTTGTGAAAGTGCTAGTATAGGAACCAGGGGTATGGGGCAAAAACAAGTAGGTGTGACCGATTTGACAGCAGATTTGGAATTTGCAAAGCGGCTGGCGCGCGAAGCCGCCACCATTGTCAATACGTTTTATGTAGGCTCCTCAGAAGTTCGCTACAAGTCGGATCGGTCACCGGTCACGGAGGCGGATCGGTCGGCGAATCATCACATCGTCACCCAAATCAAAGCGGCCTATCCCGATGACGGGATTCTTTCGGAGGAATCGAAGGATGATCTGTCGCGTCTGGAAAAAGATCGGGTGTGGATTGTCGATCCGCTGGACGGCACCAAGGAATTTATCGCGCGCAATGGTGAATTTTCCATCATGATTGGTTTGGCCGTGCGCGGCGAGGCGGTTATGGGCGTTGTGATGCAGCCGGAACCCGGCTTGCTCTATGCGGGGGCGCAGGGGCTGGGCGCATTTCTCTATGAACAAGAGGAAAGTGTTCAGTTGCAGGTGAGCGCCATGAATAAAATCAACCGTATGGTGTTGGTTAGCTCGCGCAGTCATCGCCAGCAGATTGTAGATCGCGTCCGCAGTGCGCTGCGTATTACGAGCGAGCGGGTAAGCGGGAGTGTGGGGCTCAAAGTCGGTCTGATTTCGCGCCAGCTTGCCGATCTGTATGTGCATCCCAGCCCTGGCTGTAAGGAATGGGATCTGTGCGCGCCTTGTGCGCTGCTGACCGCGGCCGGTGGCGAAATGAGCGACTGTTGGGGCAATCCGATTCGGTTTAACAAGCGGGATGTGCGCGCCCACAATGGTCTGGTTGCCAGCAATGGGCAATCGCATCCCCAGATTGTAGAAACCGTGGCGAAAATCTGTGAAGAATTTGGCTTCAATGAAGATGATGGATTCTGGTAGGCGTTAGATTGATCATGCGCCGCGCGGCTCTCGCAGTTTTGGCGGTAGAGAGTTGCTTTCCGAATTGCCCGAAGCCGTGCGGCAAACCCAGGCTGGGCCAAAGCTAAGGAGCGAAGAAATGGTCTCTCCGCAACGCGCAGGTGACCACGCACCACTCGCAGGCGATTTGCACACACTATCTCTACGGCCCGACATTGGTTATCAACTTCAGCAGGATCAGGATTTGGTAGAAATCGGCGTGCCCGACTGGATTGTGGTGACGCGGGCGATTGGGCACGATCCGTGGAATCGCAGCGGAGCAAATTTTGACGCGCATACGGCGCTGGGCGTACAGGTGGTCTGCCGGCTGGAACATGGACCGTATCCCACTGGAACGCTTCCGTTCAGTCAGAATTACGGTGCATTTGCGCGCCGATGTGCCAATTTTGTCGCGGCGAGTTCGGGGTGCCATGTCTGGGTCATTGGCAACGAGCCAAATTTTGGTGAGCGTTGGCCCGCGCTGCTGCCCGACCCGGATTCGACAGCGGATCGGGCGGCTTCTGACAGGCCAAACGCAGGCGGGCCAGACACTGGTTTGCCCGGAGCCGACCGTG
>JBBDIO010000055.1:0-7545 GCA_040880365.1 Litorilinea sp.
AGGAGACGTGACCTACGCAAGAATTCAAAATCCTTGTAAACAGCGCACTAGACCGGACAGGGGGAACGGCCTCTCCGGGCTAGTCGCCCAGGTTGTTCCCCCCCTGTCCAGCATCCTACCCGTTATCCTGCACAATATTTCGGGCGAGCTTTTCGACAGATTGACAACGATTCCATAGAACATATACCATCCCTGTATGCAGCAGCGAGCGTCGGAGCATTTCACCGTGTGCCAATACACTGTGTGTCCATACACTGTGCGTCAACATTCCAGACACGAATCCGTCCATGTCGGATAGCGCGGCGCGCCCTACGCTGGGGCAAATGCTGGGGCTGGCGCGCTCGGTCGCCATCTACTATGGCAACCCCATCAAAACGCGCGCCATGACCCGCTTCTATGCCAATCTGATCCAGCCGGGCGATCTCTGCTTCGATATCGGCGCGCACGTAGGCAATCGGCTGCGGGCCTGGGCGAGTCTGGGGGCGCAGGTCGTCGGCGTGGAACCCCAGCCCCTCTGCTATTGGCTATTGCAAAAGTGGTATGGGCGCAATTCTCACATCACACTGCTGGATACGGCAGTCGGCGCGACCGCAGGCGAAGCCACACTCATGGTCAGCGGCAAAACGCCCACCGTGAGCACCCTCTCCCAGGCGTGGATCGATTCGGTGCAGACCGTGGATTCCTTCGCCAGCGTAGAATGGGAAGGCCGTGTCCAGGTGCCTGTGACCACCCTGGATGAACTGATTGCCCACTATGGCGTGCCCGCCTTCTGCAAAATCGACGTGGAAGGGTACGAGCTGGAAGTCTTGCAGGGACTCTCGCACGCGCCGCGCGGGCTGTCGTTCGAATACATCCCCGCGGCGTTGGATATTGCCCAGGGCTGCATCGAACGTCTGGGGCAACTGGGCGATTATACCTATAACTGGTCGGTGGGTGAACAGCACCGCTGGCAACGCCCTGCGCCCATCTCGCCGACGGCCATGCAAGAAGTGCTTGCCGCACTGCCGCCCCAGGCCAATTCGGGCGATATCTATGCGTTTCACCTGAACTGATACCCACATCATGGCGCAATCCGATTCCCAACCCGATTTTCAGCCCAATGCCCAGCCCGACTCTCAAACGGGCGAGCAATCGCCTGGCGGCGGGCATACCCATACCTATGCCCAGCACCCGCGCAGCACGGTTTTGGTAGCGGTGGTCAACAACCCCGAAGATCTGCGGCGAGTCGCGGCCGAAGGCTGGTATCGCATTCCCCAACGGCGCGCGCCCCGGCGTGTGGCCGCCGACTACCTGGCCTTTTATCAAACGGGCGCATTTCGCGGGCAGGAAGAAGCCCAGACCATCAGCTACTATGCCGCCACGCGCCGCTATCGGCTGCTCACACGGCGCGAAATGCTGCCCGACGAAGCCGATCATCCCCGGGCCGAAGACTTTTATTTCCGTATCGAAGTCGGTCCTTTGTTGCGTCTGGATAAGCCCTTACCGTCTGCCAGCCTGCGCCGTATTACCTTTATTCACACCACGCTGGATCGTTTGTTGCACAGCGAGGATGTAAAAGAATTGTTCGTCCACGACGATCCGTTCGAGGCCTTTTGGCAAACATTGCGCGCCAACCGTCTGCGCCCGCTTGCCAATCGTCTGGCAGATTTGCAACCGGCAGAGTTGCAGCCGGTGGATATTACCCTGCGCGCGCGGGGCGGCTATCTGGGGATTCGCTGGCGCGCCCAGCCCGATGACCCCACTGTGCAAGAAGTGGGATCGGCAGTATTTGGCGGGTCTGTTTCGCCCGCACAGCCATCCAGTCTGTTGCCCGATGCACGACTGGCAACGACCGCAGCCGCCGGTCCACCGGCCTCTGCTCGGCGCGAAGCCTCTGCCCGGCGCGAACGCTGGGAACTCCTGACGATTACGCCTACCCAGGCCGCGCACGATCTGGAAGGCTGTCTGCGCCGGATTGGCGCCGCGCTCATTCGTCTGGGCGGCTCCGATCTGAATTCGGATCTGAATTCGGACCTGAATCGGTAGCATTGCGCGGAATGCATTCACACAAGCACATGCACACACACACATCGTCCGTCGAATTGACCCGCGCCAACCATGTGGCGCACCAACAATTGCACCGCCGCTGGCTGGGTGTCGCGCTGAGCTATGGTGCGGTCTATCTGGCCGGCTATGTGCTGCTGGTCACGCTGGGCGACTATCCCCATCCCGGCAACTGGCTGCTCTGGGCAGCGGTGTGCATGGTCGTCGTGCTGGGCATCGTGCGCTGGATCCTGCCCCACAACCACCCCCCACGCACGCCCCGCCTCTATCCCACGCTGGGCTATGGCACAGGTCTCACCCTGGTCTGTGGCGCGTTGCTTTTTCTGTTGGCGGGCTTTCTCTTTGCGCCTCGCCCCAGCGGGCTATTGGCCTGGCTGCCCGCGCTGCTCTACACCGTAGCACGCCTGGTCGATTATTTCGATGGCTATGTGGCGCGCATCACCAACCACGAAAGCAAACTGGGCGAGATTCTGGACATTGAACTCGACGGCCTGGGCATGTTGATCGCCATCACCATCGCGATTCAATATGGGCAACTGCCGCTCTGGTATTTCCCCCTCGGTCTGGCGCGCCAACTCTTTATCGGCGGCATCTGGCTGCGCCAAAGACGTAACCTGCCCGTCCACGATCTGCCGCCCAGCGACAACCGGCGCATCACCGCAGGCTATCAGACGGGCTTTGTCTGTGTCATCCTGTGGCCCGTCTTTGAACCGCCGCTGACCACGCTGGCCGCGGCGCTCTTTGCCGCGCCCCTGCTGGCAGGCTTTGTGCGCGATTGGCTGGTGGTCAGCGATCAGATTGATCCCCAATCCCCCACCTATCTACGCCTGCGCAGGGCAACCAAAGCATTGCTCGAAATGTGGTTGCCGCCCGTGGCGCGCATTGTGGGCAGCCTGCTCGCCGCGAGTTTGCTCTGGCAGGCCCTGCCCGCACTGACCATCTGGCGCGCCGGATTGGACAGTGCCGCGCTGGCCTGGCTCTTCGCTATCAGTTTCTGCCTCGCCCTCCCCCTCTTTCTGCTGGGCGTGCTGGGACGGGTCGCCGCACTCTTTATGATCGGACTCGCCTGCCTGGATAGCGTATTGACAGGGTTAAACTGGCAAAATGGGCTGCTTCTGGGCGCGGCGTTTGTAGTCGCGCACTTTGGCGCAGGCAGATTTGCCCTGTGGTCGCCCGAAGAAGCGATATTGCACCAACGCCAGGGCAAGCCCAACGCCCCTCCCCCGACCAAGCCTGCGGATTCCTCCACGCCCACAGATATTGCCCCCCGATGTGAAGATTCCAATCGGCCTGGTGGGGACAATGGGTTTTGCTGGCGCTGGCGCTGGCGTTGTTGTGGTGGACGCTGGCGGCAGTCTCCGCAGCAGACGTGTGGCAGGTGCTGCGCCAGTTGCAGCCGCGCGAAATCGTAGCATTGCTGGCCGTCAACAGCCTGATCCTCTTTACACTGTGCGGGCGCTGGTGGCTCTTTCTCTATGCCCAGGGCCATACCCTGCCCTTTTTGCGGCTGGTTACCTATCGGCTCACTGCATTTGGCATCAGCTACATCACACCGGGTCCCCACTTTGGCGGCGAACCCTGGCAGGTTTATGTGGTGAGCCGCCGCCACAACGTGCCCTATGCCGATTCGATTGCGGCGGTCACGCTGGACAAACTGGTCGAAATGTTGGTCAACTTCACCTTTTTGGCAGTGGGTGTGCTTTTTATTCTGCAACAGCAGATCTGGTCGCCCGCCGACCTGGTCTGGCTGGGCACAGGGCAAGCCACGGGGTTAGATGACCAGGCGGCTGCCGGCGCGAATCCGCTGCCCCAAACGATCTTCTATGTGGGATTTCTGCTGTTGCTGCCGCTGGCGTTGTTGATTACCTATCGTCGGGGAAATCGCCCTATCAGCACAGGTTTGGCATGGGGCGCAAAAATGGTGCGCCGTGTGCGCATGGTGGGGTCATCCCCGACTACCCATTTGGATCAAATGGATCAAGTGGGTTGGTGGCAAACCGTCTACCTAAGCGAAACGCAGGTGATCGAGCTTTGTCGGCGGCAGGTGGGCATTCTGGTGGCGGCATTTGCCATTTCTGCCGTGAGTTGGGGCGGGATGGTCGTGGAATTTTGGTTGATGACCACCATGTTGGGGCTGGAATTGGGCATCGCGCAGGCCATTTTGGCAATGCTGGCCGCGCGCGTTGCGATTCTGTTGCCCATGCCCGCCGCGCTGGGGGTGCTGGAAGCCAGCCAGGCGTTGGTGATGACCGGCCTGGGGCGTGCGCCGGCCGACGGTATCGGTCTGGCGCTGCTCATCCGCGCCCGCGATACGCTGCTGGCGATTGCAGGCATCTGGATTGGCGGCTTTGGTTTGTGGGATATTCTGCGCGGACGCACGCCCCACTATCCTGCGTCTGTAGTCCCGGCCAGCCTGGAGGCGGAAGAACCGGGCGCACGAGACGCACCGGGCAAATCGCTGACGCCTGCCAAAGGCACATCGCCCCCCTGAACCTAACGTTGTTGAAATAACGCGAGCCGCATTCGCGCCATCATGGCCGCGGCCACGGGCGCGGCCCCATAATCGCGCCGAATATCGAGCGCGGCCTGCGCGCCCACGGCTTGCGCTGCTGTGGGATCTGCCACCACGCGCTGCATTGCCGCCGCCGCCTGATCCAAATCCGGATCTGCCCATTCCGTCCCCGCACGATAGAAAGTCGAATGGTCCTGCTCCAATTCCACCACTTTGTAGCCAACGCCATAGCTGTTACCGGGCGTCATAAAATCGACGGGCGCAGAATAGGCCGTGGCGATAGTCGGTTTGCCGTAGTACATAGCCTCGGCAATCGAAAGGCCAAAGCCTTCGGCGCGGTGCAACGACACATAACAATCGCACGCATTCAGAAGCGCATTGGCGTAGGCGCGCGGTACATATTGGTTGAACATGACCCCGCCCACTTCTGCCAGGCGCGCGTCGAGCGCGGGCAACGTTTTTGGGTCCAGGCCCAGCAATTTGTGTTCCTTCATCGCCTGGGGAATCCCGGTCAGCTTGAGGACCAGGCTGGTAGTCTTTGAATTCGTGCCAAACGCCCGGCGATAGGCTTCAATCAGCCCAAACGGATTTTTGCGTTCGAGCACGCTCATCACATCGAACGAAAAGTAGAATATAAAGCGGTCTTCGGGCAGTCCCAATTGGGTGCGCGTGTATAGCGGCGGGGGCGCAGGCGCAACGTGTGGACGCATCCATACCACGGGAATGGGCGATATTGCAGCCAATGCGCTCTGGCAAAAACGGCTCGCGACCCAGATTTCTTTATACGCGCCAAAAGCCGGATACCACTCCTGGGGAAAATGGCTTTGTTCCCAAAACCAATAGCCGATATTCAGATTGCCCCGATAAAACTGCCGTCCGAGTTTGCGATAGGCATAGCGCGAATCCTTGGCGTTCATATGAATCAGATTGACCCGCGGGCCGCCAGGCAGGGGCGTAACTTCGGGAATCTCGTGATCGGGGATGGGTTGATGGCAGGGCATATCCACATAGGCCGCTGTATAGTTGGCGGCGCGCAGGGCACGCAGCGTACCGCGCCCGGCCTCGCCAATCCCGTTGCCACACAGGATATTTCCCACCACCACCACGGGCGGCGAGGGCGGCAAGTGCGCAGGATACTTCTGGGTGAACGCTTTGTGATAGGGCGAAACCAGATTCAGCATAGGGCGCACCCAGGGATTCAGTCGATCTTTCCACGCTTGCACACGCGACGCGCGCGCCAGTTTTCTGCGCCATCGGCCAAAATTCATGGTTGAGTTTCCTACTATTGCCGCATTCCACGGTATGAGATTTGGGGTAAAATGCACACCAGCCTACCCCAAAAACGACCCAGGGGAGGAAGCATGTATGGAAAGTGGCGCAATCGGCGCGCCGAATTTCCCCTAGCCGCAGGAGTTGACTATGCCAGACTGGATTGTAGACTGCAATTTAGTTGCAGACCAAACCCCGCCCCCTTGCCATATCGCGACCGCCAACACCGGGGCGCACGCGCTGGGGCAACAAGTGACGCGGCCACCAATGCCGAGACCACAAATGCCGAGGCAGATGCAGAAGAAACCTATGCTGCGTCTGGCCTTGCTGCTGGTGAGTATCTGCACAGCCTGGCTTGTGGTCGGTTCGGACCCGGCTCGCGCCGAAGTGCTATCCGAAATGCCACCCGCGACTCTGGCGCCCCATGCAAACCAGATTTTTTTACCGCAAATGGGGCGCGGGCCGGGCACGGTGCAAACCGCGGCCTGCCCCACCCAGTCCAGCGCGGCGTATGGCACGGTGCCTGCGCTGGGTCAGCTTGGCCGCCCTGCCGCGCAGAGTGGCGATGTGAATCTGGCGTTGCGCGGCTATCGCGCAACCGCTGCGCCTCTCGGCCTGATCGATTGGAACGGCAACACCGATCCCAACGCGCCGCAAATTGCAGCCGTCTTCGCCGACCGCCGCGCGCCGAGATTCACCAGTGCCTATCGCGTCTACGATTGGGATTGGGCCTGTGGCACGGACGGCTGCAAGGGCCAGCCCCTCACCCATTGGCCTGTCACCCTGGTCGGGCTGCAATCGCAGCCGCACGAAGCCATCCACATTCCTGCGCGCGGGCTTCAAATCTACAACGGCGGCTATATTGCGCTGGTGCTCTATGCCGAAGAGACGCGCCTGACCGTTACCTATACGCGCGACGACAGCCCCGCCCGCGGCTATGTGGTACACCTGGAAGATTTTTGCGTAGACCCCACCTTGCTGGCCCACTATCGCCAACTGGATGCCGCCGGGCGCAGACAATTGCCCGCGCTCCGCCCCCAGGATCCGGTAGGCACCGCCGCGCCCCATCCCATCAAAATCGCCATCCGCGACGAAGGCTCCTTCATGGACCCACGCTCGCACAAAGACTGGTGGGCAGGGTATTGAGGAAGGATGAAGGAGGAGGGATGAAGGTTGAAGGTTGAAGGGGTTGGCTATTTGGGTGTACGTGCTTTCACTTTTTTGACAATGGTTGTGAAAATTGCGATTAGTTGATCACATTCATCCTGGAGTGCGGCCAATCGTTCGAGGGGCAGGATTTGAGATTCAGCGAGCAATTCGAGCCAATAGGCAGTCTCATCCAATTCCTTCAGCACATCACCCACTTTGGCAACAAACTCAGCATTAGAACGGGCGCGGCTGGCCTCTCGATAGTTTGCGCCTACCGATGTTCCCGAACGCACCAACTGACGCCCTAACACCTGAGCATCTGTACGTGCTGGAAGCGCAGCAAACAACCGCAAGATTCGCAGGGCAAAGTGTTTGGTACGCCCTCTGAGATCCGAGCCAACCCCTTCATCCCTCATCCTTCTCCCGCGACGTCCAGTTCCTGGGCGATGCCTTGCATGGCTTCGAGCACGCGCTGGACATGCTCGTCGAAATCGACGCCCAGATCCTGGATAAAATGAAGGTTTTCATCGCGGTTGATGGCTTCGGTGAACTTGCGATTCTTCCACTTTTTC
>JBBDIO010000056.1:0-7521 GCA_040880365.1 Litorilinea sp.
ACGACTACAGTAGCGACCACAGTAGCGACTACAGGCGCGACAGCAACATACGCGCTGGATGCCCGCACGGCCCACAATCACTTTCCCGGCATCGGACGCTATGTCAGCAATCTTGCACGCGCGATGCCCCCCCACCTGGGCGATCAGGAGCATTTGCTGCTGCTCTTTGACCCCGGTCGGGCCTCGCGTTGGGAGCTTCCCACAGCATCGGCGCAGATTACGTTACGCCCCACCCCCGTATCGCCGTTTTCTCTGCAACAGCAGTGGCAGATTCCGCGTGCGCTCAACCACAGCTCGGCGCAACTCTATCATAGCGCCTACTTCCTCATCCCCTACGCTGTCCGCCAACCCTGTATTGTGACCATCTACGACCTGATACCCGAGTTGTTTCCCCAATACTTCGGTCTGCATACACGGCTGCGCTATCGCCTGGCGCTATGGCTGGCCCTTCGCAACAGCCAGCATATTCTCACCTGTTCCCAGGCCACCCGGCGCGATCTTATGACGAATCATGGGGTGGCGGCCGACCAGATCACAGTCACACCGTTTGGCGCCGACGCGACATTTCGCCCCCAAAGCGCAGAAACCATCGCGCGCACGCGGGCACGCTATGCGCTCCCCGAACGCTATGTCTTGTATCTGGGCATCAACAAACCCCACAAAAATCTGGTTAGCCTGCTCCAGGGCTGGCGACAACTAGACCCAACCGTGCGCCAATCCACCAAACTGGTCATTGGGGGAGCGTGGGATCCCCGCTACCCTGAAGCAAAAGAGGCCGCTTCTCAGCTGGAACTGGGAGAGTCGGTGCAGTTTATTGGTCCGGTGGATGAGGAGGAGCTGCCCGCGCTCTACACTGGTGCGACGGCCTTTGTTTTTCCCAGCCTCTACGAAGGATTCGGCTTGCCGTTGCTGGAAGCGATGGCCTGTGGCGTCGCCGTCGCGTGCGCCAATACCTCCAGTCTTGTTGAAGTAGCCGGCGAAGCCGCGCTCTACTTCGATCCTTACCAACCGGCCCAAATCGCCCGTCAAATTCATCGACTGGTGGAAGATGCGGCGACCCGCCAGGATTTTGCGCAGCGCGCGCTGCAACAGGCTGCCACCTTTTCCTGGCAAAACGCGGCGCAGACAACGCTGGATGTATATCGAGCCATGCTCCAAAAACATGCATAAATCAAAGCCAAACCTCATGCGTATCCTCCAACTCTACAAGGATTATGCGCCTGTCGTGGGCGGCATCGAAAATCACATCCGCGTATTGGCCGAAGGTCTCCAGGGGCAGGGACACCAGGTGCAAGTGCTGGTCACAAACCAGAGTCGCACCACCCAGCAGGAAAAAATCGGCAACGTCGATGTCTATAAAGCCGCGCGCTGGCTCGCCATTTCATCCGCGCCCATCAGCGGGCCATTCTATCCTGCCCTGCGCCGCCTGGCACGCGATTGCGACATTGCCCACGCCCACGCCCCCTATCCGCCCGGCGAACTGGGCCAGCTCTGGTTGGGCAGCAGCCGCCGCTTTGTACTCACCTATCACAGCGATATCGTGCGCCAGCGGCTGCTGGGTTTTCTCTATGGCCCATTTCTGCGCCGGGTTTTGCACGCCGCGCATGGCATCATCGTCTCCAACCCGGTCTATATCCACGATTCGCCCTTTCTCGCATCCCACGCCGCCAAATGTCGCGTCATCCCGTTTGGCATCGATCTGGACCGTTTCGCCGCCACCCCTGCCGTGGCGACCCGGGCCGCGCAAATCCGCGCCCACTACGACGCTCGCCCGCTTATTCTGTTCACCGGACAATTTCGCCACTACAAGGGTGTGGATGTGCTGATTGAGGCCATGCAAGACCCTGCGCTGCAACAGATCGACGCGCAGCTGTTGATTGTGGGGCAAGGCCCGCTGGGCGCGGCGTGGCAAACACAGGTCGCGGACGCGGGTTTGGGCCAGCGCATCGCGTTTCTGGGCAATGTAGACGACGCGGAACTGGTCGCGCTCTACCATGCGGCACAAGTGTTTGCGCTGCCCTCCACCAACCGCGCCGAAACGCTGGGCATCGTGCAGATCGAAGCCATGGCCTGCGGCACGCCGCTGGTCTGCACGGAATTGGGCACAGGCACCACATTTGTCAACCAACACATGCAGACGGGTCTGGTCGTGCCACCCCACGACGCGCCCGCCCTGGCTGCCGCGCTCCACCGCATCCTCACCGAACCCGAATTGGCCCAGCGCATGGGCGCCGCCGGACGCGCCCGCGCCGCCACCGTTTTCGCCGCCCCCGCCATGATCCAACAGACCATAGACTATTACAGGGAACTTCTCGACGCATGAATCTAAATTTCGGCCTCATCGGCTGTGGACGGGTTGCGCCACGCCATGCCCAGTCGCTTTTGCAATTGCCCGAAACTCGCCTGGCCGCGGTCGCGGATATCCGCAAAGCCCGTGCCGACCGCTTCGCCGCCGAATATGGCCTGGCGGGGCACGACGCCTATGCCGACTATCATGCCCTGCTCGCCCGGCCCGATATCGACGCCGTCTGTATCTGTGTGCCCAGCGGGCTACATGCAAACGTAGCGCTGGATGCGCTGGCCGCGGGCAAACATGTGCTGGTCGAAAAGCCCATTGCCATCACGCTGGAAGACGCCGACCGCATGATCGCCGCCGCCGAAAAGGCCGGGCGCAAGCTGGGCGTTGTGTTGCAAAACCGCTATAACCAACCCATGCAGCAACTGCGCCGGCTCATCGACGAGGACGGGCTGGGCGACCTTTATCTGGGCAATGCGACCGTGCGCTGGTTCCGGCCCCAGTCCTATTACGAAGACGACTGGCACGGCACCTGGGCGATGGACGGCGGCGCGCTCATGAACCAATCGATCCACCACATCGACGCCCTGCAATGGTTCATGGGACCTGTGGAGTCGGTCTATGCCTATAGCGCAACCCTGGCGCACCACATGGAAGCCGAAGATGTGGGCGTTGCCGTCATCCGCTTTGCCAACCGCGCGCTGGCAACCATCGAAGGCTCTACCCTCACTTGGCCCCAGAATCTGGAAGGCTCGGTCGCCATCTTTGGGCGGCGCGGGTCGGTCAAAATCGGGGGCACCGCGCTCAACCGCATTACGCTTTGGAAAGTGGAAGGCCAGCTGGAACAGGAAGCCGAACTCCTTACCAGCCAGCGGATCGATCCGCCTTCGGTCTATGGCTATAGCCACCGCGAAGTGATCCGCGACTTTGCTCACGCCATTCTCCACGGCGGCGAGCCAGGCACGCCCGGCCATGAAGCGCGCAAATCGCTGGCGCTGGTGGTGGCGATCTACGAATCGGCGCGCCAGGGCCGCGAGGTGCAACTGACGCCTACGGCTTCCGCCTGACCCAATAGGCAAGCGCGGGATCGCCAACGGTTTTGACCCGGTTTTCAGGCTGGGGTACGATACACGCTGCACTAGAGACTGCACTCATATTGGTGTTTATTTTTAGATTGACAGGCGTCGCCACGCGCCGCCCGTCTTCGACATTTTTAGCGCCCGAGCTTAAGGAATTGGCAGACGAATCGCCCTATGCGTCTTAGAACAAAAATCGACCTTTGGTTAGAGTCCGTGATTGAAGCGGGCTGGTTGGCGGCATTGATTATCGCGCCCCTGTTCTTCAATGTTTTTTCCAGCCGAGTCTTCGAGCCGGACAAAATCAGCCTGATCCGCACCCTTGCGCTCACCATGCTGTTGGCCTGGCTGATCAAACTGGTGAACGGCGGGCCTGCCTGGCTCCCCGCGTGGGGACAAAACGCGGAATCACAGCCCGAGGCAAATACCCGCGCTGTGACTGACCGTGTGGCTGACAATGCGGCTGACTCTGCGAAACCGGCACCTGGGCGCATAGACAGACGCATGGACAGGCGCATAAACAAAGGCTTGCTGGCTTTTCTGATTCCCATCGGGCTTTTGATTGCGGCCTATCTCATCAGTACCGCGCTCAGCGTCGCGCCCTTTGTCAGCTGGTGGGGTTCATATCAACGTCTCCAGGGAACCTATACCTTTCTGGGCTACATCATCATCGCGCTGTTGACGCTGGGCCATCTGCGCACGCCCGGACAACTGCGCCGCCTGCAACATGCGGTTATCCTCACCAGCCTGCCCATCAGCATCTATGGCATCGTGCAACACTACGCCATCGATCCCCTGCCCTGGGGCGGCGATGTGACGACCCGCGTCGCCGCCAATGCAGGCAATGCCATTTTCCTGGCAGCCTATCTCATCATGGCTTTCTTCCTCACCGTCGAACGCACCTATCAGAGCTTCGCCTATCTGCTGGCGAAGAAGACCAGCCCCGCCGCCAGCAGCCACGATCTGCCCGTGGCCTTTGTGGGCGGCGCGTATCTGTTCATTATCCTGGTACAATTGCTGGCAATCTTCTGGACCCAAAGCCGCGGCCCGTGGCTGGGGCTTCTTGCCGGCACCTATCTCTTTATCCTGCTCGTATTCACCGTATTGCGTCCCAAATATCACCGCGCGTTTACCACCGCCTGGATCGGTCTGGGGCTGGCAGGCGCGCTCCTGCTGGTAGCGGTCAACACACTGCCCATGTTCGAATCGTGGCGCGATGTGCCCTATGTGGGCCGTCTGACCACGCTGCTGGAAGCCGACGACGGCACGGGGCGCGTGCGCGTGCTCATCTGGCAGGGCGCCGCCGAAATGGTCGCCCCCCACGAGCCGCTCCACTTTCCCGATGGTTCACGCGATGGCGCTAATCTGTTGCGCCCGCTGGTCGGCTATGGCCCCGAAGCCATGTGGATTGCCTACAACCCCTTCTATCCGCCCGAACTGGCCCATCTCGAATCGCGCAATGCCAGCCCGGACCGCGCCCACAACGAAACCTGGGATTCGCTGGTGGTCACGGGCATTTTCGGCTTCATTGCCTATACTGCGCTCTTTATGACAATTTTCTACTGGGCCTTGCGCTGGCTGGGTCTTTTGACCACACGCCGCCACAGTCTGCTCTTTGCCTCCATTGTGGCTCTAAGCAGCCTGGCACTGGTAGTGCTGTTCTACTACTACGATAATGGCTGGCGTTATTTTGGCGTCGCACTCCCCGCAGGCATTATCGCGGGGCTGGGCATCTATGTCACCATTGCCGCGCTCTTTACCCGCCCCCAGTTCGATATCGCCCGTCGCGACACCTCCCATGACCCGACTACAGACACGGCGACAGAACCATCCGAACGCGTGCGCCACCTCTTTATGATTGCGATTCTCGCCGCACTGGTTGCCCACTATGTAGAAATCCATTTTGGGATTGCCATCGCGGCCACCCGCGTCTATTTCTGGATCTTCACGGCGCTGCTCATCATTCTGGGCCTGCGCTGGGCGCAACCCGACCTGGCGGGCCTGGGCAACCTGTATGGAACAGCCGGCCACACACCCACAGACGAGCCTGTGCCCGAACCCGCGGCGCGCGCCAAAGGCCGTCGCCGGGGCGGGCGCACCTCATACACCCCGCGCAACGAAAGCCTGCGCGGGGGCGAGCCTTCGTCATTGCCGGGCATCCTTATGGGCGATGTCCTCATCTTTCTGACGATGGTCTTTGTATTCACCACCAACAGCCAGAGCCTGAGCAACGGTCTGGGTATCCTGATTGCCAGCATCACCCAGCGCGTCGAAAACGGTGCGGCGGTCAACAGTCCCGCCATTTTCTTTCTGTTGATGTTCACCTGGATCATCGCGGCCACCATTGCGCTGGTCAACGAAGCGCTGCAACAGCCGCGTGCCCCCCGTGCGAGCTGGTGGCTCTGGGGCTTTGGCACCCACGGCGTAGTGGTCGGCAGTGCGTGGTTTATCTATGGCGCGCTGCAAGGCTCCCGGCTTACGCCCGCGGCAGCCGGTTCCGATCTGGATAGCCAATTGGGCCAGGTCGCAGGCCATTTTGCCGTCTTCACCTGGCTGCTGGTCATCTGGCTGGGCGTCGCCGCCTTGCTCTATGCATGGCCCTGGCTGCGTGACCGTCGCATCCCGACCATCAACCGTGCGATCAACCGTGCCGCCATCACGGCGGGCGCAGGCGCGCTGCTCACCGTGCTCATCTTCATGGCAATCAACAATTTCAACATCGGGCTGGTGCGCGCCGACATTATCTATAAACAGGGCCAGCAGTTCGATAGCCAGAGCGCATGGGTCGATAGCACCGAGCTATATCGGCGCGCGCTGGATGCCCGCCGCACCGAAGATCACTACATGCTCTTTTTGGGGCGCAGCCTGCTGGAACACGCCAAAAGCCAGCCCGTCGATGGCTCCTTTAGCCTGAGCGAAACGCCGGACCTGAACGACGTGCTCGCACTCACGCCCGACGTGGTCAGCATTATGGGGCGCGCCGATACCCTGCGCGCCGCCGAAGCCGTGCTCCTCGAAGCCCAATCGGTTAACCCGCTCAACACTGACCATACCGCCAACCTGGCGCGCCTCTATCGCACCTGGGCCGATCTGACCGAAGACGCCGAGCTGCGCCAGACGATGCTGGATCAAAGCGTAGAAGCCTATGAAACCGCGCTCCAGCTCAGCCCCAATGCCGCCCATCTTTGGAACGAAACCGGCAATGCCTATATGGCGCGCGGAGAACGCGAAGCCGCCGAAGCCGCCTATCTCCACAGCTTCGACCTGGATCAGCGATTCGACCAGACCTATGTGTTGCTGGCAGATTTCTATGAACAGGAAGGCGACGACGCGCGCGTCATTGAGTTGTTGCAACAGGGCGTCGAAGCCGTGCCCCGCAGCGCGCAGTTGCCCAGCTACCTGGGCGTCGTATTGGCGCGCCAGGGCGATTTGCAGGGCGCAGCAGACGCCAATCTGCGGGTGCTGGAATTGCAGCCCAACAACATGGGCGCCATGCGCAATCTGGCCTTGCTCTATCGCGATCTGGATGAGATGGACGAAGCCACCGAATGGGTGGAAAATGCCATCGCCGCCACCAACCCCAACAACGTGAACGACGTCGTCTCCTTGCGCCAGCTTGCCGTGCAGCTCTATCAGGCGGCAGACCAAATGGATCAGGTAATTGTGCAATATGAGCAATTGCGCCAGTTGGAGCCGGAAAACACCAATACTCTGCGCACGCTCTATAGCCTCTATATGGGCGAAGAAAGCTGGAACAACGCCATCGAGGTTCTGCAAAATCTCGCCACACTCGAACCCAACAACTTCGAACATCCGCTAGGATTGGCCCAGATCCTGCAACAAGTGGGACAAGCCGAAAATGCGCTGGCCTTTGCCAACCAGGCGCTGGAACTGGCGCCCGACGAACAGAAGCCGATCATTAGCCAGTATATTGAAACGCTGGACACAGGAAGTTAACGCATGACGCCCTATCTTCTCATCGCCGTGACCGCACTGCTGCTGGCCGTGGGCGGCACGCCACTGCTGCGCAAAATGGCCCTGCGCTGGAGTGTCACCGATGCGCCCAGCGGTCGCAAAATCCACGCGCGGCCGGTGCCGCTGCTGGGCGGCGCAGCCATCTATCTGGCGTTCATGTTGGTGCTTTTCTTC
>JBBDIO010000057.1:0-7500 GCA_040880365.1 Litorilinea sp.
GAGAATGTCACCGCAGGAGCGGTGACCTACCTAACCGTCAAATAACGTCTTACTTAGCGGGCTGGTGGGGCGCGGATGACTGCACTGTGCGCCTACGCTGTGTCTCTATGCTGTGTCTCTATGTAGTGGCGACCTGGTGTAGCATGTTTTCGATGAGGGTGCGCGTGGCTTGTATGCGGGCGCGCCAGGGCTGGATATAGGGGACGAGTGGCGAGTGTTGCAAGGCCAGCGTGGCATAGCCGTCATCCCACTGTTGGGCATGTGTCGCAAGCTGATGCAGCAGGGCCGGCAGTTCGGCAAGGGGGATGGTCTGGAGTAGCGTTTCCAGCTGGCGGCGGCGTCCGCCAAATCCGGCTGCGATGCCAAAGTGGTGTCCCAGGCGTTGGAGATCGACCGGGGAAAGATAGAAACCGGCCTGTTGGGGGCGGCAAAGAAAGCCGGCAATCGTGCGCGTACCCGCAGTGGATAGATCGGGTAGGTCGGGCGGCAGCAGCCAGGGGATGCTCGGCAGGGTCTCCGGCGCGGGTACGGCAGTGACATCTGCGGGCGGCGTGAGGGCTTCCCCATGATTGGCCCAGTGATCGGTGAGCGCTGTGCCCAGCAATTCGCCCACTGCGGCGTAGAAATCGTCACGGCTTTGGTGCAGCGCGTGGGTCAGGGGTGGCAGCCAGGGCAGCAGGAAATTTTCCAGCAAGTGGCGTTGCAGCGTTTGGGTTTTGTGGGCAATGGGGGGCGCGTGATCCTGCCAGGCTTCGCTTTCGGCAGCGTTCAGGTGGGCCAAACAGCTCAGCAGATTGGCGAGATGGTCATCGCCGCCGCTGTGCGGGTGTGTGCCATAGCCTGCTGTGGCATAGAACCGGGCCAGCGCCGCGGTAAAAGGCCCGCCCAACATGGCATCGGGATTGAGAAACAGCCCGCCAAAAGGCGGAATCTGGTAGCCCAGAATTGTTTCATAGTGGGCGGCGCGGGCGCGGTCGCTGGTGGGGAGGGCGGCATAGGCGGCTTGCAGAGGCGGCCATGCCGCCAGCAGGGGCGCGCGGTCCGCGGTCATGGGCGCGCCGGTCAGGTGCGCCAGCAGGGTGTAGAGCCGGGCGCGGCCATCGGCGAGCTGCGCCGCGTCCAGCGCATCCCCGGTGCTGGGCTGCGTTTCAGTCGCCATCTTGTGTAGAAGGGTGGGGTATAGGCTGGGGTGTGGGCAGGCGATAGCTGGCGGGCGTGGGCTTGAGTGGACGCTTGAGCCAGCCGGGGCGGCGAGTGCCATCGGGGCTGACCTGCGGCGCGGGACGCGCCAGGGCCAACCAGCGCCGGTAGACCGCCATCGATTGCTCTACATTGACCCAGACGTCACCGTGATTTTCGCCGGGCTGGGCCTTGCGCACATTCACCGCTTTTTGCAGCCAGCAATGCGCGCCGCTGACCGGATCGGGATGCACGGCGTGGGTCAGATTCTGATGCACGCCCACATCGCTCCACCAGATGCGACTGGTATCGGGATCGTAGCTCTGCCAGGCTTTGGTGGCGTGCGCGTCGCCAGGGTCCAGCGTCAGTTCATGGCGTCCGTGTCCATCTTCGCGCAGGGTTGCCAGGTTGGACATGCCGCGACTCACGCCCTGGGCCACATCGAGACGCCAACGCCCCAGGTGGTGGCTCACCGCGAGGATGCCGGGTTTGATGGCTTCGGTGACCCAGACGCTATCCACAAAGAAGCCGATTTCGGTTTCGACGCGCAGCAGGTCGCCGGTGATCACGCCCAGGCGCGTGGCGTCGCTGGGATGCATCCAGATGGGGTTTTTGTGGCTGATTTCATAGAGCCATTTGGCGTTGGCGCTGCGCGTGTGGATGAGCGTGGGCAGGCGAAAATTGGGCAGCAAGACCATCTCCCCGTTGGCGCGGTCGATTGCGTCGGGATGCACATGGCTGCGCAGGGGCCAGGGGATCACATAGTCGCGTTCGGGCCATCCCCACGCGGCCAGCGTGGGGCTATAAAATTCCAGCTTGCGGCTGGGCGTATCAAATCCCGCGCGCACCACGCCATCTACCAACACGCCGACCAGCTTGTCGGCGTGCCACACGCGCGCATCCCCATCCACGCGCCACGCGTCATTCTCGCCAGGTGCACCGTTTTGGTCAGGTACGCCATTGCTGCCAGTGCGCTCCGTGGTGTGGGCGGTTGGCGTATCGGGTTGGGTGGGGTGTGCGTGCAAAGGGGGTGCGGCGATCTCCTTTGCGAAGGGTGTGTAGTTTTCGCGGGTAATTTCGAATGCGCCAAATTTGCGCATATAGTCCAGGGGCGAGAGTCCGGCTTGCGCGGCGGCGGCGGGCAGACCGGGCACGCTGTTTTCGAAGATCCAGCGGTAATATTCGGCAACGGTCAGCGTTGCGTCGGGGCGATAGGGGCTTTCGAACCAGCGCCGAATGCCGAGACTGCCGTCGGGGTCCATGTGCAGTGAAAGCTCGATCCAGAATTCGTTTTCTTCCCACACTTCGCCGGGGTTGGCTTCGTAGGTGTAGCGCACGGGCATACCCAGATTTTCCATGGCGACCCGGCGCACGGGCTGGCGGAAGGCGATCCACTGCCCGGCGTGAGTCTCCTGGCTCATGAGGTCGTGACGTTCGCCCGCGTGGCCCATCGGCAGCACATAATCGGCAAACCAGGCCGTTTCGTTCCAGGTGGGCGTGAGTGCGATATGGCACTTGACTTTGTTTTCATCGCGCAGGGCGCGCAACCACATAAAGCCATCGGGATTGATCCACATGGGGTTGTAGACACGGGTGAAATAGACATCGATCTCGCCCCGTTCTTCTTCCAGAAAGTGGGGCAGGAGGAAGCTCATTTCATAGTGCGCCAGGGGCCATTCCAGCGGCAATTGAAGCTCGTTCCACGCTTCGAAAGCGGGCGGCGCGGCGTGGGGTTTGGGCACAAATTTGTTCCATTCGTTGCCCGCGGTGCCGCCCGGCGTGCCCACACTGCCGGTGAGCACGTTGAGGAAAAAGAGCGCACGCGCCACTTGCCAGCCGCCCAGATTGCCGATGCTGGCTGCGCGCCAGGTATGCGCGGCCAATTTGCCTTCGCACTCGGCAATGTAGCGGGCACTGGCGACGATCCGTGCTTCGGGTACCTGCGCTTCGGCGGCGGCTTTGGCAAAGGTGAAGGGCGCATAGAGGGATTTGAGCGCGCGGTCGAAGAGGGCAAAGTCCAGGCCGTCTGCTGAATCCGCAGCACAGGCTGCGGCGATCTCGGCTTGTAGCTCGGCGTCGTCGAGGGGCAGATGGCCTGCGCCAATCGCGGCCAGAGTGGCTTCCCAGTTGACCCAGCGGCGCACAAATTCCCGGTCATAGCAGTCGGTTTGCAGCAGATGGTTGGCAAAGGCAAGCAGGACGGTGGTTTCGCTGCCGGGCCAGGTGGGCAGCCAGACATCGCTCATGCTGGCGGTGTTGCTGAGGCGGGGATCCATGGTGATGAGCTTGGCCCCGGCCATTTTGCCTTCGATGATGCGCTGGGCGTGGGGGTTGAAATAGTGTCCGGTTTCCAGATGGCTGGAGATGAGCAGAATCACGCGGGCATTGGCGTGGTCGGGGCTGGGCCGGTCGAAGCCGCCCCAGAACGTATAGCCTGCGCGTGCGCCGCTGGAACAGATGTTGGTGTGGCTGTTGTGGGCATCGACACCCCAGGCCCCGATCACGCGATTCGTATAGCCGTCTTCGCCCGGTCGCCCCACATGGTACATGATGCCGTCGCGGCGGCGTTGGCGCGAGGCGCGCATTTTCGCGCCGATTTCTTCCAGCGCCTGCGCCCAGGTGATGCGTTCCCACTTGCCTTCGCCGCGCGCACCCACGCGTTTGAGCGGGTAGAGGATGCGTTCGGGATCGTAGACCTGGTTGAGGGTGGCGGGGCCTTTGGCACAGTTGCGTCCCCGGCTGCCGGGGTGGAGGGGATTACCTTCAAACTTCTTGATCTCCAGGCTGGTGCGATCCACATAGGCCAACAGCCCGCACGCGCTTTCGCAGTTGAAACAGACGGTCGGGATGAGCATATAGCGGCGCGCCACACGCTGGGGCCAGGCTTTGCCATCCCATTCTACCCAATCGTCCCAGAGTTCGACGGGCGGATATTGGCTCATGCGCCCGTCGGGATGCTCGACCGTCGTCATGGGCACTGTGGTCAGGGGCACAGCCTGGGGGACCGGCTGGGGGCGCGCGTCGGTTGTGCCAAACCGGGGCAACGCTTGCCCTGCCACATTGGTGGGTCCGGTAGGGGGTGGTGGGGGCGGCGCAGGTGCATCGAGCTGCAAGAGGGCACGAAACAGATGGGTAAGTTTAGACGGTTTTGGGGACATGACGTTCCTGGTTGGTTTTCTGGGGTGTCTGGAGCATCTGTAATGCACGCCTGTGCGACGAGCGTGTGAACTGTTTATGAATTGGGGATGCGTTGGGGCGCGAGCACATAGACATATTCATAGGCGAAAAGCCCGCCCAGCGCCAAAACGCCCGCGAGCGCGCCGGCGGGTAGCCAGCCCGTGAGCAAGAGCAGCGCGGGCACAATGTGGCCCATCCCCACGACGAAGCGCCGAAAAAAGGGCGCATATTCGCCCTGCAGGATCATTTTCGCAGCGCGGTTTGCGCCTTCGGATGCATGGGCCATGCCCAGCTCACTACCATAAATTGCCAGAAGATTGAGCGCCAGTCCGCTGCCCAGCCCCCAGATACCCAGGGTGTGCAAAAAGGGTGGCAAAGCCCAGAACAGCCCCAGCAGCAGGAGAAAGGCGCAACCCGCCATGATGGCCTGAATCAGCAAATGCACGGGCAGCAGGCTGCTCTGCCAAAGGTCGCGGCCTTCGGCCTGCCCAAACAGATAGGCTGTATAGATGGCAGTGCCCACAGCCAGGGGCGCGCCAAGAATCCCCGTGAACAGGCGCAGTCCGGGCATGAGTCCTGCCCCCAACCAGCCCCACGCCACGGCGACTTCGGCCACCCACCACAGCCCCACCAGGGCGCTAAAGCCCAGCAGAATAAACGCGCCGCGCGTCAGCCAGCTCCACCATTGCGGGCGCAAGAGAATGTAGTGAAATCGTTCGGGGCGCTCCAGATCCAGAACGAGCAGACCTGCGGTGAGCGCAAGCCCCAGCAGGATAAAAAAGCCGCCGACGCGCGCCAGTGTAGCGTGGGCAGGTTCGGCAAAGTTCAGTTGTCCAAGCCCAAAGAGGGCCGCCAGCAAGAGAAACAGGCCGCTCGCAATGGCTTTGGAGACCAGATAGGCGGGCACAGGCCAATCCCAGGGCATGGTGTGCTGGGCATTATAGGCGACCTGTACCATTTGCTCTGCCATCATTTGTTCGGCCATGCGCCCCGTGCCCAGCCCGGAACCGATGTGAATGGCATCGGGCGTGGGCTGGGGATGCGTCCGCGACGGGTTATCTCCTGCGGCGGCCTGGCCCACGGGCAGACTGGCGTGCAGCGGGATCACGTCTGCCCAGAGCATACTCACCTCTGGGCGGGGGGCGGCGGTGGGACGCAGCGCAACATCGTTGCCTTCGATATAGAAAAGTTTGGGGCGCGTGCCCTGTTCGGGTTTGCGCACGCTGACCGGATGCGCAGCGAGTGTGCGGCTGATTTCGCTGGCGGGGTCATCGAGATCGCCGGCGAGGATGGCATGTTCGGGGCAGACGACCACACAGGCAGGCTCCAGGCCAATATCGGTGCGGTGCGCGCAATAGTGACATTTGGCCGCGGTGTGGCTTTCGGGGTCGATGTAGATGGCGTCGTAGGGACACGCCTGCATACACGCTTTGCAGCCGATACAGGCCGCGCCGTCGAATTCTACAATGCCATCGGCGCGCTGATACATGGCAGCGGTGGGGCAAATGTGGACACAGGGCGGATTGGCACAGTGGTTGCAGCGGGTCACCTGAAAATCCCGACGTACATCGGGATAGGCGCCGCTTTCCACATATTTAACCCAGGTGCGATTGACGCCCAGGGGCACTTCGTTTTCCGATTTGCACGCGGTGGAACACGCGTGACAGCCGATGCATTTGCGATTGTCGATGATGAAACCGTAGTTCATGCCATCCACGCTGTTTCTTGGTCGGTTGTTCGCTGCCGGTTGCCTGGCTTTTTTCGGATCAGTTCGGATCAGTGTGGTATCGGGCCGTGTATTAACCCGTTACGGCATTGCATTGCCCCGTATAGCAAGATCACATACAGGGAGGCCCCCGGAGCGGTGTTTTTGCTTTTTGGAATTCATGGGTATGATTCCAGAGAGAGAAAGAACTATATGGGTGTATAGTTTATGTTTTTCGGCAGATTGATTACGACAGATTGGTTATGAAGCGGTAGTCTGATTATATCAGACACAATCGGGAAAGTCATCTCGCCCAAAAACCCAAGCCCAGACGGTATCCTCTAATTTGTATCAGTTTTTCTCATTACGTCATTGTTCCACCGATAGATGATACATTTGACCCATCAATTCCGGCTTGCGTCTGGTTATTATGGTAGCAATGTTGCCACCATTGACCGAACGGATGAAACAGGGCGGATAGGGCTGGTTTTTGCATTTTCCACTGACGGTGATGGACCCATGATTGTCGCTTGCTTGTCGTTCTATTTTGCAGAAGTATGCGCCAGGATTTTTGCATAACGAGCTTGTTGCGAATTCGCCACGGATCACACTGTTTCAGCGTTCTAGCCCAACGGCTGGCACACACTCAAGAGAGGGGACCTATTATGGCCGAACCCACACTGCGCAACCGGATATCTGGTATTGCCAACATGCTCGAAGCCGACATGCTCAAGGCCGGCACGGTCGAAGTTGACAGAAACGATGCCAAAAGTCGCGCGCTTCGCCCCGTGGTTGCTTTTGGAAGTCATATTGTGCAATGGTTGGGTACGCTACAGTATGGTACCCGGGGTCGCGTCGCGTGGATGGTTACGCTATTGAGTGCCGTGGTCTGGATGAGTTTGGGCACGGAGACGGCATTGGCCCAGAGCCCCACTTCATTCCGCGTCTATCCCCAGCTGTTGCGCGATATCGAAGCCGCAGGCGTGCAAAGCGCGGATGCAGCAGACGCAGGACAGGATGAACCTTTGCAGATTATCATCGATACCGATCCCGGTGTAGACGACGCCGCGGCGTTGGCCTGGCTATTATCCCAATCGCAATATGACGTGGAAATTCTGGGGATTGTCGCAACCGCAGGCAATGCTTCGCTGGAAAATGCCACGCGCAATGTACTGCTTCTCCGTGAAGTGGCGGGCGCAACCCATATTCCCGTGTTTGAAGGGTTGCGCAGACCCCTGACCCAGTCATTGAGCGATACAGGTTTACTCATCCACGGCGTGGATGGGCTGTGGAGCGCGGCCGATGTCTATGAGGGTGCGTTGCCGAGACCCGAGCGGCTGGCTGCCTGGCGCTTTTATTGTCATGTGGGGCGCGAACTTCCAGGCGCAACAATTGTGACCCTGGGGCCGCTCACCAATGTGGCGCGGGCTTTGCGCGCG
>JBBDIO010000058.1:0-7459 GCA_040880365.1 Litorilinea sp.
ACACTCGATGCGCATCGGCGGATTGGTCAGTTCCAGCGCGGCCTGCAATTCGGAAATGGCCTGGGTCTGGCGGTGGCTGTCGGCAGAACGTTCCAGCATTTCCAGGCGCAGATGTTCGCGGGCGTTTTCCTGGGCCAGCTGCATAAGATCGCGGCGCGGCCCGCGTTGGGGCAAGCGCAACTGCACTTTGCCCTTGCGCAGAGGTTCTTCGATTTGGCCAAGGCGCGCATCGGGCAGCGGTTCGCCTCGCGACGCAGGGCGGCTATTGGGTGCGCTGCTATTGTTGTTGTGCCCAGCGTCGTTGTGCCCGGCGTCGGAGGCTGCCTGCACAGTCGAAGCATCGGAAGCCAGCGTATCGTCGTCTGCGCCATTGCTCCCATTTTTGTTGCGTGCGCGCTCGGTTTCCAGCAGATCGTTGCGCTTTTGCGATAGCCACTCTTGCAGAATGGCCTGTTCATCGGGCATGGCCTGCACCAGAATCAACCGGGGTATGAAGGCGGCGTTGTCGTAGAATTGCTGGATAAATGTGCCCACCAACAGGCCCTCTTGATTGATATCGGCCTGGGGCACGTCGGCCCCTTCGAGCATGAAATTTTCACGGCCAATCAACCGACCGTGGCGCACATGGAAAATCTGAACGGCGCTATCTCCGGTGCGGCTGTCTTGCGCGAGCGCGATGTAGTCGGCATCTTCGGGCGCCGCGCCGATGACCTTCTGTTGTTCGGCAATCTGGCGCGCCGATTTGATGCGGTCGCGATAGAGCGCGGCCAATTCAAACTGGAGATTTTCGGCGGCGCGCGCCATCTGTTGATCCAACTGTTCCAATACAGTCTCGGATTCGCCGCTGAGAAAGTCCATAAGCTGGCGCACACTGGTGCGATACTCGATGCGATTTTGCGCGCCGATACACGGCCCGCCACAGGTTTTGATGTGGTAAAAGAGACAGGGGCGGGCGTCTTCGCCGGTGATGGTGCGGTCGCAGTCGAGATAGGGGAAGACCCGGCGCAGCGCGTCCAGCGTTTGATAGCAGGCGCGCCCACTGGTATAGGGGCCAAAGTAGCGGGCGCCGTCTTTGCGCATCTGGCGCACAACTTCAATCTTGGGAAAGTCGTCTTGCCAGTTTACTTTTATATAGGGAAAAGACTTGTCGTCTTTGAGCCGTACATTGTAGTGGGGCTGGTAGCGCTTGATCAGCTCGTTTTCGAGGACAAGGGCTTCCAGTTCGGTTTGGGTGACCCACCAGGTAATATCCTGGATTTCCTGCACCAGCGCGACCGTTTTGGGGCTGTGCTGGGCAGAAGCATGGAAATAGCTGCGCACGCGATTGCGCAGCACAATCGCTTTGCCCACGTAGATGACCTTGCCCGTGGCGTTGAGCATGAGATAGCAGCCGGGGCTATCGGGCAGATTGGTGAGCTTTTGGGTTACCTTTTCGGGCCATTGTTGAGACATGCGTGCTATTATATACCATGTGGCAAGCGCAAACGAAGCGCCGCACGCGACAAAGATTGGCGTGCGCAGGGCGCTGGCGACATCCTGACATAAACTGGTGGCGAGTTGGCCGGGCGACCTGTCGCAGAACCAAATGGGGGAAAGTCGTATGGCTCCGGGGATACCGGCGGAAGTGCGCGAATTGAAGGCATTGGCGGGCGATGGCGAGGCCCAGGCGGCGTTGGCGGCCCGTTTGTTGAATCCGCGCAAGGGGTTGGCGGTGGTGCAGGCCGCGCTGGGTGTGGCGATCCGCTATCCCCAGCCTGCCAATCGAAGCGCCCTGTTTGACCTTTATCATTACTATGCCGAGCACGCGACGCGCGACCCCGCGTGTTATGTGCGCAGCCAGATTTTGCAGGCCCTGCGCCCGGTGGCAGAGATGACCGATCTGCCCTTTTTCTGGGCCGCAGCCGAGACATATGTGTTCCCGCCCCCCGAATTCACCGAGGAAGGAGGGCTGTTGCGCGCCAACGCTTTGCTGGTCATCAACGATTTGGACGATGGCCCCGCGCGCTATGCCGCGACGCGCCTGTTGGTGGATGAACATACGGCGCCCATGTCGGGTGAACCCGCAGTGACCGCCGCCCAGGTTTTGGCAGGACTGGGGGAACAACTGCCTCTCTATTTATATGCTATGCAACCGGGCGACCGCATTTTGCCCGAAGTGGGCGCGCAGGTGCTGCGCGGGCTGGCAAATTTGCCGCAGCCCATGTTGGGGCAAGTGATTGCCCGATTTGTGCACGCCGATCCGCCCCCTGCGGGGCCAGTGATTGCGGGGTTGTTCGATATGCTGCTGGCGTGTGAGACCATGCCCGAAGCGGGGCACGTCTATCTGGTCGAATTTCTGGGCGGACATTCCCAGTTGGATCTCTACCGCTATCTGGCGACCTTGCTGGTCACGACACCGGGAGAGGCAGGCTGGGCCGTGTTTGAAGAGGCCGCCCCGCGCGAGGATGTCCCGGCACGTCTGCGCATTTTGTGTGAAGCATTGGATGTCGCGCTGGATCAACGGCGCGCCGCGGCCCTGGCAACCAAGTTGCGTGCGCGGCTCTAGATTGCCGGCTGCATTCGGGTGGATTGCGGATGGGGCGGATTGGGAAACTGTATTGGGCAGGGTGCGTTGTTGCTTTGCTCTGGTCTGTGTGATCTGGTATAATAGGGATGACTCTACGGAGAACGTGATTGGATAGCACTCGGGGCGAGCCAACACTTTAAATATGGGAGTTTGGCAACGTGGCGTGGAAGTGATAGCTCCGCAAGGAGCAAGACCGAAGCGTCCAGCCGGCACCCACCTGCTTACGCAGGTTCGTACCCACTGTCCACACGGCTTTGTGGAGTCATCTTGTATGTTGGGCTAGCTATCCAACGTGCTGCATGTGTGTTACGACCGCCGAGTTGGGCGGTTTTTTTTGTGACACAATTATGATTATGTAAACTATTTTGACGTCGATGCAGAAGTTTGGTAAACTGCGCATCTGGGCGTTCGCGGCATTATATTTGTGTGATGTATTTGTGTAGAGGAGTTACTCGTGGCTATCATTCGCACCCGTGTAGCAGATGACACCTGGGTCTTTACCAGCGGTCTTTATCTAGAGGTCAACGCGGGACTGGTCGTAACACCCGAAGGGGGCATTCTCATCGATACGCTGCCGTTTCCATCGGAAACCCGGCAGATCATCGACTTTGCGGCGCGTGTTTGCCCGGCGGGCATTAAATATGTGGTGAATACGATTTCCCACGCCGACCATGTCTATGGCTCGTATCTCTTTCCCGATGCAGAATTGATTGCGCATGAACAATGCCGCGAAATGTTGGCGAAACACGCGGCGGGGGCTTTGGCAGAAGCCAAGGAACATACGCCCGACCTGCGCGAAGTGGAAATCCGCCTGCCCAAACTGGTTTTTAATGAAGGCATGTTGTTGCGTTTGGGGGGCAAGACGGTTCATATTTTTAATACGCCAGGACCCAGCCCCGAAGTTTGTGCTGTGCATGTGCGCGAGGACAAGGTGCTTTTTGCCAGCGACCTGATGATGCCCGTGCCGTTGATCGCCACGCCTTTCAGCGATGTGGAAGTCTATAAACGCTCGCTTTCCAACCTGCACGACTATAACCTGGAAAGCATTGTGCAGGGGCATGGCGAGATTCTGTTGCGCGGGGAAGTGACCAGCAGCATCCATGCCAGCATCAAATATCTGTCGGACATTGAAAAGACTGTCGCTGATCTGATGGAGACGGGCGCGACCAAGCACGAGCTATTGCAGCACGATATTGAGCAATTTGCCCGCAGCCGGATTCCTTTGGGCGGTATGGTGCAACAGTTCCACTCCTCGAATCTGCTCTATTTGTGGGAGCGGGCGCGCAATCGGCGGCGTCAACTGCGCGCGGCGCTGGCTGCGGCTGCCTAGGACGCACAAAAAGGCGGCAATGAACGCGGCAATGAACGCATCCCTGGCAGAGATTCTCGAGGCAATCCAGGCGTTATCACCGGGCCAACGACGGCAGCTCTATCGGCGGCTGCGGACGGTGGGCCTTTTGGAAACGGATGGACCCTGGGCCGATACGCATCGCTTGCAGACCGCACCTGCCGTGCGCCGCACGCGTGCGGGCGCAGTCCCCACACCCAAACCCCCTGCATCGCGCACAAGCCGGACAGCAGCAGAAGCAACCACTGCACCAGAAAATCCCACACCCGGTAGTCACACCGCGGAAGATGCCGCCCAGGCTAGCCCTGCGCCCTCGCTACGGCGGGAACCGCGCACGCACGCGGGAGACGACGATGCCGGGGGCATGGAAGAATACCGATCTAGTGTGCGCAGCAAGGTCATCATGGGCGCGCCGACAGGACAGTCTGAGCAATCGCTGGATGTGATGGCGCCGGTGCCGGGGCAGGCCCCTGAAGGCGCGATTGGGATCATCTTCGATGGCGGCAGTCGCGGCAATCCGGGCAAGGGCTATGGAAGTTATGCCCTGGATTGGCCGGGCTTGCCCCAGCAGCTTGTCCGTCTGCGTTTTGGCGACCGGGTGACCAACAACGAGGCCGAATACGACACGCTCATTTCTGCGCTGGAGGCGACAATCAAGAAGCTGGAAGACAGCGGCGCATCGCCCCAGGCCGCGCATTTGGAAATCGCCGGCGACTCCCTATTGGTGATCAACCAGGTTTTGGGCATCTGGGAAGTTAAGAATGCGCGTATGCGTACCCGCTGTGACCGGGTGAAATATCTGTTGAACCAGTTTGGTCACTGGCATTTACAACATCATGCCCGCGAAAACAGTGTGCGCACACTGGGCCATTGATCAGCCCCTTATTCATGCCTGTTGCTCACCCCCATTGATCACAATGCCCAGCTCCAGACCGACTTATTCATGCCAGACCCACTTATGCCAGATTAAGTCGGAAAATGCCGGGCCTACTCTGTGGGTCGCGGCTAGGTCTATCCTGGTATCCCCTATCGCGATACCCCCGTGGTATACTGGTTTTGCAAACCGGCACGGTTGGCCGCGCCGGTTTGCAAAATTAACACACCCACAAATAGCACACGCATAATCAGCAGATGTAAACAAGATGTAAGGAGAAAAACCCGTGCAAACGGCAGAGATGACCATCCAGGCGTTCCTAGATGCATTGGCGGCGCGCGAATCGACGCCCGGCGGGGGCGGGGCCGCGGCGATTTCGGCGAGCCAGGCTGCTGCGCTGCTGAGTATGGTCGTGCGTTTTACGCTGGACAACAAAAAATTTGCAGATGTGCAGAGCGAGATGGAAGCCTATCTGGCACAAACCGAAGCGCTGCGGGGCGAATGTCTGCAACTGGCCGATGCCGATGTCGCCGCGTTCCAGGCGGTAGCAGCAAGCTATACCATGCCACGCAGCACAGACGCCGAGAAATCGGCACGGACGGCTGCTCTCCAGGCCGGTTTGAAGGGCGCGACCGAGACGCCGTTTGAGATTGCCCAGAAATGTCTGGCGTTGCTGAAGTTGGTTGAGCCGATTGGCGCAAAGGGCAATCCGAATGTGGTCTCCGATGCCGCGACCGCGCTCTATCTGGTCAATGCGGCTTTGCACAGTGCATTGGTCAATGTGAATATCAATCTCAAATTTATCAAGGATGAGGCGTTTGTGGCCGACTGGTCGGCGCGGCGCGATGCCCTTCTGGCCGATGCGCAGCGTGCATTTGCCGCGGGCAAACAGGCAAGCGAACAAACGTTGGGGCTGACACTATGAGTGCAGAATTGTTGGATGGGAGCGGGCTGGCAAAACGGTTGAAGGCCGAACTGGCGCGCGATGCCGCAGCCTTTGCCGCGGAAAATGGCGTGATCCCCACGTTGGCCGTGGTGTGGATTGGGGACGATGAGGCCGCCGCCGGCTATGCGCGGGCGATTGTACGCAATTGCAAAGGCGCAGGCATCAACACGCGCCAGGAGACGCTTGGCGAACATGCGACACAACAGGATGCTGAACGCGCGATTGATGCGCTGAACCGGGATGAGAGCGTGCACGGCATTATGATTCTGGAGCCGGTGCCCGACCAGATCGACCTGCCACGCCTGATCAATCGCCTTTCGCCGGTGAAAGATGTGGATGGTGTCCACCCTGCCAACATTGGGCGGCTGGTGTCCCAGCGTCCCCCCTATTTTGTGCCGGCAACGCCCGCGGGCGGTATGCGGCTATTGGAAGAGGCGGGCGTTGAATTTCGGGGCAAGCGGGCCGTGGTTGTGGGGCGCAGTGATATTGTGGGCAAACCCATGGCAATGCTGTTGTTGCACAAACACTGTACGGTGACGATTGCCCATTCGCGCACCCAGGATCTGGCCGCGCTCTGTAGCGAGGCGGATATTTTGTGTGTGGCCGTGGGCCGCGCAGAAATGGTGCGGGGTGATTGGATCAAGCCCGGCGCCGTGGTGATCGATTTTGGCACGAACTATTCGGACGATGGCGTGCAGGGCGATTGTGCGCAGGATGAAGTGGCACAGGTCGCAGGTATGTTGACCCCGGTGCCGGGTGGCACAGGCCCCATGACCAACTATATGCTATTGGACAATGTGTTGCGCGCGGCGCATCTGTCTACCGAAGCATTTGTCTACCGCGCATGATGTCTGGTTGGTTAAGCTCCCCTGCACGCAGAAGTATCCTGGCGCAGGGCGCGATCCTCATTGCCTATCTGGCGTTAACGGTCGTCATGACCTGGCCGCTGACGCCTCAATTCTTTTCGGCGATTCCCGGGGATAGCTTTGACGGTTGGCAAAATTACTGGAATCTGTGGTGGGTCAAACTTGCGCTGGTTGACCGCATCCAGAATCCTTTCGTCACCGATATTCTCTTTGCGCCCACGGGTGTGGGTCTCTATTTCCACACCCTAAACCCCTTCAATGGTCTGGTGACGCTGCCTGTCCAGGTGAGCGCAGGTCTGATCCCCGCCTATAACACGGTTGTCTATATCAGCTGGACGCTGGCAGGCTATGGCGTCTATCTGCTCACACGCTATACGCTGCGCGGGGTGGGGCGTGGTCGCGCGCGTTACCAACAGCTTGCCGCCTTTGTGGCAGGGGCAATCTTCACCTTTTCGCCTTTTCACATGGCCCACTTGCTGGGGCATATGCAGGTGATGAGCCTCCAGTGGATTCCCTTTTACATCCTCTATTTATTGCGCAGCATGGATCGTGCCCAGGGCGCGCAAATCCAAGGCGCGCAAACATGGACGCGCGACGCGCTATGGGCCGGGTTCTTTCTGATTTTGACGGGGTTGTGCGACTGGTATTTTGTGCTCTATCTTATGCTGTTCACCGGCTTCGTGATTGTGTGGCGGGGCATCGCAACGCTGCTGGGAAGGCCGAGAGCGGGCCTTGACGCGCGCCCGCGCGGCATTCGGCTGGTGGGTGTTCTGGGGCCTGCGCTGCTTGCCGGTAGCCTCTTTGCCGTGGCGCTAAGCCCGATTCTGGTTCCTATGGTGCGCGAGGTGACCACATTTTC
>JBBDIO010000059.1:0-43826 GCA_040880365.1 Litorilinea sp.
TGGAGATCGAAGCACCCGATCCCCGTGAAATGCTGGAATTTATGCAGACCTATGGCGGTTTCCCTGTGATCGACGGCGAACGGATCGAAGTCAACTTCCGGTCTTCGGCCAATGTGGAGATGAAGTTTGACGACGACAAACTGGAAATCAAAGCCCAACAGGTGGTGTTGCGGATCATGGTGGTAGGACCGTCGGGCATTGTGGCGCAACGGAGCGTGACACTGGATCCCGACAGCCCGCCGCCCGGCTGGGAACGGGGGCGCGGTCCCGAAAATAATCCCGTAGGCAACGGACCTCCGACCTGGGCCAACAATCGACACGACCGTGATGATGACGATGACGAACGCGGCAACCGGGGTGACCGCCGCGACCGGGATGATGATGATGACGATGACGATGACGACTAGCGGGTGATTGGGGACGACTGACCGCCCCGGATACGCTCCCAGAGCCGCGCGCCCTGCTGCCCCTGAACAAGTCTAATCCACCCGCTTGTTAACTTATCCAAGACTTGCTATTCTGACGTCCAACCGGGCGTCAGATGCGCGTCTGGCCTCGCGTCTCGCGCATCGCGCCCGCCGCCCAAGTACCAATCACCCTGGCATACCAGCCTGGCAAGGAAGATTTCCTATGTCTGATTCTACTATGTCTGATTCTACTATGTCTGATTCTACGCCCAAAGCGTTGTTCGAAGATATGACCTGGCCCGAAGCGCGCCGCGCCGCCGATGACGGTGGGCGCGTTGTGCTTTTGCCCGTGGGCGCAATCGAACAACATGCGCCCCATTTGCCCATCGATGTGGATAACCGCATTGTGGTCTGGCTCTGCAACGAAGCCGCCAAGGCCCGCCCGGATCTGATTTTGAGCGCGCCGCCCATTCACTATGGCTTCAACGCGCACAATATGGGCTTTCCCGGCACCATTTCGGTGGAAGTGACGAACTTCATCAACTATGTCTACGACGTGTGTAACAGCTTTGTGCGCCAGGGCCACACGCGCATCATTCTGCTCAACGGGCACGGCTCCAATGGCATGCCCTGTGCGCTGGTGGCGCGCCAGATTATCAACCGCAGCGCCGACGCGCTGGCCGCCGCCATCAATCACTGGGATCTGGCGCGCTCGCTCGCGCCCCAGATCCGCGAAACACCCCTGGGCGGCGCGGCCCACGCCTGTGAATATGAAACGTCGTGGTATCTGCATCTGAACCCCGACGGCGCGAAGATGGAATATGCCGCCCCCGACATGATGCCCAAGACCGATTTTCACTGGGGCGATCTGCTGGCAGGCTATGGCCCGGTGCAGTTTACCGATGACTGGTCGCGCCGCTCCAACGGTTCGGGCGTGGAGGGCGACCCCACCTCTGCCACCGCGGAAAAGGGGCAGCGGTTTGCCGAGGAGGAACTGCACAATCTGATACGTTTCTGCGCAGAGTTCAAGGCGCTGCCCCTGCGCCCGCGCCGCGACTATACCGCACGCGGCGAGGATATTAACCCCTATGCCGACCAACTCTAGACCGTGGGAAGGGCTGGCGCGGGGTGAGCGTTGGCAGGGACATGTGAATACCGGAGTGGCCGATTTGCCGCCGGTGCCGGTGCTGGCCGCGCGCGGCCGGCTGGATGGCCCCCGCATTACAGTATTCGGCGCGGTGCACGGCGACGAATATGAAGGCACTGCCGCCATCCACGCGCTGTTCGACGCGCTGGAACCTGCCGATCTGGATGAGTTGGGCGGGCTGTTGATTGGCGTGCCCGTGGCAAACGGCGCGGCCTGGCAGGCGCGCAGCCGGACCACGCCGCACGATGGGCAAGACCTGAACCGCGCCTTTTCCGGTTCGTCTGATGCCATCGGTTCCGCCGATCCCGCCGATCGCCATGCAACGCCCACATCGCAACTGGCCCACTTTCTGTTCCAGACCTTTATCGCACCCACCGATGTGATCATCGATCTGCACAGCGGCGGCCTGCGGTTGGTGCATCTGCCCCTGATTGGCTGGGGCACAGACCCCCAGGGCACTGCTCCAGACGGGCGGGCCGAGGCATTGGCGCGCATCTTCGGACTGGATTTCTATCCCTGGCAGGTGGGCACGACTGCGGGAGTTTTGACCCACGAAGCCACGCGCGCGGGCAAAATTGCCATCGGCGCAGAGTGGGGCGGCGGCGCCAGCCTCGATGTGGCAGGGATGGGCGCCTATGCCCACGGGCTGCGCCGCATCTGGCAGGTTCTCGGCCCCAACGGACCCTGGGAATATGAGAGCGATCCGCGTCCGCCGCTGATTGGCGGCTATGCCACCGCGCCGGTCAGCGGCATCTTTCACCCTACGGTCACATTGGGCCAGACGGTGACGGCAGGCGCCACGCTGGGCGTGGTCGTGGATGATCTGGGCGCAGAACAGGCCACGCTCACCAGCGCGCGCGCCGGGCTGGTTGCCGGTCTGGCGCATGTGGGGTATATCGCGGCAGGCGATCCCTATGTATATGTGGGCGCGCAGGAGATAGTGGAATAACGGGGGATGTGTGACGGGTGACAGGAGTCAATCATGCTGCCCTACACCACCCTCCGCCAAATAACAGAAAAACAACCGTGAAACAATCGCGTATAGAGGAGATAATCTTATGACCCAGACGTTGACCTTTCTACACACCGCGCCGTCGAATGTGGAGCCGTTTACCCGGCTCGCAGCCGAACTCGCGCCCCATGTGCAAGTGCGCCACATTGTCGATGAGAGTTTGCTCAACGATGCGCGCGCCCAGGGCGTTACTCCCGAACTGCAAGCGCGTGTAGATGCACAGGTGCAGACCGCCCTGGACGCAGGCGCAGATCTGGTGCTCTGCACCTGTTCTTCGATTGGCGGGTGCGCCGAGATCAGCGCCACCCACCAGTCTCGCCCCGTGTTGCGCGTGGATCGGGCGATGGCCCGCGCCGCGGTCGAACAGGGCGAACGCATTTTGGTCTTTGCCACGCTTGCCAGCACATTGGCCCCTACCAAGGCGTTGATTCTGGATGAGGCCCAGCGCGCGGGAAAATCCGTCACCCTGACCGATGTCATCTGTGATGCAGCGTGGGCGCGTCTGGAAGCGGGCGATCAGGAAGGCTATCTGGATGAGGTGGCCGCGGCGTTGCAGCGCCACGCGGGCGAAGGCGATGTGCTGGTGCTGGCCCAGGCGTCGATGGCGCAAGCCGCAGCCCGCGCCGGGGAGCTGCCCGTGCCGGTCCTCACCAGCCCCAGCCTGGGTCTCCACGATGCGCTGGCGCGGCTTGCCGTCTAACAAAAAAGACAGGCTGCCAGGACATCATGCATCCTGGCAGCCTGTTTACCTTGTCAGAACCTTGTCAGCTTTCTACTTTTCCGCGATGGGAATGTGTAGACGCGTGGGGTCTGGGTCTGGGTCCGGATCTGGGTCCGGGTCTGGATCGGGATCCGGGTCCGGGTCTGGGTCTGGATCGGGATCCGGGTCCGGGTCCTCCGCCGGTTCAATTTCAATGGTCTCGGTCTCGGTGATGCTACCCAGATCATTGCTCACGGTCACGGTCAGCGTCTTGGTGCCGGGCGTGGGCCAAGTGAGCGAGCCTGTCACCCGATAGCTATCCGTGTCGTTAACCGTAGCAGGGTTCTGGCCCGTGGCTTCGATGAGATAGTCCAGGGGCACGGTCGCGCCCTGAGGCCCGACGTTCACCGTCACCGAGACGGGAACGCCTGCCAGCGCAGTCATGGGCAGCGTCACCGAGATGATATCCAGCTCCATATACAGCTTGGAGTTGGGGCTGGTGGTGCTCGATCCCAGGTTGCCAATCACATTGGGATTTTGCGCAGTGCTCATGGTGCGCAGGCCAAAGCCCGGCTCCAATGGCGCATCGAGTGTGAAGGTAAAATTGCCCGAACTATCGGCGGTGGTTTCGCCCAGATATTCAAACGCTTCATCGATATCGTCGCTATTATCGAGATAGAAATCGATTAGACAGTTGGGACATTCGCTCACGATAAGCTGACCGGCAAAGGTGCGCTCGCCATTGGTGCCGGTCACGGTCACGCCGTCGATGCCGGTGATCCGCCCCGGATCAAACAGGCGCAAAGCCTCGCCAGTCTGACCGATATAGTCATAAATCCGCCCCGGGCCGGTTTCCACCAGGTTGCGACGCACGGTAATGCCCGATGTCGTGCCGCTGAATCCCATCGCCGTGGGGTTGTCATCTTCGAAACTCACACCGCTACCGTAGATCACATTGTCCAGCACATCGGTACCCGTGTTGCTAATCTTGATGGCAGAGCCACAGACACCCACTTTGTTATCGGCGTTGTCGATGCCGATGATGTTGTCGCGGATCTCGTGATTGTTGCCAAAGCTCTCAATCGCGGTGGGACCTGAATCATTGGGTTGACGCACCAGATCCAGCCCGGCAATGCGGTTGCCAATCGCCTGATTATTGCTGCCCGAAAGCGAAATGCCATCGCCGCCAAACCAGAAAGTCTCATCAAAGGTGCCGCCGCTGCACACGAACGGCGTGGGCACGGTGCCGTCGGCGCGCATCCCGATCAGATTGTTTTCGATGAGGTTGTTGCTGGCGCCGCCTGGCCCGCTATTGATGTTGATGGCGCGCGGTTGATTGGCGCCCACAATCACATTGTTGCGCACAATGTTGTTATCGCTGCCGAACACAATGATGCCGCCGCCCGCCATGCGGTTGGGTTGCGCCGGCGTGCGGAAGACCACGGCATCGCCGTCGGCGTTCAGGCCCATCCAGATATTTTCTACAATCGCATCGTGCCCGGCGATAATATCATTGGGATTGCCGTTGTCCTGAATGGTCAGGTTGCCGCCACCAAAAAAGCCCAGATTGCGGACTTCCACATCGGGCACAGTAATCACAAAGCTCTCATCGTTGGTATCGATCATCACCTTGGGGCCGTCGGCAGAATCGCGGCCACCGGGCTGGGTGTCGCCATCCAGAATCACCGAGCCGCCGTCAATGCTGATATCCTTGCGGAAAAGCTCCAATGTTTCGCTTTGAATCTCGATGGTCCACACGCCATCCACGGCTTCGTCGGCGGGCAAGTTAAATTCGATGGTAATAGGGCGGTCGGCATCGGGCCGTGCCGAAGCCTCGCGCAATGCGCGCCGCAGCGTACAATCGCCATCGGGCGCGGGATTAAAGAATGCGCCTTCGGAAAAGGTACAGGTTTGGCTGGAGCTGGCAGGGTCGGGGTCCTGGGTGCTATCCACCACAATGGTGATTTGCGCCTGGGCAACGCTGTAGCCCGCCAGACTGACCGCCACCGCCAGCCCCAGGGCCAACAGCGGCAGACAGATGGCCTTATACAGCCAATGTGGTCCAAAAACAGTTCCCGGATTGGGTGGGTGAAGCATAAAATTCTCCTAAAATTCTCCTGATTGATCTGAATGTGAATCGAGCCGCGGGACAGTGTGCCCGGCAGTGGGTCAGACAATATACCATACAGTATGAATCTGCACCGTATGAAGCTGGGTTAACCTTGCTCGGTTAACCTTGCGGCCTGAATCCACTGTGTGCGCAGTAGCCGCGACACAGAATAAGCGCATAACGTTTAGAAAACGCTCACAGCCCCGGAACAAAACCTGGTAAACGCGCAGTTTATGGCCCACGGTCGAGCGTGGGCAGGAATATGGAGGGCGCGCCGGGATCCACTGCGGCACGCAACGGCGCAAAGAAGCCGCCATAGAGCCGATAGCCGCCGCCCAGATGAAGCCCCGCATCGGGTTGACCTGTCACCCCGCGCAGGATATAGCTGCTGCTCTGCCCGCGGCCCCCACCCCCGTCGATGGTATAGCTCACAACCCGATAGCCCTGGGCCAGTGCCGGAGTCGCGCCCCCGTGCGCAAGCGCCAGCAGGATTGCCACGCCCAGCGCCATCCAACCCCGTGTGCGCCTTTCAGATGTGTTTTGCATAAACTCCTCACTCTCTGCGGATTAGGTCGCCCAGAAGATCCTGCCCGCTACTGGCAATCGGCATCCAGATAGGCAAAAGCCGCGCTATAAACGTTCAGGCAGGTATAGCCAGCCGCCGTGCCCACGATGGGGCCATCGGCCAGGCTATGGGCAATGCGTATGGGCGAAGTATCCGCCGCCAGATAGAGACTGCCGGTACTGCCCGTGAAGGTTGAATTGTGGATATTCGAAGTGGATACCGACGCGTTGTAGAGACCATAGTTGAGCGCGCCATCCGCGCCGTCTGCGCGCACAGCATCGAGGTAGGCAGTGCTCGACTGATTGAAAATCGCATAATTGTCGCTATCGACACCCGAGGCCGACGCCCGTACATCGAGCAGAGTGGGCGTCGCGGTCACGTTGGATAGGCCGCGATTTGTGCTATCCGCGCCGGTGGCAGTCGCCACGACATGGCTCATCACCACCGAGCCGGGCTGGGTATGGATGCCATAATTGGTCGCATTGTCGCCCACGGCCGTGGCGGTCACGTCTACCATTTCGAATGAACTACTGCTATTGCTGACGCCACGATTGCTCCCCCCATCGCCAAACGCCAACGCGGTGACGCCATGCATTAGCGGGGCCGCGGATGTATTGTGCACAGCATAATGGGTGCCCGTCGCACCCGAAGCCGTGGCAGACACCTGGCGCATCTCTGGGGAACTCTCCTGGTTATAGACGGCATAGGCTACATTGGCAATGGCCGTCGCCGCCACATGGTGCATGACTGTGTGATTCGTGCCTACGGTATGCACCGCGTAGCTGGATTCAGAACCTTGGGCGCGGGCGGTGACGTGCAGCAACGTGGGCGACGCATTCAGGGTGTAGATGCCATAGGTGGTATTACTGGCCCCCTGGCCGCGGGCCGTCACATGCAAAAAACGCAAGGTGGCGGGCGGTGTATCCTGCACATGAATTGCGCCCACGTAGCCCACGTCTGTGCCCAGAGCTTCGACCGTCAGAAACCGCACTTCGGCAGTGATGGCGCCGGTGGCGCGCAGGGTGGCGCTGCTGTTGTCGATGGCAGGCTGCGTCGCGCTGCCGCTGACACTGCGCAAAGTGGTGACATCTGTGCCGCTGCCCTCGATATCTACATAGGCTTTGAGATCCACCGTTTCCGTATAGACACCTGGCCCGATTCTGATGAGATAGCGATTTTCGGCGGTGGCATCAGTGATAGAACTCAGCGCGTCGGTCACACTGGTAAAATCTGCGCCGCTTTCCGATACCCAAATCACCCGTGCGGGTTGGGGTGCCGGTTCGCCCGGTTCCCCTTGTTCACCTTGCGTCCCCTGCTCCCCTTGTGGTCCCTGCGCACCCTGTAATCCCGGCGCGCCCTGGGGACCCTGTTCACCCTGTGGACCCTGTGGTCCTTGCGGGCCGGGAGGTCCGGTGCTGGCATCGACGCAGACCCACGCCGTGCCGTTCCACAGGAGCATTTGATTTTCGGTGCACGTATCCGCCAGCATGACCAATCCGGCGGGCATGTTGGTGATCTGCGCCCAATCCACGCGCAAGGCCGTCGCCGCGGTGCCTGCATAGAGCGCATAGGGCGTGGCAGTCAGCGGTTGGCGCGGCGCGAGCCGGCGATAACTCTCGGCATCCGTACCATCGTCGGCACAGCGCACCCCGATTTCCAGCCAGCGCGCCGCGCCATCAAAGGCACTCGCGCCAAAGTCCAGCGTGACCGTGAACAAGCCATCGCGCACGGTCACACCGGGGGTTTCGATGGGCGCACCCACCACGGCCCCGGCCCCCAGCGCGTCGTACAATTCAAAACGAAAGTCACAAATACCCGCCACCGGGCCGTCGGCATTGGTCAGCTGTCCCTGATAGGTGAAACGACTGCCCAGATTTTGGGCATGACCACTGGCAGCCTGCACATCGACGGTGCCCATGCTCACGAAAATGCCCCACACGAGCAAAATCAGCGCGCGTCTCCACACCAAGCCGTTGCCCGATAGTTTTCTCCATGTCCGGTCCCTTGCTTTCAACATATTTTTTCCTTTATAAAACCTGTATAAGCACGGGTAGCAGCAAGATATTTATTTCAAGCACAGCCCCCAGGGCAGAAAGGCGCAGCTAAATCAGAAGGCTATCCCCGGGCCGTTTAGAAAACGCTCACGCCGCGTAGCGGCCCACAGGGCAGCAAACCAGGCTTCGGCCTGACTCGATTCCTGCCCTGAATATATGCCCTGTAATCCTAACTATTCGCCCTGTCCCAATGAATAGCCCAGTTGCCCGTCGAACGTGTAGAGATGTTCCGTCTTGATCACCTCATAGCCGCCGGCATGAATCGCGCCCAGCAATTCCAGCACCGCGGGAAACGTGGTAGGGCCTTCGGCACGCGGTAGAAAACGACAGCGCCAGTGGTCGGTATGATACGTTTCGGGCAATCCGCGCGGATAGACCATAATGCCCCGATTGGAGATCATCACCAGCCGCCACCCGGCAGGCGTAGCCGCTTCCAGGCCCTGTCCCAACACATCCGCATTGCGCTCGGCCTCGTCCCAATCCAGAAAAACATCGATGCCCACCAGCTTTTTCTCGGCATAGGGCGATTCGGTGGGCGGGACGGTAATTCTGCCCGACCGATATTGGACGGGCTTCAGATAGGCAGGCTGTTCGCCCAGCCGTTCGATCACCCCATCGGTAAATCCATCGGTGCCCACTTCGCGCGTGCTCAGGCCGGGACGATACATATCCGCGGTGTGAATGCCATCTTCCAGGGTGCGCAGCCAGGCATTATTGATGCGCTCGGCAACTTCGCCCTGCCCCACATGCACCAGCATTTGGGTGGCCGCCATGAGCAGCCCCGACGGATTCGCCACCCGTTTGCCTGCGATATCCGGCGCGGAGCCGTGGACGGCTTCGAACATTGCCACATTGGGGCCAATATTCGCCGAACCTGCCAACCCCACCGAGCCTGCTACCTGCGAGGCAATGTCCGACAGAATATCGCCATAGAGATTGAGTGTCACAATCACATCGAAGCGTTCGGGCAAGGCCGCCAGCCGCGCCGCGCCGATGTCGATAATCTGGTGCTCGCTCTCCAGTTCGGGATATTCCTGGGCAATCTCATCGAAAATCTGGTGAAACAGCCCATCGCCCAGCTTCATAATGTTGTCTTTGGTCATACAGGTCACTTTGCGCCGCCCATAGATGCGGGCATATTCAAACGCATAGCGGATGATGCGCGCCGAACCCGGATAGGTGATGAGCTTGAGCGTTTGCACCACATCCTGGGTTTGGCGATGTTCGATGCCCGCATAGAGGTCTTCTTCGTTTTCCCGGATAATCGTGAGATTCATACCCGGATGCTGGGATGCTACAAAAGGCGCATAAGAAATCGACGGGCGCACATTGGCATAGAGATTGAGTCCCTTGCGGATGGTCACATTCAGGCTCTTATAGCCTTTGCCCTGGGGCGTGGTAATCGGCGCTTTGAGCATGACCCCGTTGTTGCGGATACTTGTCCAGGCTTCGGGCGCAATCCCCGACGAGTGGCCCGCTTTGTAGATATGCTCGCCGATTTCGATGGTGTCATAGCGGAGCCGCGCATCGGCAGCTTCTAAAATGCGCAATACCGCTTCCATGATCTCGGGGCCAATGCCATCACCGTGGGCAACTGTCACAGGGGTTAATTGAGCTTGGTCATGCATTGGAGCGCCGCTAACGGTCATATCCATCTCCTTAATAAAATGGCAATTAGAAAATTTTTTGCGAAAATGCGATGCCTACGCGCGTGTATCGAGTGTGCCCGGCCTGGCTGACGGGTTGGGCGCGCCGGCGTTTCACCTGCGTTTCCCCCGCGCGGACGACAGGAACCCCTGCAATTCTACTATGCAACGGAGATGGTCTCAACCAATCGCCAACACCGAAAGGGCGAGCGGCGAGGCGTGTAAACCGCGCGCCCGATTAAACGCGGATTGACAGAGTGCCGGGTAATTGGTAGGATGGTTATCGTTCTGCGTACAATCTGTTCCCACACTCTACCTTTCAATTTGGCAAAGTATCAGTTGGCAAAGTACCAGCCAAATGTTTAACCGCTGCGCTCTTGTCAATCTTCGCCAGGCAAACGCGGCAAGGTGTGTTACTGGCATATTCTTATTACCTGCTGTGCAAGGCTTTTATCTGAAGGCAGTGAACTGACGAGTGATATTACCCCAAACCCGCGCCAGTGTGCACAATGCGCACACAATGCATTTCCGCATTCGCCACGCATCGGATTGTCCCAACGCACATTTGCAATTTGCCATAGAGCCTCAAATCCAAATTCTATTGTAAAAATTCATTGCAGCAGGTGACAGGCATAACGAGTTTTGGCGCAGATATCCTGGCGCAAGGATGACGGGATTCCCCTTCAAACATCGATAGTTATATCAATAGTTATATCAATAGTTATATCAATCGGTAGTTATATCAGCGGTTTATAAAGTTAGAATCGGTGATTTTTAGTCGCTGTGGGTCAAACAGGCAAGTCTCCCTGACCCATGCCATAGTGACGTTTAGCAGGTACCAGTTCGCCAGCATTATGTGTCGCACTTTCGGTGCACATATGTGTCTCAACTCTGTCAGGATCATACGCTGCCATGCAGATGGCAACGGATGGATCGGGCAGAGCGAATCCCAATTCAGGAACCCATCAGGAGGAAATGCAATGCAACAACTACGACGTTGGATGATTTTGCCGCTCGCGCTGGTCGCGGTCATGATTCTGGCCGCATGTGGCGGCGGATCGGGCCAGGAACCGGCACCACCGAGTGGTGATACAGATACACCCGCAGCCGAAGAACAACCGGCCGGCGAAGAACCCGCGGCAGCCCCTGGCGGGTCGTCGGCCAATGATGAATATCTGGCGGCGCGCGAAGCCTGCACCTGGGACAATCGCTGCTGGCCCGAAATCATCGACACGATTCCGGAGTCCTTCAACGAAGCGCCCATGCTGGCGGAAATGGTCGCCAATGGCGATCTCCCGCCCGTCGAAGAGCGCCTGCCCGCCGAACCGCTGGTCATCGAACCGGCGGAAATGATCGGTGAATATAGCGGCACCCTGCGCCGCGCCTTCACCGGCCCTGGCGACCGCCAGAACGGCGAACGCTGGGTCAACGACTACACCATCTTCTGGGATCCCAGCGGCACCGTAGTTGTGCCCCGCCTTGCCAAAGACTGGGAATCTAACGAAGACGCCAGCGAGTGGACCTTCTATCTGCGTGAAGGCAGCCGATGGTCGGATGGTGAACCTTTCACCGCCGACGATTATATGTTCTGGTATGAACATATTCTGCTCAACGAAGATCTGACCACTGCGGTCCCCAGCTATCTCAACTGGGGTGGCGATCTGGCTGTGATGGAAAAGATCGACGACTACGCCTTCAAGATCACCTTTGCCGCACCCTTCCCGTCGTGGCCCACCCAGATGGCTTCGTCCAACGTAGGTGGACATCTGCACAAGGGCCAGGCCGGTGGTAATGGCGGCAATCTCTATGCGCCCGCCCACTATCTGGAACAGTTCCACCCCGACTTCATTGGTCAGGAAGAGGCCGACCGCCTTTCCACAGAAGCCGAGTATGAAAGCTGGAACCTGCATTTCCTCTTCCGCAACGACCCGCAGATGAACATGGAAGTACCGGTCATGTCGCCGTGGAAACCCATCTCGCGCATTGCTTCGGATGAGTATACGCTGGAACGCAACCCCTATTTCATCGGTGTGGACAGCGCAGGCAACCAGTTGCCCTACTATGACCGCATCTCCATGGAATTGGTAGAAGAGCTGGAAGTGCTGAACCTGCGCGCGATTGCGGGTAACTACACCATCCAGGGTCGCCACATCAACTTCGGCTCCCTGCCCGTCATTCGTGAAAATGAAGAAGCAGGCAACTACTTCGTCGATTTCTGGAGCAGCACAACCCGCCATCCTGTCAAGGTTGCCTTTAGCGTAGACTGGAACGAAGATCCCGAAATTGCCGAATATACCGTAGGCAGCCTGGACTTCCGCAAGGCGCTTTCGCTGGCAATTGAACGCGAAGAGATCAATGAAACCTTCTTCCTGGGTGTGGGCCGCCCCGCCTCGTTCTGCCCCGCCGGCGTGCTGCCCTACTTCAACAGCGACCGCTGGGACGAAGAATTTGGCCGCTTCGACCCCGAAGAAGCCAATGCTCTGCTCGATTCGATTGGGCTGGAAGAGCGTGACAGCGAAGGCTACCGCCTGCTGCCCAGCGGCGACCGCCTGGTCTTGCGCGCCGATGCCGTGAGTGGTTCGTTCCTCGACTATCCCGCGATTGGTGAACGCATTTCCCAGATGTGGCGGGAAAATGTGGGCGTCCAGTTGCAGATCAACCCCGTGGAACGCAGCCTGTGGATTGAACGCAACCAGGCCAATCAGTCGATGATGAATATCTTCGAGACGGGTGAATTCAACCCCGCCGTAGTCGACCGTCTGATTCCCAGCGAACGCTGGGGACCGGTGGCCGATGTCTGGGGCGCTACGCCGAACCCGGACCCGGCAGACTATGACGGCCCGCAGTGGGTGAAGGATATGGTCGCCAAGCATTGGGAAGCCATGCAGGAACCGGATCCGGATCGTGCCCTGGAGCTGTTCATCGAAGGTACCGAAATCATGTGCGACAACAGTGCGCGCATCGGTATCGTGGTCGATATTCCTGTCTATACCACGCTGATCAAGAAGAACGTGCGTAACGTGACCAAGCCCATGGAATGGATTGTCTATTCCCAGACGCCTGGCAACGGTATGCCCGAACAGTTCTTCGAAGTTTCGGAATAACGGGTTGACCCGTTCAACTCTACCGTTATCCAGTTTTAGGTAAGTTTGTCATGTAAGCAGGTGTGCGAGGGCGCAGTCAATCCCAGGTCATGTGCAGTGTAACCGGGTATTGGCTGCGCCCTGCATTTTTCTATTTTGCGACGATTGTATTTCTGCGGCAGAATCGGATGCTCGCCGGGCGAACGTCCGATTCTGCCGCAGATGCGCCCAATGAGGACGTAAACAATGCTGGGTTATTTAGTCAAACGTGTGTGGTATGGAATCATCGCCATCTTTGCGGTTTCCATCCTCTCTTTTGTGATTATCCAATTGCCCCCCGGTGACTATGTCACCTCGTATATCGCCAACCTGGAAACGCAGGGGGTCCAGGTGCGCGCCGACGAAGCCGCGGCCATCCGCGCTCAATATGGCCTGGGACAACCTATGTACGTCCAATATGGCCGGTGGATGAGCCAGATTGCCAATGGCAATCTGGGCATGTCGTTCCAATATCGTATTCCCGTCACCGAAGTCATCGGCGAACGGCTCCTGCTCACCATCGTGCTGGCATTGGGCAGCGTGATATTCATCTGGATCACCGCCATCCCCATCGGGATCTTTTCGGCAGTGCGCCAGTATTCAATTCAAGACTATGTCGCCACAACAATCGGTTTTATTGGCCTGGCCGTGCCCGATTTCCTGTTGGCTTTGGTCCTTATGTATTTCGCCTGGGACTGGTTCAATTTCAGCGTGGGTGGGCTGTTTTCCGCAGAATATGCCGTTGCGCCCTGGAGTTGGGGGCGCATTGTAGACCTGGTGCAACACATGATTATTCCGATCATCGTGTTGGGCACATCGGGCACGGCCTCGCTGATTCGCATTACGCGGGCCAATTTGCTGGATGAACTGCGCAAGCCCTACGTGGTAACCGCCCGCGCCAAAGGCATGTCGGAATGGCGCCTGATTATGAAATATCCGGTGCGTCTCGCGCTCAACCCCATCATCAGCCTCACGGCCTACATTCTGCCCTTCATCGTTTCGGGCAGTATTATCGTTTCGGTCGTGCTGAGCTTGCCCACCCTCGGCCCTGTGCTCTTGCGTTCTCTCCTTTCGCAAGACATGTTTTTGGCAGGGTCCATCATTCTCATGATTGGGGTCATGACCGTCATTGGCACATTGCTTTCCGATATCCTCCTAGCCATTGTCGATCCTCGAGTCCGGCTGCAATAACGGTCCTCTATCACAAGATGCGACACAGATAACGGTCAACAAGAATGAATCACGAAACGGAAGAAAAAAACAGCTCGGTGGGGGCAACGGAAGATCGCTTGAGCGTCGCCTCGCAACGCCAGTTGATCTGGTGGCGTTTCAAACGCCATCGATTGGCACTCATCTCGCTGATTATTGTTGGGCTTTTCTACTTTTCCGCGGCAACAGCCGAATTTCTGGCAATCAGCGACCCGCGCGAAGGACGTTCGGCCCGTGCACTGGTGCCACCCCAGCCCATTCAATTTTTTGATGAGGGAACATTTCGCCCCCACGTCTGTGGGATCGAAGGCAGTCGCGATCCCTATACGCTGGAACGCACCTATGAACGGGATTGCTCGCAAAAAACGGATATTCGGTTCTTTGCCGAAGGATTCGAATACACGCTCTGGGGCATCATTCCCAGCAACCGGCATCTGATCGGCGTAGCCGACCCGGAAAACAGCCGCGCCGAAGAGACAATCTTCATACTGGGGACAGATGCGCAGGGGCGTGACCTCCATTCGCGCATCCTCTATGGCACGCGCACCTCGCTCACGATTGGTCTCATCGGCGTAACCATGAGCCTGGCGCTGGGCATTGTGCTGGGGGGCATCTCGGGCTTCTTTGGCGGCATTCTCGACAACATCATCCAGCGCACCATCGAAATCATTCGCTCGGTGCCCACCATTCCGCTGTGGATGGGGTTGGCCGCGGCCATGCCCGATGGCTGGACGATTGTCCAGATCTACTTTGCCATTACCATTATCATTTCGCTCTTCGCCTGGACCGATCTGGCGCGCGTGGTGCGCGGCCGTTTCCTTGCCATGCGCGAAGAAGATTTTGTCACCGCCGCCGTGATTGCCGGCGCCAGTTGGAGCGGAATCATCTTCCGCCATATGGTTCCCTCCTTCTATAGCCATCTCATCGCCTCGGCGACGTTGGCAGTGCCGTTCATGATCATCAGCGAAACCGCACTCAGCTTTTTGGGTCTGGGGATGCGCCCACCCGCCATCAGCTGGGGCGTACTTTTGCAGGCCACCCAGAATGTACAGGCGATTGCCCTGACCCCCTGGTTGATGATTCCGGCAGTTCCGGTCATTGTCGTCATCCTGGCCCTGAACTTTATGGGCGACGGGTTGCGCGATGCGGCGGACCCGTATAGCGGCCACTAGACCCAATTCATAGGGAAGCCAAATGGAACGCGTAGAACAAACTCAAGCAGTACCCCAAAATAAAGCGTCTACCGACGACTATATGCACGGCCAGAATCCGCTGCTGGAAGTGGAAGATCTGCAAACGCATTTCTTCACCCAGGAAGGCATTGTCAAGGCCGTAGACGGGGCCAGCTTCAAAGTACACCCCGGCAAAACCCTGGGCATCGTGGGCGAAAGCGGTTGCGGCAAGAGTATTGCCTCCAAGTCGATTTTGCAGATTGTGGATAAACCGGGGCGGATTGTGGGCGGCAAAGCGACCTATCATCTGCGCGAAGGCTCAGGACAATCGAGCCACGTGGATCTCCTGAGCCTGCCGGCGGATAGCTCCGAAATGCGCGATATTCGCGGCGGCGAAATCTCTATGATTTTCCAGGAACCCATGTCGTCATTCAGCCCGGTGCATACCATCGGCAATCAGTTGATCGAAGCGATCCGCCTGCACACCAACCAAAGCGCAACCGCCGCGCGCGAAACTGCGCTGGAATGGTTGCGGCGGGTGGGCATCTCTAACCCCGAACAGCGCATGGCAGAATATCCCTATCGGCTGAGCGGTGGGCAATGTCAGCGTGCCATGATCGCCATGGCGCTTTCGACCAACCCGCGCATCCTCATCGCCGATGAGCCGACCACCGCGCTGGATGTGACCACCCAGGCGCAGATTCTGAATCTGTTGCAGGACCTCCAGACCGAACAGGGGATGAGCATGATCTTCATCACCCACGATCTGGGCGTAATTGCCGAAGTGGCCGACGAAGTGGTCGTCATGTATCTGGGTCGCGTAGTAGAGCGTGCGCCGGTGGAGCAGTTGTTTACCGATCCCAAGCACCCATATACCAAGGCGCTGCTCACCTCGATTCCGACTATCGATGCCAAACCGCGCGAACGTCTGCCCTCGATCACAGGTTCGATTCCCAACCCCCTGAATCGGCCCACGGGCTGCCCGTTCCATCCCCGATGCCCCGCGTTTATGGCCGGCACATGTGATGTTAAGGAGCCGCAGCTTACATCTGTAGGCCCCAACCAGGAAGCAAGCTGCTTCCTCTATCCAGGATCTTAGCTATGGCAATCTCCAAACCCAGCGTGAACACGCAAGCAGCAGCGGACAGGACGGCAGCCAGCGACCTCGTACCACAAGACGCCGTGCTCACCGTCAACAATCTGAAGAAATACTATCCTCTGGAAGCCGGTTTCCTGCGCCGCCAGGTAGGCGTGGTGAAGGCGGTGGATGACGTCAGTTTCACCATCCACGCCGGCAAAACCGTGAGCCTGGTGGGCGAAAGCGGTTGTGGCAAGACCACGACCGCGCGCTGCATTGTGCGCGCCATCGAGCCGACGGCAGGCGAGATTCTCTATCGCACCCACGCAGGCAAGGTGGTCGATCTGGCAAAAATGAGCCAGTCCGAAATCCGCCCCCTGCGCCAGGGCATCCAGATGGTTTTTCAGGACCCCTTTTCCTCGCTCAACCCGCGCATGACCATCTACGACATCATCAGCGAACCGCTGCTGGTCAATCGTATCGGCTCGCGCAGCGAACGCGAAGATCGGGTCGCCGATCTCCTGCGCAAAGTCGGGCTGCGCGCCGAATATATGCAGCGCTTCCCCCATGCCTTCAGCGGTGGACAGCGACAACGCATCGGCATTGCGCGGGCGATGGCAGCCAACCCGCGCCTGATCGTGGCCGATGAGCCGGTATCGGCGCTGGATGTGTCGGTGCAGGCCCAGGTGTTGAACCTGATGATGGATTTGCAGGATGAACTGGATCTGACCTATCTCTTTGTCTCCCACGATCTGAGCGTGGTCAACCAGATCAGTGATACGGTGGTGGTGATGTATGTGGGGCGGGTGGTTGAAATTGCCGATCCCCAGTCGCTGTTTGCCTCGCCCAAACATCCCTATACGGCCGCGCTGATATCCTCGCTGCCCAAGCCCGACCCGCTGGAAAAGCGCGAGCGTACCGTCCCCAAGGGCGAAGTGGCGAATCCGGCCAACCCGCCGTCGGGCTGCTACTTCCATCCCCGCTGTCCCTTTGCCGTGGATCACTGCAAAGAGGTGACACCCCCCCTGGAAGAAATTGAACCGGGGCGTATGGTCGCCTGTCACCGGGCACGCGAGATCGAGCTAATCGTATAGACAGCCGATCTAGACAGCCGGTGTAGGGCGGTGAGGGGACGCAGCCGCACAATTTATGTAAAGAGCGACGGAGAGTGTGATGCATGTGCATCGCATTTACCCGTCGCTCTTTTTTGGTGCTCTATTTTGCCCCCTGCTCTGGGGCACAGCCTTATCCCTACACAGTCTCATCGCTGAAAGTGATATAGGGGAACACTTCGGGCACATGTGAATCCCACACACCGTGCGGACTCCACGCCCACGCGCCGGAATCCTGGGCAGGTGGGGCCGCTTTATACTGGTTGAAGCGCGAGAAATCCATGCGCCACACATCACCGGGCGCAGGCGGCAGGGTCTGGCCCCGCGCCGGCAAGGTCAATCCCTGCCACGGCACGGCGATCTCCACCGTCCACCCGCGATCGCGCACCGCGCCATCATTCACCACACCATCTACCCAGACACCCCACTGCAAACCCGGCAGATCCCAACCAAAAAACCCGTGGCGCGGGCCACGCGGATGGGGCTGGAACCCCACGCCCACCCACGGACGATAGCCGAGCACATCCTGCTGGAGTTCGGGGATTTCCGCGAATCCCTGGACCACATAGGCATCATCCCACACAAAAAAGGCTTCGTAGATGGTGCCCAGCGCGTTGATCTCCAATTCGTAATAGGCATGGGGACCGGCAATGAACAGCTCGATGTCATTATCTTCGTAGATGGGCGCATCGCGCTGGGTGTGGCGCGCCGCCACAACCGGCTCTTCTATCCAATAGCCCACATAGAGAAAATCGGCATCCCACAAGACTGCGGCCTGGGTATTGTGTCGGGCCGGCGTGCCGTGCACCAGATCGCGAAAGCGCGGCGAACGGGGCACAGCCTGCCAGGCCGGTTTATCCAACCGTCCGTCAATCGTCAGCGGTTGGGGCGTGCGATAGGCAGTATACCGGGCAATTTCGGCTGCGGGCCAGGGCCACGGTGCGGTCGCATGTTCACCGCCCGCGCCACTCTCCGCCGCCACGGTTCTATTTGCCTACTTTTTCTTCAAACAGGGCACGATATTCGCCGTAGCCTTCGGCTTCCAGGCGATCTACCGGAATGAAGCGCAACGCGGCCGAATTCATGCAATAGCGCTGACCCGTGGGCGCAGGTCCATCGTTGAACAGATGGCCCAAATGGCAATCGCCCTGGGCCGAGCGCACTTCGGTGCGTTCCATCCACAGCTTGCGGTCGGTGCGGATAATGACATTGGCCGCGTCGATAGGCTGGGTGAAGCTGGGCCAGCCGGTGCCCGAATCGTATTTATTGCGCGAGCTGAACAGCGGTTCGCCCGAAACCACATCCACATAGATGCCTTCTTCATGATTATCCCAATAGGCATTGTGAAACGGGGCTTCGGTCCCCTCTTCCTGGGTCACTTTATATTGTTCGGGCGTCAGGCGTTGGCGCAGTTCTTCTTTATCTGTTTTGGCACTCATACAAATCTCCTTCACTCAATGACAAATTATTCTATGACAAAGTACTCAGTGACAAATTATTCATGGACGGACTCGGCGCGGGGTCTGGCGAGCAAAAACGACACTTCAGACAGTCATCGCCAGCCCCAAACCGGCGCGCCTCGTGTATTCTATGCATGTATTCCAGGCGCAGGTTCATTGCATGAATTCATGCTAGCACAGGGAGTAAATATCGGGATGTGAGCAATCGCCAAATTGGGCCTGCCACAGTGCAACATTTTGGCAACCGCTTGCGTCTTGGAATTGAAATGATGGATATAAAAACCAAAGCAAACCCAAAAACCGATTTGGCACGTATTTTAACAGATGTAATCGCACAATATTCAGCAAAAAACTGACTTCAATACTGACCAGAGGAAGAACAGAAATGACAATCCAGGTGTACAATCCACATCGACATGTACAGGCCCGGTTTGGTATGGCGACCCTCCGGCGCACGCTGTTGGCTCTCATCGCCGGTGTGCTGCTGTGGGCGGGCTTCGCAGCCACAGTACAGGCCGCCACCAGCCAGGCTGCCACAGTAGCTGGCAACCAGTGTGCCCAAACCCATGTGGTACAGCGGGGCGAAAATCTCTATCGCATTGGTCTGCGCTACAACGTACCCTTGCGCACGTTGCAAGGGTGGAACCAGATATCCAATGCCAATCGGATCTTTGTGGGGCAACGCTTGTGCGTGCAACTGCGCCCCGCCACGCCTCCCCAGCCCGATGCCCAGCCCACCGATGCAGAGCTGATCGAAGCGTTGCGCAACGTCAACATTCGGCGCGGTCCGGGTCTCGACCATGCTGTTATCGGATGGATGCGGACAGGCACGCAGGCACGGGTCACAGGCATCAGCCGCAATGGTCAATGGTGGCGCATCCTCTGCCCCGACGACAGCGAAAGCAGCTGTTGGGTCACTGCGTTGCCCTATCTGACCCAGGCCATACCCGAACCGGGACACGGACCGGGTGGCGACGGTTCCGACTGGGACAATAGTGCCGCGATTGTGGAAAGCATTGCCGTGCAGGTGCGCGAATCCTATCCGGTGCAGGTGGTGGCCGTGGTGCGCGGCTATCTGCCCAATAGTTGCACCTACATCGACCGTTTCCGCCAGCTGCGCGAAGGCAATACCATCCGCATCCAGATGACAACGGGCCAAAATCCTGGCGCGTGCGCCCAGGTGTTGATGCCTTTTACACAGACGATTACGCTCGACGTGCACGACTGGCAGACGGGGCTGTATCGGGTAGCGCTGGATAATGTGGGCACCGATTTCTATCTGCCCTAGGTAAAGCCAGGTATAGCACTGAAAATAAAAAGACACCGGATTGTTTGTCGCAATCCGGTGTCTTTTTATTTGGCGCGTAGGGCATCACGCCTGAAGGCTAATCTTCTTCTTCTGTTGCTTCTTCTTCTGTTGCTTCTTCTTCTGTCGCTTCAGACTCTGTCGCTTCAGACTCTGCGGCTTCGCGCACGACATCTTCATCAATGGCATACCAGATATCGGCCAAAAAGCCCTGGGCATCCACCGCGCTGATGGTCTCGCCCACCTGGGGTTCGCCATCGGCACACGACCACTGATAGACTGTGGCCCGGCCTGTCACCACCATCGGGATGAAATCGCTAGTGGGGTTTTCCTCACAATAGGTCACAATCGCGTCGGAAGGTTCCGTGCTGAGGTCGGCCTTTTCGCTACAGGGCAAATTGGCGCCCACACTACAGGCATAGACCAACCCGTCCATACAGCGCCACACCGTAGAATCCTGGAAGAAACTCAGGGGTGTTTCGGGCGTATCAAATTCGACGCGCAACCCCACGGCAATCGATTCGGGCACATCTGGCCCGGTATAGTCGGCATCGGGCGCGTCGATGGTTTGCACCGCCGCGCAATAGGCAAAGGGATCGGCATAGCCTGCGGCGGGTTGCGCCAAAGGGCTATCCACCGCCAGCGGCGATTCCGGCTGCGCAACGGGGGTTGGTTCCGAAGTCGGTTCAGCCGTGGGCGTGGGGGGTGCGGTCGGTTCGGGTGTGGCCGTCGGTTCCGGAGCGCCCCCACCACAGGCTGCAATCAGCAACAAGGCAAATACCAGACTTTGTAATTTGAATACTGTCTTCATAAAACAACTCCTGCGGATGGATGATTCCTGTACGGACGCATTGATGCGGCTCTGTGTGACTGGATGCAATGCTGTGCGACGTAGGCAAGAATCGGATTGTGGATTGGTTTTTAGATTAGCGGATGATTTCAATGCTGGGCACAACTTCACTTCTATATAAATCTGAACGCTAGTACATAAGTCTGAACGCTAGATCCAACGTTGGCATCTGGTTACAGGTTCCCTGTGCGATTGGCCCTGTATCATGTGTGTGGTGTTGTTGACCCTGTGTTGACACGCGACTCTATAATAACACCAAGACACTTGCCTCATGGATGCAGAGATTGCAAAGGGTGCGCAAGGTTTTGAAAACAGCCTAACAGGACAGGAGATTCTATGCAACATTTTGTCACCTATTTACTTGCGTTCTGGTTGGCGGTGGGCGTCGCGCTGAGTCCGCTCACAGATCCCATTCCCGCGGCACAGGCGCAACCCCCGGATGATCAGTTGGGCGAATCGCTGGGCTTTGTCATCCTGTTTCCCCAACTGCGCACATTGCCGCCGCCCGCCTGGTTTCAACCCGGTGTGCGCGTTTCATATGATGTGATTAGCGCCAACTTTCAGGGCGGGGGCGCCGGGGGTGGCGTGGCCCAATACGACGTGCTGGGCCTGAATGCAGGTTGGGCCGTGGTTTCGGCACAAAGTTTCATCGACAACGGCGCGGGCGCGTTGATTCCCACAGGGCCTGCACCCAAAGTAGGTCTGCCCGCGGTGGGTGAAATCTGGATTAACCCCCAGGTGCTGACGAATGCCGAAGCCGTCGCCAACCAGAATCTGAGCGTTACTCGCATCAACAAGACGTATCTGGGGCAAGTCCGTCAGGTTGTCCGCTTTGAATCGATCACACAAGGCCAATCTGGCATCGCGCGCACCGTCTGGGAATTTAACAGCGCCAGCGGTCTGCTCCTCTTCTATAGCCAGTCGCTGGATGGCGTAACGGCCAGCCAGTTGCTAGTCCGCAACTTCCGCACGCTGAACATGGTGCACATGGGCACGCGTGCGCCCAACTGGGTACGCCCTGGCGCACAGCTGGATTTTACCGGCACCCAGAGCCAGCAGATTGCCAACGCCGGCAATTTCGTAATGCCCTTTGCCATCAGCAACCAGATCGCCGGCGCGACACCCACCTGGAGCATCCAGGGGCAGAATCTTTTCCTCAATAACAGCTTCAGCGGCAGCGCATCGACCGCCACCGGCATTGGGCAGGTATTTGGCGGGCTGTGGCTGCCCAGCGATGCCCTGGCGCGGATTCCGGGCAACACCACCATCATCGACAACGACCCGGACACCGGCGCACAACTCCGCATTGGTCGCGCCGACAATGGCGAGATTTTTCTGCGCGAGATCAATCAGGCCTATAATACAATTCTCTTCTATGATCCCAATCTGGGAGCATTGAATGGAATTTTGCAATCTATCACCATGCTCACCAGCATCACAAACATAGATGTGCGGCGCACGGGCGGCAGCAATCTGCCCCAGCTCAACACCTTGCCGCCCCTGGCAAGCGATCCCGACCCCACTGGCCCCGAAGACAATCTGCAACCCGATCTCAGCCAGTCCCAGACCTTCACCATCGACCTGCCCACCACCACATTGCGTCTGGAAACGCCCGCCAACTTTGTGGCACAGCCGGCGGATCTCACGGTCAACATCGTCTTGGGACCGCCGCCCCCACCCCCAGACCAGACGCCGGTGGGCGATGCGTTTATTCTGAATGTCAGCACGCGCGCCGATGGCGACCCGCTGCTGGCATTCGACAAGCCGGTCACGCTGCGGATCACGCTGCCCACCCTGGCTTCTGCGTCGGCCCATACACCCGCGCTGTATCACCGCACGGCAGAAGGGTGGCAGCCGCTGACCAGCACCTACGATCCGGACGACGGCACGGTGACGGCAAGCCACGACCGGGCGGGACTATATGGCGTCTTCCAGGCGGATCGCGACAACGACATACCAGGGCGCATCTTTCTGCCCACCTTACGCCGCTAATGCCAGCGCCGCTAATGCCAGTCCTGCGACCCTGTGAGCGGTGCGCCAGCTTCCGCTGCCGGTTCCCCATGTCGTCTTTGTGCAGAGCCTTTTTTGGGCCGAAGCAGCGCGACATCCCGCCCGGCATCGTTTGAGTGCGGTCGAATGGGAAGACCATTCGACCGCAACTCTTCTCTACAGCCGGTATGCGGCTTCTGCTCACGCTGAATCTGCCACAATCTAACCGCCCTTCTATCCCTGTTCCCGATCCTTATCTCTGGTTTAGAGGATAATTTATTGCTTTAATCGCACAGAGGGAAGTTGTGCAGAATATCTATAGCGGAGGAGTATAAAATGAGTATCCAAGGCATGAAGATTGCAATTCTGGTAGAAGATGTCTATGAAACACTGGAACTCTGGTATCCTTACTATCGCCTGATAGAAGCGGGCGCCCAGGTCACGCTGGTGGGGCCAGAACAGAAGAGCTACGCCAGTAAAGAGGGCTATCCTGCCCAGGCCGATGTCGCGGCCGAGGCGGTCAGTGCAGACGATTTCGATGGCATTGTGGTGCCCGGTGGCTTTGCGCCCGACAAGCTGCGCCGCTATCCTGCCGTGCTCGATCTGGTGCGCGGGATCGACGCCAAACGCGGGCTGGTGGCGGCCATCTGCCATGCGGGCTGGGTGCCCATTTCGGCAGGCATCTTGCGCGGCAAACGCATGACCTGTGTTGCCGCCATTAAAGACGATGCCATCAATGCCGGGGCCAACTATGTAGACGAAGAAGTGGTGGTAGATGGCAACCTGGTCACTTCGCGCACGCCCGCAGATTTGCCCGCTTTTATGCCGGCAATTTTGCGTGTGCTGGAAGAAAGCCGCACGCCCGTGCGCGCCTGAACCAGTGTATGCGGAGCAAAAGAGTGCCACAAAACGATGCGGTAAAATACAATATGCTCAATTGGGGGAGTCGGTACGCCGGCTTCTCCAATTTTGATTTTACGGTTTGACCGTATGATGAGCGTTTATGGTGACGCGCCTGCCCAATCCGGTCCTTTGACCTAGACCATTCAAGACATATGGCGCACCTGTTCTGACAAGCCGCGCGCCTATACTCTGAAGTGGCTCAATGAAAGCGGCTTAAGGCACGTTTTCATTGACTTGCCAAGAAGTAAGTTAACCGATGAAAATAGAAAATATTATGATGGATTATACAGCCGTCTTTCAAGCCTACTCCGATCCCGCCACCCTCATCGATCCATCGGGTCTGATTCTGGATATCAATCAAGCATTTATCGACTATGCTCATGAATCGGGCGTTGCGCTGACGCGCGCCGACCGCGTGGGAAAAAATGTCTTCGATTTTAGCGACGCGGACGGCAGCGAACGCCTGCGCACCCTGATCGAAGAAACCGTGCAATATGGGCACGGCACCTACTATCAACGCCGCCGACAACGGGGCAACGAGCCGCTGGTGTTAATAGAAGTCAACGGCCATGCCATCTACGAACAGGCCATCTATGAACCTGATATGGCTGCACGCCCCGACAGCAACGAATTACCCGACTCCAAAGCCGCCGATCCGCAAATCAGCACAGTGATGGATGCAGAGACGGGTGCAGAGACAAGTGCAGAAGATGGCGCAGAAAGCAGCCACACCCAGGGCAAAATCCGGGGCATCCTGCTTTTGCGGCGGTTGGTCACAGAACAGGCATTGGAAGAAACGCGCCGGCGGGTGATGGGTCGGCTGCGCGATGCAATCTGGGCCATGACCCACAGCAACGACATGCGCCTGGTGATGATCAATGTGCGCAAGGGGTTACGTGAATTGGCAGTGCCCTTTCGTGCCTTCAGCGTGAACATGGTGGATGAAAGCTACGATCCGCCCCATGTTATTTTCTATTTCGACCGCGGCGACGCCAGTAGCCAGATATTCGCCGAGCAGGATGACCCCGACGTGCCCATCCTGCTGGAGATCTGGCGCAAACAGGCGGTCGCCTATCGGCCAGATCTGCAAACCGAAGATCGCTATAACGAACGCTCCAATATCAATGCCATTTCGGGAGCTTTCTCCATTCGTTCGGTGCTGGATGTGCCATTCTCCTTTGGTACGCTGGCGATCAACAGCGAAAAGCCCCATGCGTTCGACAAAATTGATGTCGATTTTCTACGCGAGATGGCAAGCACCCTGGACGAAGGGTTTCGTCGGCGTCTGGACTTGTTGCGCCTGGAAATGGCAGTCGAACGCGCCAACGAACTGGCGCAACATGCCGAAAGCGCCAACATTGCCAAAAGCCGCTTTTTAGCCAACATGAGCCACGAAATTCGTACCCCCATGAATGGGGTAATCGGAATGGCCGCGCTGCTTCTGGATACCGGGCTGACCACCGCACAACGCGAATATGTGGAGATCATGCGGCGCAGCGGTGAACATCTGCTCGCGGTCATCGATGATATTCTCGACTTTTCCAAAATCGAAGCCGACCGGCTAGAACTGGATCGGGTGGCGTTTGATCCTGCCGAAGTGCTGGAAACAGTCTGCGACAGTTTGGCCGCCACCGCTCAAAACAAGGGGCTGGAGCTGGCCTATGTGGCAACCCAGCGCGTTGTGCGCCGCTTTACAGGCGACCCCAGCCGTCTGCGCCAGATTCTCCTCAATCTGGTGGGCAATGCCATTAAATTCACCGAAGAAGGCGAAGTCGTCGTTGAAGCCACCATTGAGAACGAGACCCAGACCGGGGATGAGACCCAGATCGAGGCCGCGGTCCAGATGCGGTTTAGTGTGCGCGACACCGGCGTAGGCATCGATCCCAGCCGGTTTGAAGTGCTATTTCAACCCTTCACCCAGGCCGATTCTTCCAGCAGCCGGCGGTTTGGGGGTACGGGTCTGGGGCTGGTCATTTCCAAAAAGCTGGTCGAATTGATGGGCGGCGAAATCGGAGTCGAGAACAACGACCAGGGGGGCACCACCTTCTGGTTCACCGCGTGCTTTGGGCGCGCCGAAGAGCCGGGCGAATTGATTGACGCAAATGCCTCTGCCAATCTGCGCGGGCGCCGGATATTGGTAGCCGACGACAGCCCGGCCGCGCGTGCGGCGGCGGCGGCCCATCTGACGCGCTGGCAGTGCCAGTTCACCCTGGTCGATAACGCCGCCGACGCGCTGGCCCATCTGCATCGCGCCGTGCGCGCCCGCGCGCCCTACGATGCCGCCATTGTGGAATACGATCTGCGCCACGCATCGGGCGCCGAGCTTGCCAAGCTCATCTACATCGACCCCACGCTCAAGGCAACCGCGCTGGTGGTGATGACAGTCATCACCGACCGCATCGAACGCTCGCGGCTCTTTAGCGCAGGCTATGCACACATCCTTGCCAAGCCCGTCAAACGGGTAGAATTTCGGCGACGTCTCCAGGCCGCCTTGCATCTGGAGACCGGCAGTTCCGGCGTGCCCCTCGCGCCGCCGCCCGTCCCCGCGCAAACACTCCAATCGCCCCCCGCGCTGGCGGCGCCCCCGCCCATACACCATGCAGTCGCGCGGGTTTTGCTGGTCGAAGACAATCTGGTCAATCAACGCGTCGGCCTGGCTATGCTCAAAAAGCTGGGCTATCACGCCGATACGGCCGGCAACGGGCGCGAAGCAGTGACCGCGCTGGAAGCCGAAGACTATGATGCTGTGCTTATGGATATTCAGATGCCCGAAATGGATGGGTTTGAAGCCACCGGCGTGATTCGCGATACAAACTCCGACGTGCGCAATCACAGCATTCCCATCATCGCCATGACCGCCCATGCCCTGGAAAGCGATCGCACGGCGTGTCTGGCCGCGGGCATGAATGATTTTGTCTCCAAACCCGTTCGACCCCAGGAACTGGCGGCAGTCCTCGAACGCTGGTTGGAACCGCGGCCCTAGCCCAGAATACGGAAGGGAAAGACAGGCAGCCACTCGCCTGTAGAAGTGCCCACGGACTGACTTGTCCACAAAAATCGGGGTCCTGCTCCGAAAATTGCCTGGCTTGTATCGCGCCCCACTTACAAAATGCCCCCTATACAAGCGCACAAAAGCGCAGTATAATCGCGCCCAGGACACAGTTAACCTGTGTATCCGCGCATACCGCCCACAGCGCCAGACCCGATCCGGCTGGTCAAACGAACTGATCGCTTACCAACCGGCAACGCAGCACAGGTTGCCGTCTATCTTTGCGTCCATCAATTCCATTCTGCAGACAGGGATTCAGTTGACACGGTGCCTACGCAGCCCGATGGACATAATTCCTTTGACGATTTCTTTAACGATTCCGGCAATTTTATAACGCTCAGGTTCGATCCTCTGGGGGAGGCAAGTGATGGCAAGACGGGTGATTCACACACTATTACTTCTGCTCATGTTGTGGATTGGCGCAGTCTCTACCGCGCAAACGGCGCGCGCAGAGACCGACGCTACCTATCAAACACCGCAAACCGTAGTCAACGAACAGCTTAACGAGTGGACACTCTCTTCGGGGATGCTCTATTGGGCCTACCGCTGCTACGGCGGCGTGGAGTTTTCGTGGCCGGGCTTTCTCCGGCGCAAGCCCGTCAATGGCACCACCATCCGCACCCTGTCGACCACCACAGCGGCGGATTGTGTCACATTTCTGAACATGAACGCCGATGCCGAGGGTCTTTATTACTATAATGCGGCTGCCGTGGGCGATGTCGTGCGGGGGATTTATTTCCGACCTTCGGGCGATCCCTACGATCCGCCCATCCTGCTCTATGCCACAGGCTCCGATTTTCCGAGTTCGGGGTCGCGCCTCTTCCCCGCGGGCGAGTGGGTCTATTGGATCACCGGCACCGAGATTCGGCGAGTGAACAAAGACGGCGGCGGCGGCATTCAAATCGCGGCCAACACCGCAGCCAATCCCACGGATATTCTGGTGCTGGGATCGACGCTCTACTGGCTGGATGACGCGGGACTGCGCAGCGCATCTGTTACGTGCGACGTCCTGCCCTGTCCTGTCACGCTCCTGGTGAATGACACGCGCGGCAACTATCTGCGCCTGGTGCCCGTTACCACCGGACTGATTATAAACCGGGGCACGCGCATTATGTGGGTCGAGACTAATAGCGGCGACCAGAAAATTCGCAGCCTCGTCTGCTCATTTATCACGCCGGGCTGTTCTACCCGCACCATATACACCGTGCCCGAAGGCTCGCCCTGGGAAATCGGGCGATTCAGCAGCCACGGCGACCTCTTGTTCTTTGTAGAAGGCTTTGAAAATCAGAATCATCGTGTGCGCCGGGCAACCATTTCCATAGATACAGATGAGGATGCCACCATCCAGGAATTGGGCGCCGGCGGCGCGGGGGCTGCCTTCACCGACAACGCCTGGGTCTATTACTATGACGGCGACGCCCTAAATTCCTTCGCCAGCCCCGGGCTGAAACGCCTGCCCTTTGATACTGCTGCCATCACCCGCGATCTGGCGGCGGCGCAGATCGAAGTGACACAGGGGATCCAGAATCTGAACAACGCCGCGCCGCTGGCAGGTGATAAACCGACCTTTGTGCGGGCCTATGCCAATCACAATATGGGGCCATCGGCCAATGGCGTGGAAGCGCGTCTACATGCCACCCGCGGCGGTTCGCCCCTGCCCGGCTCGCCGTTGACGCCCCTCAACGGCACGCGCCCCCTGCAAACCGGCGCGCCCATCGACCGCACGCAAACCACCAACAACTGGCTATTCCAGCTCCCCGGCAGCTGGGACAATCCCGGCACCGTAGAGTTCCGGCTGGAGATCGACCCGCGCCAGCTCTATGACGACCCCAATCGCGACAACAACTCGCTGACACGCGCAGTCAGCTTTGCCAACAAAGCGCCGATCTGTCAGGTCTTTGTGCCGGTACGCACCCATGCGCCCACGGCATCCACCGATCTTTCCATCTTCTGGCCTATGGTCGACATGACCAAACGCCTGTTGCCCACCTCGGATATCTGGGCCTATAAACAAAACAGCGACGTGGCCGAATTGCAGGTCTGCTGGAAAGGCCCCTTCCCCTATCCCTGCTTTGGGCCTTATGAAATCCCCGATGACGACTGGAAGATCATGGCGAGCCTGTGGATTCGCGACCAGTTTTCAGACGATCCCGACGCGTGCGACGACGTCAACGCGCGCACCCACTACACGGGCCTCATGCACCCCAGCACCAGCACAGGGGGGCTGAACGGCATGGCCGGCTTGGGGTTCGACCAGCTCTTTGTGCATATGCCGCCGCTCAGCGCCGCGCCTCTCGACTGGCGCAGCTCATCCCGCGTGGCGACGCTGGCCCATGAACTGGGCCACAACTATGACCGCAACCACATCAACTGCGGAGGACCGGCAGACCCGGATCTGGGCTATCCCTACACCAATCCCAATTCCTGCCGCATCGACGACCGCCCACTGGACAATGTGGCGACCTATTTCGGCTTCGATCTGCAAGCCCGCCAGCCGATTCCACCCGCGTCGGGCGGAATCCGCGACCTCATGGCCTATGGCACGGTGCGCTGGCCCAGCGACTATACCTGGCGCGCCATCTTCAACGGCATCGATAACCGCACAGGCATTGCCGGCGAAATCCTCAGCGAAGAGGTAGACACCAGCCCGACTGCGGCCCAGATTGCCGCCATCGACCTGGTTTCCAGCCACGGCACAGTGTTGATTACCGGCGGCATTACCCCCACCCTGGAACAAGGCGAACTGGACTACGCCTGGGTGATCCCGCCCGGCGCGGCCAGCACGGGGATGCTGCGCAAGTGGCAACGCTTCGCAGCGGGCGGGATCTATGGGCAGGATGATAATACAGCCCTGGCCGCCGGTCTCCAGGCCGACGCCTACTTTGTGCGGCTCATCGGTGAAGGCGATGCAGTGCTGGGCGAACCGCACGAAGTGACGCTCTTCATTCTGGAGGATGCGGACAATGAGCGGGTCGCCTTTGGCGCGACTTTCCCCGCGCCCGAAGCAACGGTGATCCGCGTGGAACTGCTGGCCGATGATACGGTGATTGCCACGCTGGCCCCCGGACCGGCGCAACCGCAGGTAGAAGTAAATCTGCCCGCGGGCGGCGAAATCATCGACGCCGGGCTGACCGTCTCCTGGACGGCAACCGATGCCAATGCCGAAGATGTGCTGAAATTCATGGTGCAATATAGCCACGACAGCGGCACAAGCTGGCGCACGCTGGTTTCCAACTATGCCGCGCCCGCAGGCGACGAGACCGTGACCATCAGCCTCACCAATGTGCTGGACATTCCTGCCAGCAATGGCCCCAATGCCCTGATTCGGGTGCTCGCCAGCGATGGCTATAACACCGGGCTGGATGTATCGGCCCCGTTCACAGTGGTCAACCGCAAGCCCGAACCCTACATTATTGCCCCCACCGATGGCGCAGTCTACCCGGTGGATGAGGCGATTTTGTTGAACGGCGGCGGCTTCGATGTGGAAGACGGCGGGCTGCCCGATGCCGCGCTGGACTGGACGCTCACCGGGCCACAGGGCAACAGCGCACTGGGCACGGGCGCTAATCTCAACGTCTATGGCCTGACAACCGGCTTCTATACCGCCACGCTGACCGCCGAAGACAGTGAAGGCGCGACGGACGCGACCGCGGCAGGCTTCCAGGTCGCGCCCATGCTGATCCCCAGCGGCGGCGCGCCCACCATCGACGGGCTGTGTGAAGACAGCGTCTATGCCAACGCAGTACAGGTGCAGCTGGCGCCCTATGATGCAGAAAGCCAGGGAACTGTTCTGCTCACCCAGACCGGCAGCAGCCTCTACGCCTGTTTCGTGGGGCTGAAACAAGGCACATTCCAACTGCCGGATGACAATCCCAGCGCCATCAAGAGTTCGTTCGCCGGCGTGCGCATCGACCCCAACCTGAGCCGCGAGGCCAGCGCCCAGAGCGATGACTATGGCTTCTTCATCGACTATGACGGCGGCATCTTCACCTATGCCGGTGATGGCGCCGGCGGCTTCGACCAGGCCGGTCCTGGGGGTCTGGTGGGGCAGCTCTTCGTGGGCGCGCAGACCTGGTCGGCAGAGCTGCAAATCAGTCTCGCCACGATTGGCGGGGCAGATCACCCGCTGGGCATCAAAGTCGGTCACTATTGGGTAGACGCACAGGGCAATGACTATGGCTGGCCCTATGCAGCAGGCTGGAATGCGCCCAACACATGGGCCGAAACCGCCGTGGGTGTGAAGCCTGTCATCACGGCCCATACGCCTATGTCTGCCACCATCCCCAGCGGGGATATTACGCTGGTTGTGCAAGGCACCGGCTTTGTAGATGGCGCGACAGTGCGCTGGGGCAACGTGGATCTCACCACTGCATTCAGCGCCACCACGTCGCTCACCGCCACCGTGCCCAATGGGCTGCTGGCAACACCCGGCACGACCGCCATCACCGTACGCAATCCTGCCGGTGCGGGGCTGGTCTCCAATGCCGTCAGCTTCGTGCTCCTGGGGCCGGCGCCGGTCATCACCTCGCTCACCCCGCCCAATACCGGGGCCGAGGGAGAGACTCTCACGCTCCAGGTGAGTGGCGAGAACTTCATCCCCAACGCAACGGTCTACTGGAACGGCGAAGCGCGGCCGACACTCTTTATGAACAACAATCGGCTGGATGTGCAGGTGCCCGCGGCCGATCTGGAAATTGCTCAACTGGTAGGGGTAACGGTACTCAACCCCGAACCCGACGGCCAGGCGTCGAATACGCTGATCTTCACCATCGACCCGACCAATCCATCTAACCCGTTCATCTTCATTCCCAACGTGCAGCGCGACTAGACAGGCACGCACAGCTATCGCCGCCGTGTTCACCTTTGAACACGGCGGCTATGGCTCTATCTGTGGTTCTATCTGTGGTTCTATCTGGATCAGAATCTAGAACAGAGAAAGTTGTTGGCCCTCTGCCCTGGATTGAATCATCGGGCGGGGGGCCATTTGTTGCACGGCCTTGAGCGCGGCTTCAATATCGTCTACAAAGCGCGAGAGGTGGGGTTCTGTGGTGCGCCCAAACAGGCGACGGCGGCGGGCGTGGGTCAGAATCAAACGCGCCTGGGCACGCGTCATGCCCACATAGAACAGCCGTCGCTCCTCCTCAATGGCAGCATCTGAAACTGCCATATCTGCCTCAATCGTGCCATCTTCTGCCCGTGCATCCTCTGTAGTGCCCTCTGGCGCGACAGGTGCAGTTGCCGCGCGGGCAGCAGAGACAGGCGGGACATAGGGCAGCAAGCCCTCCTCGCACCCGGCCAGAAAGACTACGGGAAATTCCAGACCCTTGGCCGCGTGCAGCGTCATCAGCGTCACCCGGTCGGCGCGGGGATCATAGCCATCGGCAGGCCGCGTCAGGGCCAGCGCCTCTAAAAAGGCCGCCCACTGCGCGCCAAAAGACTGGGCGCGCGCGTGCAAGTCAGCAAAACGCGTGGCGTGCAGCGGCGGAAAATGCCCAGCGTGTTCGGACAGAAAGGCCCCCAGACGCGTTAGCGCACTTTGCACAGGGGCAGCAGACAGCGCCTCCCCGTCGGCGGGAGCGAGCAGCGTGGGCCAAAAGCGGGCCAGCAATTGGGCGCGCGTGCTCAATTCTGCCGCCGCCCTGCCATCCTGCGCCACAGCGCTATCGCCCGCGGCCAAATCCGTTACCAATTGCTGCAACACCTGCCCAGCATCACACGCTGTGGCATCACACGCCGCGGGATCACAGTCTGCGGGCAGATGGGCATCCAGCCAGGTTGACAGGTCGCGCTGGAGTTGCGCCAGTTCGTGGGGCGCGGCATCCCAGGCCAGCAGCCGCAAGAGGGCAACGTGGGTGGTGGGCGTCTGTGCCCATTGCAACGCGGCGATCAGCCAGCGCATATCGGCATGGGCATAGGGGGCAGGCCCGCCCACTACCTGATAGGGAATGCCCGAACGGTCCAGCGCTTCGACCAGCGGCGCGGCCTGGGCGTGCAGACGAAACAACACGGCGAAATCGCCAAATGTGCGCGGCGCATCTTCGGGGCTGGCGGCTACATTTGGGGCGTCCAAGAGCCTGTTCGCGTCGGGATTGCCACCCGCGCCGCCATCCACGCGCCCCGAATCCAGCGAAAAATGGCTGATGCCGCCCACCATCTGTTCGATGCGATGCACGATAGACTCGGCTTCGGCGCGGTCGGTGGCAGCAGCACAGACATCCAACTGCACCATTTCGGCAAAGTCGGACCAGAGTTCCACGGCCATGCGGTCAGGGTTTTTGGCGATGACCTGGCGCGCCGCGGTGAGCAGCGATTGGGGCGACCGATAGTTGCGCTGGAGTGTAAAAATGGTGGCATTGGGAAAATCTTCGGCGAAGGCGAAAAAGTGGCGATAGTCGGCCCCGCGAAAGCCATAGATGGCCTGATCCGGGTCGCCAATCGCACAAATATTCGTGGCAGGACCGACCAGTTGGCGCAGAAAACGCACCTGTGCCGCGTTCACATCCTGATATTCATCCACCGAAATCCAGCGAAAGCGCGCCTGCACTGCCGCCCGCACCGCGGGCACTTCTTCCAGCAGACGCACACTCAACGCGATGAGGTCATCATAGTCTACCAGACTGTTGGCGCGCAGTTGCGCATCATAGGCGGCAAGCGTCTGGGCAAAATCGGCAAAATCGCCCTCATCTGGCCCAGACGCAGACGGGATTGCATCTACATCCGGCAGATCCAACCGATTTTTGGCGTCGCTAATGCGATCACGCAGGCGGGCGCGGTCGCGCACGCCCAGGTCGGGTGTGGCCGCCGCCAGCAGCGCATCCTGGGTTTCCCCATCGGCAATGCCAAAGGTGGGCGACAGTTCGATGCCCAACGGTGCGAGCGCGTCGCCATAGTCGCGCAGAAGCCGTGCACCCAGGGCGTGAAAGGTCTGCACCGTTAGGCGGCGGCCCACGGTGTCGCCCAGACGCGTACGGAGGCGCGTCGCCAGCTCTTCGGCGGCTTTGTTGGTGAAGGTAATCGCGAGAATAGATTCCGGGGCAGCCTGGCGCCCCTGCACCAGCCACGCAATGCGCGTGGTGAGGGTGTGCGTCTTGCCTGTGCCCGGTCCGGCGACAATTAACAGCGGGCGGTCGGTACATTGCACCGCCGCGGCCTGTTCGGCGTTGAGCTGTGCCCACGGCGCGCGTTCGCCTTCGGGCGCGTCTTCACCATTGCCCACCGGCCCACCCATCCGCACGCCCACCGGCGCAGGGGGCAGCGACGGCAGCGTTCCATCGTCAAACAGGGGCAGGGGTTGCCAGCCATCTGGATCGGCAAAAGTGGGTGGATCTGCAAGCGTGGGTGCGGGGGGCGGTGTGCCATTCACGGCAACCGCAGTTTCAGATTCAGAAGCGGGATCTGGCACAGGATCGGACACTGGCGCAGCTTCCTCGCCAAACAGGCCCAATTGAGGAATTGCGCTGTTCGCCAGGCCCAGTTCGGGGGCCAGAACTTTAATCGTGCCATATTCCCCATCATAGCCGCCTTGCACCAGCACATTGCCGGCGCGCATACGCGCAATGCCTTCGGCCAGGGGTTCGCCGCCCACCTGGGCAATCTCCGCCGTGGGCACATGGCGCAAAATCGCCAGCTCGGACCCCAGCAAAGCGAGCAGACGATGATAATCCTGTTGCACACGGCGGCTTTGGGGGCCGACGCCATGCACCTCGGACAAAATTTCGGGCAGGGGGATCAGGCTGACAAAGGGATGCACGCGCGCCGGTTTGCCGCCCGGTGGCCGATCTGCCAGCCGTTCGACGCGATGAGAAACCCCCACCGTTACCGGCTTGCCGCACACAGGGCAAATGCCGCGCTGCGCCAGTGTTTCCAGCGGTGTCCACGCGATACCGCATTTGCGGTGGCCGTCGTGGTGATATTTGCCCTCTTCGGGGAAAAACTCCAGCGTGCCACCAAAGTGGGCAGGATCCCCGCTGCGCAGCGCGTCAAAAATGGCGGCATAGCTCAGTTCGCCATAGAAAATCGTGGCTTCGCGCGCCAATTTCGGGGGCGAATGGGCATCGGAATTGGAGACAAGCGTATAGCCATCGAGATTGGAGACGCGCCAGTTCATGGGCGGGTCGGAGGATAGGCCGGTTTCCAGGGCAAAGATGTGCGAGGTGAGATCACCAAAGCAGGCTTCGACCGAATCAAAGCCCGATTTGGAGCCGAGCATAGAAAACCAGGGCGTCCAGATATGCGCGGGAATCAGCGCGCACGCATCATCCGCGGCCAAAACCAGTTCCAGCAGATCGCGCGAATCCAGGCCCAGAATTGGCCGGCCATCGGCGCGGATATTGCCGATCTTCTCCAGCGCGATCTGGATGGATTCCACAGCCTGCAACGTGGGCGCAAAAATCAGATTGTGGACTTTGCGCACATCGCTGCGCCCCGGCTCCGCCGTGCGGGCCTGGGGATCCGGGCGTTTGTAGATGTTGCTGATTTCGCCGGCCAGCAGAAAACGCACCTCTGCCCGACACGCCGCGGGGACCTGGGCCTGGACGGCCGCGGCAAGTTCGGGCTTCAGACGGAAGAGACCCGGCTCTGCGGGTTCCAGCTTATCCCGGATTTCCTGCAACCACCCCGGATGCGAAATATCGCCCGTGCCCACAATCTGCACGCCCTTTAGCTGTGCCCATTGGGTAAGGTGCTCAAAATCCAGATTTTTGCTGGTGGCGCGGGAATAGTGAGAATGGATGTGCAGATCGGCGATGCGTTCATGGCGGCGACCTGGGGCGTGACCTGTGGGGCAACCTGCATTTGTTTCTGGCTGGGGCACGGGCGTCTGGGTTGACATGGCAAAAATCGCGGCTGGTGCGCAAAGATACGCAAATCTATACGCAAACATAAATGTGCAGAATTTTGCCCCATTATACCCCCTTTGGGCTGGCATCCCCATCCTGCGCGCACCGAGACACCACACCGGATAACGCGGCGGGAAATGGGGATAGCATATCGACCCCTACCCTAATCTATACCCTCAATTTAGATGAATCTACACAGACAGCGCACCGCGCGAGGGCTATAGTGGCAAGATGAACAGGCAGACCAAGCCAACCAATCCGGGTGTGCGCACAGGAACCTCACCAGATTAGCCCAGACCGGATTAGCATAGAGATGCACGGGTTAGCATAAAAATGCATGAAAAGGAGCAGAACCTTGGAAGAAAAATCATTTGAATTGCAGGCCGCAGACAATCATGTCATCGGCATTGCCGCCACCCCCGAAATCCGCGATGCCATCCTGGAAGGATTGGTAGCCGAAGGCTATCAACGCGACGCCGATGTGAATGTATTGCACGGTGAAGAAGGGATGCGCGTCATCGATCCCGATGGCGAATATAGCGGACCGTTTGGCAAGCTGTTGCGCGCGTTTCAGAAGTTTACAACGGGCGTGGATGAGCGCACGCTGGAAGCCATGAAGCAAGCCTTGTTGACGGATCAATATATCCTCACCGTGGATATGGACGACAATGATGAAACCCGTGAGGAAATCCGCGATGAGATCCACGCGATTATGCGCCGCAACGGGGCCACAAATATCTTTTTCAATGCGCCCTCATACATTGAACTGTTGAGCGGGTGGTAGACGCGCCCAGACTATACGTCCATGCTATACACGTTCATGCTATACGCCCAAGCCATATACCCCGAACCATAAATAGGCCGCGCAAGCCGCGACGAAGTCCTGCGCAAATCATAGTCCCCCATTTTGCACCCGGCGCGCACAGATACCTGCACGCGCCGGGTGCGTGCGCGTTCTTCACAAAATCAGACAAAAGACAGTTGACGCCCACAAGGCATTGGGGCATAGTAACGTCGTATCGCGATTATGCGAGCAATTGTGCGCAAATGCGTTCCCGCGCTGCCGCGCCCGGCGTGGTTGGGAAGACTCCGATCAAAATGAATGCACAAACCGTAATACGGCAATTTGTGATTTTAAGCACTTAGACGCACAGCCCGTTTCTAATGGATTATGCTCTTTTCGCCAGTGGTCTGGCCTTCGCATTATTGGCAGTAGTAAGCTTTGGGTTGGCAAGCCAAAAAGATCGCTTGCCGTGGCAATGGTTGGCCCTGTTCGGCGTGTGCATGGCCGCGCATCAATGGGCGACACTGCTCTTTTTTCTCACGACCCCGCTTGCTCAAAACTGGATAAGCACCGGCATTGCGCTGATAGGTTTTGGCGCGCTCTGGATTTTTGGCGCGCGGGGAGCGCAAGAGTCGGCAACCGCCCGCCACGATGGCCGTCCACTCTATAGTCATCCACTTTATAGCCAACTCCTCTATTTCGGCGCACCTCTTCATTTCGGCATACCGCTTCTGTTGGCAGGGGCGGTCTATTTTTTTCTGAGTCCGGCAACTGCGTTGCTCGTCGCGCTGGGCGGGACAGGACTGGTTGCCGCTGCCCGCACCCTGCGCACCCTGCACAGCATCACATCGGGCCACGCATCCGGCATGGTATCTGGCAGCACACCCGCCGGCGCGCCTGTCGCCCCCACACGGTTGCGAGACGTCTTGCTGGTGAGCGCGGGCCTGAGTCTGGCGAGCGCGGTAGCGTGGGCATGTGTAGTTGCCCTGGGCGCCATCGATTGGCGCTGGACAAAGATCTGGTCGGCGTGGGGGGGCACCGAATTGACCGCGCTGGCCGCGTTCAGCCTGTGCGTCTGGGCACTGAGCCTCTGGTGGATCAAACGCCGTCAAAGTACAGACACAAGGCCACTCGCCACAGAGTCAACCGATAGCCGCTTGCCGACCACCCCCGTGCCTGCCACGCCGGTACCCGGCACCCTGCGCACCCTGTTGCGCACATGGGACGAATGGCTGTTGATGAGTCTGCTGATCGAGATTATGCTGTTGGGCTGGTTTGGTCTGCTCTATTTTGATCGCAATCACCGCGCCGATCTCAACGGCGAACTTTTGCAGGCCGCGGCCAACATCGCCACGGGACTGGCGCCCCACGAAATCAGCCACCTCACCTTTTCGGCCCAGGATGAAAACGATCCGGTTTACAGTCGTCTCCAGAATCAGTTCGCCGCCCTGCTGCGCCTCTATCCCGATATCGAACGCATTTATCTGACGGTGGCAAGCGAAGACGGTTTTCGGCTGGGAATCGTGCAAAACGCCACTGGCGCAGCGTTGCGCCCCACCTGGCAGACAGGCGCAACGCTGCCCGGTCCGCAACCGACGCTGCAACGCGTCTATGAAACCCGCCGCCCCCAATCGACCTATACCGATTCCAACAACATCAATTCTACCTATCTGAATTTCGGCCCCAATTTTGTGGCGCGCCCGGAATCATCTGGCCTGGATGTCATCGCGGCCTATGCCCCTATCCTTGCCGCCGACAGCAGCCAGGTCGGCGCAGTGTTGGGATTGGAGATGCACGAAAACACATGGTATCACGTGCTACGCCAGCGGCGCGCGCTCTATATCGTCGCCGCCAGCCTTTTGGCGCTGGTCTTTCTGCTGGCGATCGCGCTGACACTCTATCGGGGGACATATCTCAAAATCGCCCCGATCTGGTTGCTGCACCCCGAACCCCTATTGATTTTTTTGTTCACGCTGGCCCTGGCGACGGGCAGCAGCTATTGGATGCATCATCGGATTCTGCGCACCAGCCAGGGCGAATTTCTGCGCGCCGCAGGTGTGCAAACCCGCACATTGGCCGATGCCCTTATCTATCTGAATTCGGAAGTCAATGGCATTGCCCGCTTTTTCAGCGGATCCAACTATGTAGACCGCCAGGAATTCCGTGAATTTGTTGCGCCCATCCTGCGCGATACACCGGCGGCCCGCACCTTTGAATGGATTCCCGCGCTGACCGGCTACAATGCGCTGCGCGCCGCCACCGCCCAGGCCCACCGCACAGGTGTAGAAGATTTCCAGGTGTTTGGGCTAGACGCAGCCAATGCGCCCTATCCCATCTTCCCCCCAAACACCCCCACCGCTACCAACACAGACACAGACACAGACACAGACACAGACACAGACACAGACACAGACATAAAGGAAACCGCCAACGTTCGCTATCTGCCCATCTACTATCTGGAATCTCTGGATACAGACGCAGCCGCCCGCCTGGGGCTGGATCTGGCAAGCTTGCCAGAAACGCGCAAACGCATGGAAGAAGCCGCGCTCGCCAGACTGACCACCGCCAGCCGCGCGCTCATGCTGCCCAACTCAGCTGGGGGCCAGATGGCGGATCTGCGGGTCGTGCGGGCTGTATTCCACAATCGTGGCGCGGACTCGACGACCGACGACCCATCTCTGCGCGGTTTTGTGGCAGGCGAATTGAGTCTGACCCCGGTAATGGTCGGCGCAATGGCAAGCACCTTTGAAACGCTGGATTTATTCTTTCATGTGGTCGATGTATCTGACCCGGATGCGATACACGAAATATCTGCCTATCCCACCGAGCATAGCACATTGGAATCGCACACATGGGAATCCAGTTTTCACCCCGCCACACCGTGGAACTACACGCCTTCGCAAATGCTGCCGCTATTGCTTTTCGGGCGCACCATCGCCATCATTGCCGAACAGCCCAATGCCGCCTACATACAACCGGCGCTGCGACTGCCGTTGGCGGCGCTGGTGTTGATGACCATCACCGGCGCCAGCCTGGCCGGATGGGTATATTTGCTGCGCCGTTCGCAATGGCGCGCCGAAGAAATGGTTGTGCAACGCACCGCCGAGCTGCGCCACACCTCCGAGGAACTGGCGTTGCTTTCCGACAACATCGATACCCAAATCTGGTATCTGCGCACGCCCGACACCTATGGCGCAGTCAATCGCGCCCATGCCCGGTTTTTGGGACAGGAAAAAGCCGCGCTGGAAAATCGCCCGCTGTCGGAACTGTTGCCCGCGCCCGAAGCCCGGCGCGCCATCCAGACCAATCAGATTGCCTTTGTCCAGGCCCAGCAGATTCGCGCCGAAGAATGGCTCGTGTCCGCCACCGGCGAACCCCGTCTGCTGGCAGTCACGCGCACACCCAAGATCAACGGCGCAGGCCAGGTGGAGTATGTAGTCTGTTCTGCGACCGATATTACCGAGCAGAAACGCAATGCAGAACATCTGCAACAGCGCGCCGAACAAATGACCACGCTCTATCAGGTAGGCATGGCGATCACATCCGGGCTGGAACTGGAAAATGTCCTCCAGTCGCTGTATGAATATTGCCGCTTGATTGCCCGCACTGAAGCATTTAATGTGGCACTCTATGACGACCAGAGCGATACGATCTACTTCCCTATCTACATCGATCAGGGGAAGCGGCTAGAGATGCAGCCGCTGCGGCGGGATTCGCCCCTGGGGTTGACCACGTATATTGCCCGCACCCGCGAAATGCTCTACATCCGCGATTCCTTGGATCCGCCGGCGGCTGTCCGGGCGCGTATTATTCGCGCCGGGGGCGCGCCCACCCGTTCCTATCTGGGCATCCCTCTCCTCTGGGGCGAACGGCTGATTGGCGTCTTTTCCATCCAGGCCTACACGCCTGACGCCTATACCGACGACCAGATTTATCTGATTCGCACCATTGCGCAACAGGCCGCGGCGTCTCTCGAAAACGCCCGACTCTTTGCCGCCATGCAAGAAGCGCGCGATATGGCACAGGTTGCCAACCAGGCCAAAAGCGAATTTCTCGCCAATATGTCACACGAAATTCGCACCCCTATGAACGGTATCATCGGCATGACCGACCTGCTGATGGAAACCGGATTGGACGCGGAGCAGCGCGACTATGCCCAGATCGTGCAGAGCAGTAGCCGGCATCTGCTGACGCTGATCAACGATGTATTGGATTCGGCAAAAATCGAAGCAGGCCGCCTGGAGCTGGATGTTACCGACTTTGACCTGCGCGCCCTGGTCGAAGAAGCCGTCGACGCCACAGCTCTGCGCGCCGCGCAAAAGGGGCTGGAATTCGTTTATCTGCTGCCCGCCGATGTGCCCACCCAATTGCGGGGCGATCCGGATCGATTGCGCCAGGTGTTGTTGAATCTGATTAGCAATGCCATCAAATTCACCGAATCCGGCCATGTAGTCATCACCGTTAAAGATGTCACAGGTCAAAATGCAGACACACCTGCCGCTACATTGCCCCCGCGCGCCGATTTGGCGCAGATGGCCGAAATCTATTTTTCCGTCCGCGATACGGGAATCGGCATTCCGGATACCAGCCAGACGGATCTTTTCACCCCCTTCACCCAGGTAGATTCTTCCATTTCGCGGCGCTATGGCGGCACAGGGTTGGGGCTTGCCATTTCCCAGCGCATTGTCCAGATGATGCACGGCAAAATTTCTGTGACCAGTGAAATCGGCAGCGGATCGACATTCGCCTTCACGGTCCGCCTGGGCCGTGCGCGCCAGGTCGCCCCGGTCTATACACCCGTCCTGGCGCTTGCCCCGCTGCGCCAGGCGGCAGCCGTTCTCATCGTGGCGCGTTCCCCCCTAAACCAGTTTTTCGAGCTGACGCTGGCAGGGTGGCAAGTGCCCTATGCGATTGTTGATGAAATGGAGGCAGATGAAGTCCCCGCAGATGAAGTCCAGGCAAATAAGGAGCATACAGGTGGGGGCGATATCGATCCGGTTGATCAGGCCGATCAGATCGATAGATTGGCCGCCGCATGGGATACGCTGCGCCAATCCGCCCCACCAGAAGCACCCCACAAAACTCGGCACCTGATTCTGATTACCGATACGGAATTTACCGACCCGGTCGCGTCATGGTTGCAAACGCATCCAGTCTATGGGCGCGAATTGGCGCAGGGAGCGTGGATCAATCTGCTGCAATTGGGCAACCGCCCCCAAACCACAGACATTGCAACAGAGACAGAAGCAGACACAGACACTGTCACACCCCTCGGCAACCACGTTGCCGGCAGTGTAACGGCGCGGGAAATGTACAAGCCGCTGAAACAATCCACGCTGCTGGAACTCCTGGTGCAGATCACCAGCACGGCTGCCGGCAGAGAAGATATCGATGGCGCGGCGCACGCACAAGCGTCCTCGGCAAATCCTGGGTCGGTCGCGTCGGCAGTCACCGAAACCGCCTACCCCGACCCCACAGAGTCATCTACAGAGTCATCCGCAGAGTCATCAAGCGCATCGTCTGCCGCCCAATCGTCTGCGGTCCAGCCGTCCCCCGCCGACGGCTCGCACCAGATATTGCTGGTGGAAGACAATCTCACCAACCAAAAGGTCGCGCTCGCGATTCTGGGCAAGCTGGGCTATCACACCGAGGCAGTAGACGATGGCTTTGCAGCGCTGGCGCGGCTGGAACAAACCCCCGCCGACCTGGTCCTCATGGATATCCAAATGCCGGGACTCAACGGTTATGAAACGGCCCAGGCCATGCGCGCCGCGGGCATTTCCAATCGCCGCGGCGCGCCGTTGCCCATCATTGCCATGACGGCCCACGCCATGACAGGCGAACGCGAGCGATGTCTGGCCGCGGGCATGGACGACTATATTTCCAAGCCGGTGAAGCCCGCCCAACTGGCAGAGATACTGGCAAAATGGCTGAGCTAGCCCGACACGCGGCTAACCTGACAGGCGAGTAGTCTGCGACACGCCATAAGGCCATAGGCTAGAGCGAGGGATAGAAAAGCGGCGCGCCCTGCAATCCAGTCTGGCGATTGATGCCCAAATGCCAGCGTCCCAGATTGGCCCACAGCAGGCTTGTCAGGTTTTCGCCGCCAAAGCAGACATTGGTCGGCGCGCCCAGCAATGTGCCCTCATAATCTTCCATCACCACCCCCACATCGCCGGCGGGAGTCACACGGAAAATGACATCGGGGCGATAGCACGCCACCAACACACTGCCATCGGCGCAAAATGCCAACCCGTCGGGCACGGTGCCCGGCAGACTGACCACTTCTTCCACAGCCCCCACCTTTTGCCCCGCGCGAATGGGAAAACGCACCACCCGCGGATGGTTGAGGGAGATGGCAATATAAAGATAGCTGCCATCGGGACTCACCGCACAGCCATTGGGAAACTGGCAACTTTCGGTGTCGAGGAGCGCCGTTTCCCCGCCCGGCGCAATTGACCAGATGCAGCCATTATCCGCTTTCCACGCGCCCGAATCGGCCACATATAAAAAGCCCGCGGCATCGAAGGCAGGATAGTTGGGCGTTTGCATGGCGCGCGCGGCGGTGCCCCGGCTATAAACGCTCACCGTGCCGTCGGGCGTCACCCTATTCACCACTTGTTTGCCCGCATTGCAGACGTAGAGATTGGCGGCAGCATCGGCAGCCAACCCCAGATTCAGCCCACCCGTCTGGGCAAACTGGTGGGCACTGCCCGCGGCCAAATCCACGCGATAGACCTGTCCATCCTCGCCCCCGGCATAAATATAACCATCGGGAGCATAGGTAATGCCTTCGGGATGATCCAATCCTTCGACCAGCATTTCGGCATGGGCAAGCTGTATTAAAGGCATATGCGTTTCTCCTGGAAAGCCTGGTAGTGTGGTGGATACAATTTGTATGGGTCAGGGCCAATGCACATGGCGCGGGCCGGTTGCGCCATAGACAGGATCGGTGGCGGGCAGCGGCACGGCCTGGATATTCGTCAACACCTGCGGGCGTTCGCCCGGCGCGCCGCGACACAGATCCCACATTTGGCCGGGGGGATAGGCGCCCACCACCAGCAGATCGGCACTCGCGCCCAGATTCTTATGGCCTACGCCTGCCGGAATCAACACCACATCGCCGGCGCGCACCGGCACGATTTCGCCCTGTTCGCCGCCAAACTGCACGCGCGCGTGGCCGCGGGCAATCGCCAACACTTCGTGCGCCGTGCTGTGATAGTGGTGATAGGCAAATATGCCGTTGCGCCACCAGTTTGTCCAGCCCGCACGCCCAAAGACGGCTTCGCACTGTGCGGCAGACTGTGCGGCAGA
>JBBDIO010000059.1:43926-45295 GCA_040880365.1 Litorilinea sp.
TCCAGCCCGCACGCCCAAAGACGGCTTCGCACTGTGCGGCAGACTGTGCGGCAGAATCTTCATCGCGCAGGCGCAGCGCACCCCCATAGACCAGCAGCGGCAGGCGGGGGTGATTGGGAATCGCGCCGTCATCGGCAAAGCGCAACGCGCGCACCTGAATCTGTGCGACAGGCCGGATGGGGGAGGCGTGATTTGGGGTCGCGAAATCGTCGGCTGGCGGGTGATTCGTCATAATGGGAAGCCCGATATCGAGAAACTGTTCACATTTGGCGTTGGGACTGGCGTTGGGTTGAGCGTGTGCACGCGGAATCACCCGCGTGAATCTCGATCTGAACCGCCAAACAGACGCGCATCTTGCCAAATTGTAACATTGCCGGGGAAACAGACCAACCACTTTGGGCGCGGCCATTCAGAGCTATCACCCCCAATTGGGCGACCCTGCGCGCATCTGCTATACTTTCGGCGTCACAGTTCCCCGTGGGGTGGGTCGCGAAATCCGCCATTTTGGACAGTTTGGAGTCACTTTCTATGCATAAATTATTATATGGTGGTGCCTTGTGGCTGATCATGCTCCTGTTGGTCGCATGTGGCCGCAGTGACAGCACGGGTGCATTGTCCGACGAAACAGAGCTGGCTGCCATCGTGGAACCCACTGCGGTTCCCGTGTCTACATTAACATCAACCCCCATACCCCCGCCGGCAGAAGTGCCCGCAGCCGAAGCGGAGTTAGCAGAGGCTGAACTGGCAGAAGATGAGCCAGTGGAGGATGAGCCGATTCTGCCGGAGCCGACAGCCGTGCCCGAAGAAGAAATCGCGGCTGCCAATGCAGATGCCACTGGCACAGAGGACAGCAGCGCAGAGGACACTGGCGCAGAGGTAGATCTCAGCGTCCTGCTTGCGCCGACCCCTACTCCTGGCGCGTCGGATGCGGATGCCGCCACAGCCAGCGAGACAGCCAGCGAGACAGCCAGCGAGACAGTAGCCGATTCGGAAACAGAGACAGCCGACGCAGCGGCAGAAGCAGAGTCAGTCGCACCTAATGTGGTGGTGAGCGCAGAGGCGATCAACATCCGCAGCGGGCCGGGCATCGCCTATGATCTCGTCGGGGCAGCCATACTAGGTGAGCAATTTGGCGTGGTGGGCCGCAATCCTGCCGGTGACTGGTGGCAGGTATGCTGTATCGGAGACCAGACCGGCTGGATATTTGGGCCGTTGGTGACTGCCAACAATACCGAAAATGTGGCAGTTGCGGCCGACATCCCGCCGGTACCCACGCCGGACCCGGTTGTCCTCGCCGAAACCGCGCCGGTGGCGCTGGAAGTCGAACCTCAGCCCCCCGTCGAAGAAGAACAACCGGCGGCAGAACCGG